>JBEVVH010000005.1:0-54298 GCA_040507245.1 Candidatus Thiodiazotropha sp.
GGGGCACTAATAGGCTGTCAAAGATCGAATCGATTTTGGTGGACTTGGATGTCCCAAAATCTTTCATGAGATCGAAGACTCGCTTGCACCGGCCTGGATCTGAGTAACCGCCACTGTTTCAAAATCGAGTCGCGCTACGTTGAAGCGGCCGAGTTTTACGTCTCCAATGAGATGTGCACCGATGCCCAGGCTGCTGCAAATGAGGCGCCGACCATCAGTGGCTCCCCTCAGACCAGCATCGATGCGGGTACGGCCTACAGCTTCGTTCCCACCGCCAATGATGCAGATGGGGACGACTTGAGTTTCAGTGTGACCAATCTGCCTTTCTGGGCAAGTTTCAACACGAATACCGGCGCCTTGACGGGTACCCCTGCGGTCCAGGATGTGGGTGACTACAACAATATCCGCATCACTGTCAGCGATGGTACCGATGATGTGACCCTGGCGGCTTTCTCGATCAGAGTGAATACCGTGGAGGTTGCCGCCGCCACAACCGGTTCGATGTCGCTGAGATGGACTGCTCCGTCGACCCGCATCGACGGCACTCCGCTCAACCTTGCGGACATCGATGGTTACACCATCTATGTGGGTACAAGCCAAAGCAATCTTCAGATGTATGTGGATGTGAATCGCGGCGACATCAGCAGCTATACGATTGATGATATCGAGCTGGGTAATTACTACGTTGCCATTTCTGCCTATGACGTGAGCGGACGCGCTAGCGGCTTGTCCAACATCGTCGCGAAAAGTGTCAACTGAACGGAGAGTTTGAATAAGCTAACCATACCGGTTTCAGGGCTTGGGCTTAAACTGCAACTGACCGATCAATCCTGAGGTTTTGGGAATCTATCACCCGACCTCGGGATTTTTTTATGCTCATGCCCATTTCATCGGTCAACACAATGCCTTAGACTCAAGCTCAATACATGCTGAGTGATGGACCATACGAGGGATTCCAGCAAATGTATGAGTCTTACTATGGATTTAGGGATACACCCTTCCGCTTAAGCGCAGACGAAAAATTTCGCTACGCTCACAAGAATTATCTGAGGGCCTCTGCCTACCTGGCCTATGCGCTGCAACAGGGCGAGGGTTTTGTCATGATCACGGGCCAGCCCGGGTCCGGCAAGACCACCCTGGTGAGAGATGTCATATCAGAGATTGATGCCGAAAAATTTCAGGCCCTCAATCTGGTCACCAGTCAGTTGCATGCAGAAGAGTTATTGCGCAAGGTCGCTTTGGAGTACGGTCTTCCTGCTGAGACATACAACAAGGCTACGCTGCTGACCAGTATCCACAAACATCTTTCCAATCTGCATGAACAGGGTAAGCGGTCCATTCTTTTTCTCAATGAAGCGCAAAACCTGTCTTTGAATGGTCTTGAAGAGTTGAGACTGCTTTCGAATCTTCAGCAGGGCAGCCATTCCTTGCTGCAGATCGTATTGATCGGACACGATGAGTTGCGGGAACTGTTGCTCGGTCCGGGTATGGAACACATTCAGCAGCGGTTGATTGCAATCTGTCAAATTCAACCCATGACTGAGGAGCAAACCCGGGAGTACGTTATTCATCGACTGGGAATAGTGGGATGGCGGGACAATCCTCAAATACAGGATGACGTCTATCACCTGATTCACCAGGCATCTCAAGGTGTGGCGAGAAATATCAATCACCTGATGAGTCGTTTGCTGCTGTTCGGCTCATTGGAGGAGAAGCAGGAGCTGACCGATGAAGACGCGCTTACCATCATTGAGGAACTGGTGGATGAGCAGAGGATCAGTCTGGCCGGGCAAGTGACAGTTCAACAGTTCGCCGCCCAGTACCGGTCCCTAAAGCAGCATCAGGGTATGCAGCAGGCGGTTGGCGATCACCCTATAAGTGAGCCGCATCGCCAGCCCACTCAAAACGTCGCTTCGCAACCTGACCCCGCACTTTGAGCGCACGCAGAACATTACGGAAAATTTTCTCTCGGCGATCGATGAGGTGCCGTTGGAATCGCTGGATGATTTTGATTCCCTGGATTCCGATTGGCTGATCTGGAAGGATGAATCGCATCTTCACACCGAGCGACAATCCACATTGCCTCAGGTAAGCAACGATTCAAAGCCCCGATCTGCACCGGAATCGGATCCTGATCAGCAACAGAAGCGTGCGCCAGGCGAAGCCAAATCATCAGCATCTCTGCCCAGTGCCGAAGATATCTGGAAAGGTTCTCTGGATTCGATGGATTTGGGTAGTGTGTTCTCGGAGGCTGGTAACGATGGTCGTCGTAACCACCCGAAGTCTCCCCGGCAGGCGAATAAGAAAGCTACAAAACCCGTCACTGTAAAGAAGTCCTCGCCAGATAAGAAGGAGCCCAGGCTTTCTTCATCGGCGGATCCCGAGCATCGTTGGGGTGGCGTCTGGTTCATGTCCAGTGAAACCAGTTCGAATGTTTCCAATTTGTCAACGAGCAGTATCGGCAATTCGGAAAAGGGTGGCTTACCATCAGTATCCCTGTTCAACAGCACACATGGTATCTCGGTTGATGAGAATCTGAGCATGCCATCCCTGTGGGTGGATGGATGTCCTGAAATCAACGCCGGTCAGGAGCAGGTTCATCATGCCTACCCGGGGGAATCCGGGTTGGCTAAGAAGGTCAAACGTTCACTGTTACATGTTGCCGCCTGGGTCGCGGTGGGCGGTTTGATCATGCTTATGGTGCGGCTGTTTCCGGATGCCTTCGGTCGTTTGTGGCACGAGGTCGAAGTAAAGTTTCTGAATGAGCGCACTGCGATTCAGGAGTCCTCTGGTCCCTTCCGTGCAGGGCAGTTGACTGCGGCACAGGCCACCCAGGGATCGGCATTGGTTGAACCCGTGCCAGACATTCCCAAGCCTGATATGGCGTCGGCGGTTGAAGCCAGCCGCCAGGTTCCGGAAATCGAAACAAATCTGGAACTGGGGGATCCTGATGTCAATTCTTATGAAAACATCGCGCTGGCGACTCGTTATTTCGTCTATTTCGACTTCAATAAATTCACCATACCCACCCAATACATCCCTTTGTTGAAGTCGGTTCAATACAAGATGCTGCTGGATGAAAACACGTTTCTGAAGATCACCGGCTATGCGGACCCCCAGGGAAACAAGAGTTATAACGATCGTCTTTCACTCAAGCGCGCCGAAGAGGTCAAACAGTTCTTCCTGCAACGCGGTGTGGACGATGCGCGGTTGCGTGTTACGGCAGTGGGTGCCGTCAGTCCGGAATCCGGGCAGAACACCTTGGATGAACGTCGTGGTATCCGTCGAGTCGAGGTCATACTTTTTCCCAATTAGAGCTATACATTGTTTATTTACGATTGCATCTGAACATAGTTCAATATCCCGAAGTTCTGTCCGCATTTACGAAACCTGCGAACCAGTTCCACATAAGGGGTATTCAGAATTGCGACTTTAGGAACCTAATGGTAATTTCACGTTGCCGTAAGCCGTTTTGGCTGAAGGTAACTAGACTAATTAGAAACATTTTAAGGATGAAATTATGAAGAAGTTACTCTTACGCACACTCACACTGGGAACACTTCTGGCTTTCCTGTCCCTGGGTGCTCAGGCCGCGTCCTACGACGCCGGTTCTTTCTCAGGGGTTGGTGATACCTACGCCACTCCCCAGCCTACCGGAAATTTTCTCGATGCTTATCATTTCAGCGTAGATGCAGGCAGCCTGGACATCATGTTTCAGGGCACCCATCAAGGTATGTTCGGCGATGACCTGCTGTTGACCAACATTAACACGGATGAGCAATTCCATCTGGGTACCACCTTCTCTCAGGCCTTCAGTCTGACCGCAGGTGATTACATCTTCACCATCTCCGGTTTTGCCCTCAACGCAATCGATCCGAAAATCAGTTCCGACTATGATCTGACCATGAGCGCCGTGCCCCTGCCTGCCGCCGCCTGGTTGTTCGGTTCCGCTCTGCTGGGTTTCGTCTCTTACAGCAGACGTCGTAAGGTCTGAAGATCGCTCTGATCTAACACTGACCTAAGACTGATAAAGCGGCCGCCAAGTGCACTTGGCGGCCGCTTTTTTATGGACATTAAATGCGTTGCGGGACAGGCTGGGATTGTGTCGGGCGTGAAGTGCCTGATTGAGCGCCTGTGTGCTCAGGCCAGAAGTTGGCCATTACACTTGTGGTCGGCTGGATCCGTGAGCAATCCACTGTGCACTTCGCCAGCAAGCGGATATCCAGTGAACAGCCGGTTATATCTCCCGAAGTCCCTCTGACGGCTCAATCCGGGCCGCCCGCATGCCCGCCAAAGCAGCCGCGAGAATGGCGAAGCCCAGGGTCAGTCCGAGTGCAACGGCATAGTGCTGAGGGAGCAGGCGGCAGAGTTGTTCGCCGGCTTGCATCTGTGCGGCGAACAGATGGTTGATTGAGTAACTCACTCCCAGATAGATCAGTGATGCGGTAAGCCAGCCCAGGATCGCGGTGAAGGATGATTGAATAACCGGGAACCAGATGATCTCTGCGGTGCGGAAACCCACCAGTCTGAGTACGCTCAGTTCCTTGCGTTTACGGTCCACGTTGGCCCACAGGCTGGCGCCCAGGGAAAATGAAAAACCCACCAGACCGATGATTGCAATCAACCAGAACACCAGGCTCAGGTTGCGGTCCATGTTGCGCACAATTTCTATGTCGGCCGCCCGGGTAGTGACCTCGATGCCCAGTTTGTTGAGCGCAGCCGTCATGCGGCTGACGTTGTAGATCGAATCGGTGTAGAGGCGGAAACTGGGGTAGTAACGATCCTGTGCAGGTAAGGTGGAACCTGACCAGCCGTATTCGGCAACCGCATGGCCGTCGCGAAACGCTTCTGCGTGTTCCAGCAGAGGCAGACTGGTAAATGCGCCATCCCGGGCGAAACTCGCTGTACCCGCAATATCCACCACCTTGAGTTTGAGATGCACCCGCTCACTACGTCCGAGATAACGTCGGGCCAGACTGCCATCGACGCTATCGCCCACCTTGAGATTGAGTTTGTCCGCCGCGCTGCGTGAGAGCACGATTTCATCCGTATTGTCGGGTGTCCGGCGGCCGCTCAACAGCGGGTCGCCCGTTCCGCTGGGAATCATCTCGACGGAGATGATTCGTTTTGAGGTGTCGCTGTCCAGGTCGATGGTGGCGGCAATGGAACGGGTGCGCGGCATGATGAAAGACACCTCGGGGCGTGTGCGCAGTTGTTCAATCCAGGCGGCATCGTAGCGGCCACTGCCGATTGGATGGATTTCACGGTTCCGCGGGTCTTCGATGAGGTTGTCGAGCATACTGCCGATGATGCCGAACTTGAGTGCGAACAGGATCAGCATGGGGCCCAGGACGGCCGCCAGGGCGAGTATGAAGAAGCCGGACATCTGCCACTCATTGCGGTAGTCCCGACCGGCCAGCCAGATGATGTCCTTGAGCCGGTGTTTCATCAGCCGGTTACCACGGTCTCGGTCAGGGAGCCGTCGTTGGCCCGTTCGGTATGGTGCTCCAGATGGCGCAGACCCAGACGGTTGATGTGACGCCAGGCGTGACTCGCAAGAATCACCGTGATGTGCAGTTCATCCACGAGCTCTATGAACAGGGACATGATGCGTTCCGCCGCGATCGGGTCCAGGGATGCTGTGGGTTCGTCGGCAATCACGATTGAGGGGCGGTGCGCGAGTGCGCGACCAATGGCAACCCGTTGTCGTTCACCCACCGAAAGTTTATGCGGCAGCTTGTCCAGATGCTGTTTGATACCCAGGTCTGCGGCCAGTTCCTGAACCAGACCGTCGTCCGGCATATCCAGTAGTCGGCGTGACAGGCTGATGTTTTCGCGCACGCTGAGGTAGGGTAGCAGGCCACCGGTTTGCATTACGTAGCCGATGCGCAGACGGCGCAGGTCCCCAAGTTGATTGAGCTGCTTTCTGTTCCACAGATTGGAGATATCCACCGGCTCGGCGCCACGCTCCGGGCGGAAACGAAATGAGCCGGTCTCACTGGGTTTGAGAATCATGGAAAGCATGTCCAGCAGGGTGCTTTTGCCGCAGCCGCTCTCCCCGATGAGGGCGATCTTCTCACCCAGGGCGATCTGCAGACTGGGTACCCGCAAGCGAAAGGCGGTGCCTTCGGCCTGACGGGTTTTCACCACATCGCGCAGATGGTAGATCAACACCCGATCGCCGGTCAGGTGCGAAGCGGACGCACCGCTGCTTTGGGGGGTTACTGCGCTCATGCTATGGGTGCTGTCAGGGCAGCATTTCCAGGCTGATGGGGAATACGGAGTCACCGGTGACCGGACCGCCGTCCAGGGATACCCAGAGATCGGTGTGATCGTGCAGCACCTGGTAGTAGTTGATCTTCTCTTCCAGGCGGTTGATGAAAGCAATCTGATCCTTGGCCGGCCAATCCTGCCAGTTTTCCAGGGACAGGTTCATCACCTCTCCGGTGTAGGGCAGGTCCTCGATGTACTCGCGCATGAATCCCATGTCCGCCAGGTTGCCTTCCCGGGCACCGGTGACCCGGGTGGTGGTGCCCAGCTGTTCCGGGTCACGGGCGATGGTGGCCGCCAGGCTCTTCAGGTCGTTGAGGAAGGTGCGGGGTGAAAGTAGTCCCTCTTCCGCGGTTTGCAGTACCTGGCGCATGATCGCGTGCAGATCGCTCAACTGATCCCGGGTCAACAGCACACGAACATCCAGGGTCTGACGTTGCGGATTGGTAAGGTCCCGATCCACCAGCCAGGCGCTGAAGATACTCGGGATATGCTGTTTGTCGTCCTTTTGCAGATAGCGCATTCTCAAGGCATAGCCCAGCTTGGCGACTTTGGCCTGAAACTGGGCCAGGGGATCATTCTCCGTCGCCTCGGACGCCACCTCTTCGCGGGCCTGGCGGGCTTCCGCCAGGTTTTTCCCGGCTGAGGCCATGGCCGCCAGTTTCACCTGCTCGGTGATCTGTTGGGCCAGGGAATCGAGCACCCGGCCGAACCGCTCCACATTACCGGTTTCCACGCCAAAATAGAAACTGCCGATGCCGGGGTAGTAGGAGAGGTCCCGGTAGACCTCTTCCGCTTTCTGATGGTCGGCCATCACGCTAGGGGTCAGCAGATGCAGGACCGACAGAGCGATACCCTTGTTCTGCGCAAGTCTTCTGAGGGCGGCGCTGGACATGCCGGTTCCTGATAGGGGGTCACCCGGGTCGCGAGGCCCGGCATCGGTGATCAGCACCACATAGCGGGCGTCCTGTCCTTGCCAATCGATTCCGGCGATCGCTTCGTTGACACCGGCAAAGCTGTCTTCAGAGAAGTCCCGGCTGGAGACCGTGGCGGCCTTTAGGGAGGAAACCTGGGAGAAAAAGCCCTCCGCGTCCTGCCCCTGATCCAGGTCGACGAAGGTTTTTGTCAGGTATTCCAGCCCGGGTGCGGCCTGCGGATTATCGCGGAACGCGATCAGACCGAAACTCACGTCGCCGGTCAGATCCTCCTGGGTGATGGTGTCATAGATCTTGCGCACCGCTTCCCGGGTGCGGTCGATGTAGGGGTCCATGGAGAGGGTGGAGTCAATGACGAACACCACCGCGGAACGGAACCGGGATGTCTTGGTATCGGTTTTGACCGGGGCCTTGGGGGGGGTGTTTTCAACCGGTTGCAGGGGCACGCTCGAGACCTCCAGCATCCTTGCCTGCTCGCTGCCGATAAAAACATCCTCGTGATCCCGGATGGGTACCAGATAGAAATCCTTGAGAATGTCGATATGGGTTCTGGGCTGGATGGCGACCACCGGAGAGTCCTTGTCCAGGTGTCCCGATGCGGCGGCGTCGTAGAGGCTGCGGTAGGCTGCGGGATCATTCTCCTCGATGACCTTTTTCAGGGATTGCTTGTCGTTGAACAGCAGCACTCGATCGCTGCCCATGGGGTCGCGAAAGGCCACCGTGAGGCCCTGATTCCAGGGCAGTGTGTCCACCTCGGGAACCCAACCGGCAATATCCCCGTAACGGTTGAGACCGACTTTCAGCCACACTGCTCCATCGCGAGGTTGACGCTCGTAGACGTAGTAGACGCTGAAGGGGGTGGCGGAGCTTCCCTCGCCCTGCTGAATCTGCTCAAACAGATATGCCCCGGGTTTGCTGAGTACCCGCTGGTACAGGGCCCGCTTGCCTTCCATGAGGAGCGGACGGTCTGTCGCGGCCATCAGGGGGCCGGCCAGAAGCACTCCCAGGATAAGGATGAGAGCCGATCTCGACAAAATCATCGGTAAACTCCTGTTCATGTTTCGGATTATTGCCAGTTGAGCAACAGGCGCTGGGCGCTGGGGTCTCCGGATCGTGCCTGGGTTTCAATCGAACTGCGCAGGATCTGCAGTCGCTCCCGGGCACCGGGCACCTGCTGTTTTTCAGCCTCCAGGTACCATTTGTGGGCCTGGAATACGTCCGGTGACTCCAACAGCTCGTTTCCGGGTTTAAAGTGGTTCGGGTCGTACAGGCTGGCGAGGGCAAAGGCTGCCGGGCCATTACCGTTCCGGGCTGCGTAGAAGAGCAGCAGATAGGCATCCGTTTGCCGATCTGATGTCTGGTATTCGGCGGCCCGCTCCATGATCTGCGTGTTGTTGAGAGTGAGGCTGCCTGAGCGGAGTCTGGAAACCAGGCTGCGAGCGTCTTCCGCTACGGATTTCTCCCCGACCTCAGAGGCAGGCGCGGGGATTTGCGCCGGGACCGGTTCCGTGGCGGTTACCTGCACGCGCTCTGCCTTTGGGTCGATCGATTTCTCGGACAGGGTCGGTGAGGGATTGTCCGTTGTTGCTAAGGGCGTGGATGCGACCGGCTCCTGCCCGGCTGCCTCGATCTGGGCGCGAATGATCGGGTCGATCTGGCTCTCCTGCAGGGGCGGGGCCAGTTCGATTTCCTCACTGGGCGAAAACAGATAGTAGATGCCCAGCAGAATCAACGCCGCCACGACGATTTCGATTGCGACTCTGAGCATGCCTGAGTGATCGGGAGTCACAGGGTCATCGGTGAAATCATCCGTTGGTGTGGAGTCCGGACTGGTCATACCTGGTTCAGTTTACAAAGTGCATGCGGTCGGTGGATTTTAACGCGGGGGTACACCCGAGAGGGAACTCATTTCAACAGAATGGGAGCGCAAAATCCACTCGATGGGTTGTGCAATTTCTAACCAGTGACCCGGTTCGCGAGATTGCCTCCGGTCAGTACAGAATGAGGCCGGATTTGTGCGCGCTGTGACGTGTAAACAGCCGGTTGATGGTACCAGAGGCCGGACTCGAACCGGCACGCCCGCGAAGGCAACGGATTTTGAATCCGTCATGTCTACCAATTTCATCACTCTGGCATGAGTTGGGATTTTACCCTCAATCCTGGCAAGGATTCAAAATGATCCGGCGCTGTCGAGGGTTTTCGGTCGTGTGCGGCCGAAGGTTGCGAAGTATACAAAAAAACCAAACCGGGTACAGGGGAAAATGTCTGACTTGGAGAGATATCCGCTCGATCAGCACAACCTGCCTGTTCAAGGAGTGGCTCGTTATCGTCCAGGATGGGTCTTTAACCCATAGCGTGATACCATCCGCGCCCTATGCGCCTGTCCGATTTCGACTACGACCTACCTCAGGAACTGATTGCTCAATATCCGCCCAGGGAGCGGGGTCACAGCCGCTTGTTGGCGCTGACGTCCGGGAGTCTGCAGCCGGATGACCTGCAGTTCTCCGCACTGCCCCAATTGCTCCGTCCCGGTGATCTGCTGGTGTTCAATGACACCCGGGTGATGAAGGCGCGGTTGTATGGACGGAAACTGACTGGCGGACAATTGGAAATCCTCATCGAGCGGGTTACCGGCGCAGACACCGCCGTGGCGCAGATACGCGCCAGCAAGTCGCCGAAGCCGGGATCCAGGATCCTCCTGGGAGTGGATGCCGTGCCCGTGGAGGTAGTCGAACGTGATGAAGGCTTTTTTCTGTTGAGATCCCTGGAGCAGGATTTCCATACCCTGATGGATCAGCAGGGGCATATGCCCCTGCCTCCCTATATATCGCGTGAGGATGATGCCCTGGACGAAAGCCGTTATCAGACTGTTTATGCTGAAAAAACCGGTGCCGTCGCTGCCCCCACGGCAGGTCTTCATTTCACCCGGCAGATGCTCGATGAGCTCGATCGGATGGGGATCGGGCGGGTTCATGTGACCTTGCATGTGGGGGCCGGCACTTTTCAGCCGGTTCGGGTCGATGACCTGGACCAGCACGTCATGCACAGTGAGTCCGTGGAGGTCAGTGAAGAGGTCTGCGAGCGGGTCAAGGAGACGCGGCGACGCAATGGACGTGTGGTGGCGGTTGGTACTACCAGTGTGCGCAGCCTCGAAGCGGCTTCACAGTCCGGACAGATCGCCCCTTACTCTGGTGACACGCGGTTGTTCATACGACCGGGATACCGCTTCACCAGCGTGGATGCGATGATCACCAACTTTCATCTGCCCCAGTCCACCCTGTTGATGCTGGTGTCCGCGTTCAGCGGCTATGAGCGGATCATGCAGGCCTACCAGCATGCGGTGGAGCAGAAGTATCGCTTCTTCAGTTATGGCGATGCGATGTTTCTCACTCCGGGTTGATCCCGGATCTGGTATGAGTTGCAGAGCAGCGGTTGTCGACAGGCAGGCAAAAAAAAGCGCGGACATTCTGCCGCGCTTAATAAAATCCACCAAAGGAGGATGGAGGAGTGTGTGTTGATCCAGGAGGATCAGCACTTGAGTATCTTCTAATATTCCTGTGTTATGAGTCAAGGACAAAGCGTGATACATCGCACAGTTTTCAACGATGTTTTTCCGATGGGATCGGGTTGTCATGAAATTTGAAGTATTCCATAAAGATAGTGCTGCCCGCAGAGGGCAATTGGAGTTTTCACGAGGGACCATCGAGACGCCTGCGTTCATGCCGGTGGGCACCTACGGGACCGTCAAGGCGATGACCCCGGAGGAGTTGATGGATCTGGGGGCTGAGATCGTGTTGGGTAACACCTTCCATCTCATGCTGCGTCCCGGCACCGAGGTGATTCGCAGGCATGGTGACCTGCACGATTTCATGCATTGGCAAAAACCGATTCTGACCGATTCCGGTGGTTTTCAGGTGTTCAGTCTGGGGGAGATGCGCAAGATCACCGAGGAGGGGGTCACCTTCCGCTCGCCGATTGACGGCAGCAAGGTCTTCATGGGTCCCGAGGAGTCGATGCAGGTGCAGCGGGCATTGGGCTCCGACATCGTCATGATTTTCGATGAATGCACCCCTTATCCCGCCACCGAGGCGCAAGCCAGGCAGTCCATGGAGCTTTCGCTGCGCTGGGCCCGGCGCAGCCGTGAGGCCCATGGGGACAATCCCTCGGCTCTGTTCGGCATCGTCCAGGGCGGCATGTATGAATCACTTCGAGAGGCATCCCTGCAGGGATTGATGGAGATCGGCTTCGACGGTTACGCAATCGGCGGGTTGTCGGTGGGTGAGCCGCATGCAGACCGGCAGCGGATTCTCGAACATCTTCAGGACCGTCTGCCGGCTGACAAGCCCCGTTACCTGATGGGAGTGGGTACCCCCGAAGATATCGTGGAGTCAGTCAAGCGGGGCATCGACATGTTTGACTGCGTGATGCCGACCCGTAACGCCCGCAACGGCCATCTGTTCACCCATCAGGGCGTGGTACGCATACGCCATGCTGCTCATCAGTACGACGAAGGCCCCCTAGATCCGATGTGCGATTGCTATACCTGCCGCAACTACAGTCGCGCCTACTTGCGGCATCTGGACAAATGCCATGAAATCCTGGGTGCGCGGCTCAATACCATTCACAATCTCCACTACTACCAGAAGCTGATGCGGGATATTCGCGCCGCGATCGAGACGCAGCGTTTTGAGTCGTTTTGCGAGGAGTTTTATGCGCTGCGACGCGAGTCGGCCTGATCGCTAAGCTCCCTGTGCCAGACCTCGACGCGTTCCCACGCTCTGCGTGGGAACGCATACCAAAGCTTTGCAATACCACCCCTGTCTGATGAGTAATATGAACCGGTCCCTGCATTCCCTCGCGGAGCCTGGGAAAGAGATCGCGATGTAGTTTTAACTTGTACAGGTCTGTCTGAACGGTGTGGCCGGGGTTCATCAATCCGGTTTTTGACTTGCCAGACCTCGGGAAAGAAACAGCTCTCCGTGGCTGTCGATCATGACAGCCTCGACATCATCGAGCCGGTCGATCAGAGCCATGCCGGCATCCACGCCGAGGACGAATAGACTGGTCGACAAGGCATCAGTACGGGTCGCATTGGGACCAATCACGGTGACACTCTGCATCTCCGAAGCGGAGCGTCCCGTTTTCGGGCTGATAATATGGTGGTAGCGGACGCCGTCAGCCTCGAAGTAACGTTCGTAATCTCCGGAGGTGGATACCGCGCTGTCCGACAGGTTGAGGGTCGTGGCGATGGCGTTCTTGCGCCGGGGCGCCTGGATGCCGATCTGCCAGGGACGTCCCTGGTGGTCACCCAACAGGCGGCTGTCGCCACCGGCGGTCACAGGGCGTGGTGAATTCCCCGATCCTGCAGCAGGGCGATAGCGCGATCCACGGCGTACCCTTTGGCGATGCCCCCCAGGTCGATCCTGACGCCGGGCCGCTCGAAATACACGCTGCTCTGTTCCCGGTCGAGGATGACATGGTGGTAGTCGATCAGGGGCAGTGAGGCCTGAGTGGTTTCCTCACTGGGCTTTTCGCCGGTACGGTAGTTATAGAGATGGCCGACCGAGGCGAAGGTGATATCGAAGGCGCCATCGGTCAGCTCTGAATAGTCTCGTGAGCGTTCGAGCAGTTGAAAGAACTCACCGGATATGGGGACCGGCGCCTCGGCGGCCATCCGGTTGACCAGGGAGAGTTCGCTGTGTTCCTTGTAGGGACTGAGCTTGTCATCCAATCTTCGGAACTCGTCAAACACCTCCTGAATCGCCTGCGCGCCTTCATCCGCCCGGTCATGCCATAACTCGACCGATATCCGGGTGCCCATGATCGCGGCGCTTTCGTGCAGCCACTCTGCGCACGCTCCGGGGACCTGGAAAATGAGTGTGGTCAGGAGCACCTGCAGGACACGGATGTTCCTGACCCGTTTTAGCGGTTGTGTCACAGGACTTGGGTGAATGGACATTTGGGGTTTAACGGGGTTGTTGGGCCTTGCCTCTGATGGCTGGATCGATGCATGAGGATTGCGTCGGCTGGGTGCCCAGTGCCTATGAGGGCAGGAAGTCGATCGGGTAGGAGACCACGGCCTTGTCCACGTCGCGGCTCGGAAACTTGAACAGCTTGATGCGTGATACCAGTTTTTTCTCCAGCTGGGGATTGTTCAATTCTGAAGAGGCAATCCTGCAATCGATCACCTTGCCGTTTGCTGAGATGGTCAATTCCAGCACCACCTTGCCTCTCAGTGTCGGATCCTTGCGCAGGGCACGATTGTAAAGCGCATAGACCGCGCCCTTGTTCTGATCGAAGACCAGCTGAATCTCCTCCCGGGTACGTCCGCCCCGGGACTGGCCCTTGGCGCTACGGCTGCTTTCGGAGGCGGCCTGGCTGCCCCGGGTGATGTCCTTGCTGGCCACCTGGGTGGTGGAGCGGCTGCTCAGACCCTGACTGCCGGTTTCTCGACTCAGCCCGGCGGTATTGATCCCGCCGCTGCCCTGGGAGGCGGAAGAGGTGATGATCGATCGTTGGTTCACCACGCCCTGGGTGCCCTGGTCCGTGATCTTCTGCACCCCGCGCACGTTCTTGAGTACCGGTTCCTCACGCAGGTCGGCGAGTTGGTCGGAGAACGCGAGCAGTCCGGCGCTGGCGGCCTTTTTGCGAACCTCTTCCACGCTGGGTTTCTTCTCCGCGACCTTGGGTGGTTCCTTTTTCACCGGTTCCGGCTTCTTTTCGACAACCTCGGGTTTCTTCTCTTCCGGTTTGGGCTTGGGAGGCTCCTCCTTCACCAGTTTCTTCGGCTCTACTTTCGGCTTCGGCTTCGGCGGCGGCGGAAGCTGTTTCTGCTCCAGGATCAGCCGAGCCAGTCGGGGCGGGATGGTCTGCTTTTTAAAGCGCTCTTTCTCGGGAAGCTGGATCAGGGTGATAAGCAGCGCCAGCACCAGTGCGCTGACCATGGTTACGACAAAAATGACATGAAAGCGCCGCTCTTCGGAGCTGGCCGTATTCCATGGCAGGTTCGAAGAATGCCGGTATGAGACGCTCACAGGGTCTGCCCCCCTCTGGCCGGTTCATTCTTACGCATGACGGCCAGGGATACATGGGGGTACTCCGACTCGGCGCAGGTGGCCATGACCCGCTTCAGAAGGTTGTAGGGCAGGGCCTTGTCACCCATGATGGTGATGTGGCCCTCGAAGGGTTCCAGAGCAGTACTCTTGGCCCGCTCCGCGTGCCGCTGCAACTCATCTTTGAGTGCGGTCAGCACGATGCCCTCGGGCAACGGCCGGGTAAGATCGATGACCTGATGCCCCTGTACCAGGATCTGACGGTTGTTGACCATCACGGTGAGGGTTTCATTGGGTTTCAGGTCGGCCACGGATTCCGGCAGGGAGAGCGCCTTGGCGTTGGGCAGTACCTGCACATCCCCGGAATTGACCAGCAGAAAAAACACCAGGATGGTGAAGATATCCATCAGCGAGACCAGGTTCAGCACCGCGCCGGCCTTGTTTCGGCGATGGTGGCGTTCCATGCGCTTGGCACGTCGCGACATTTTCATGAGGCGTTACCCTGTACCTGAGATTGGGCCGCGATCGGGGGGGCGTCGCCCAGTGAAATTTCCGGAAAAAGCTCGTATTGGGTGACGCTGCCGGCCTCGACGCGTTCGGTCATGCGCACCGCATCCATGACCTGCACCATGGTGTCATAGGGTGTATCGGGTTCCGAGAGAATGAACACGCTGCGCTTGTCCTGGAAACGCACCTTGACCTTGACCAGCAGATCGTTGAGGGCCTTGAAGTCGTAGCCTTGTTGGGTGTTCGGTATGCTGCGGATCAGACCGCCCTGGCGATCCGCCACATCCAGGCTCTGCTTGCGAATGATGACTTCCAGCTGTAACTCCTTGATCGCCTTGAGCGCACCTTCGCCCGCAGGCGGCAGGTACAGCTCGATGATCGAGAAGCGGGAGAAGGCCGCCGTGATCAGCAGAAACGGAATCAGTATCACCATCAGGTTGAGGAAGGCGGTGATGTTGAGTTCCACCTCCCGATGATGGCGTCGAAAGCGGCTGCTCATGCATTGCTCCGGGTGGAATAGGCCTTTTCGTTGAAGATGTTGAGAAACTTCACCGAAGCCATCTCCAGGCTGTCGACAATGGCGGTGGTCTTACTTTGCAGCAGGGCGTAGACCAGCAGCAGGGGGATTGCAGTCATCAGGCCGAAGGCGGTGGTGTTCATCGCCACGGAGATACTCGCGGAGAGCATGTCGGCTTTGACCGCGGGATCTGCATTGGAGACTGCGGTAAAGGCGTTGATCAGACCGATGATGGTACCCAGCAGGCCGAGCAGGGTGGCAATGTTGGCCAGGGTGCTGAGGTAGTGGGTGCGTTTCTCCATGCGTGGAATCGCTTCCATCAGACCCTCTTCCATGGCCACTTCCACATCGTCGCGTCGACGCGCGGTGCGGGCCCGGGCCAACCCGTAGGTGAGCATGGTGCCGATCGCGGTCTTGGATTTGTTGGCGGCTTCCATGGCGGATTTGAAATCACCGTCGTTGAGGTAGGGAAGCACCTTCTTCCAGGTCCGCTTGTTGCTTCCAGTGGCGACGGTGAGATAGATCCAGCGCTCTATGGCAATCGCCAGACCCCCGGCGAAGATCACCAGAATGGGATACATGAAGATTCCGCCTTCCTGAAAAAAGCGAATGATGGTGTCGATGAGCGCCATAGGGTTCTCCGTAATTACGCGACTGGATTTAAACAGGATTCGTTAAGGACATAGATTGGCAAATTCTTTATGGGTTTTCCCCATACTTGTGATACCAATCGATCTGTCTGCGAAACACATCACGGTCTAAGGGTGAAAGTAATTCCTGTTGCCGGCCGATCTCCGGCGGCATCATGGAGGTGAGTCGTTTGGCCGATCGCCAGGGCACCACATACAGCACGTTGGGTGACTCCTTGTTGCCGAAGATAGCGGTGCCTTCCAGATCGAGCCGCTGTTCCGCCCGGATAGCCTGGGTGAATGACAACAGGGCAATCAGCAGCACCGGCAGTATCAGAGTGGGGTTGTTCGGTTTCATCATCCGGGCCTCAGGGTCGGGTGCCAGTGCGGCGTTTCAGATCGGCGATCCAGCCCTCGATCTGGGCATCGGAGGCACCATTCAGGGCTTGGCTGCGTTGGTAATGGTTCAGGGCATCGCCTGGTTTTCCCAGGTAGAGATCGTAGAGAATGCCGAGATTGCGGTGCGCCTGGGCATAGTCCGGATCGATCGAAAGGGCCTGGGTATAGGCCTGCTCGGCCTCGTTGAAACGGCCTTGCATACGCTGTGCAACACCCAGTTGATTCAGGGTCTGCGGGTTGTTCGGTTCCAGCGCAAGCGCCTTTTCCAGAACATTTTGTGCGGTCTCGGGATGGGCTTCCTCAAGTTCCAGACCGGCCAGCACCCGGTAGGCTTCGGCACGCTTTGGATTGGCATCGATCAGTGCCTGTAACTCAGCCCGGGCCCGCTCGACCTTGTTCGCCTGGTAGAGCCTTTCAGCGGCCGCGATCTCACCCGCGAGGGGCGACGAGACCACGCTCTTCGTCGGTTCTGCGGATTGATCCGTTTGCGCAGTCATGTTGCTGCAGGCGTTCATTAGCAGGGCCAGCCCGATTCCGCCCATGCGTGGATTAACGTAACGCATCGACCCAGCCCTCCCATTGTTCCTGTTTGGCATAACGGGCCGGCATCAGTTTCGCCAGTTGTTTGAAACTTGCTTGCACCCAGGCGTCATAAATACCCTGTGGTGCCCGTTCGACATTCGATTCGTACAGGCCGATCGCCTTCTCTTCAAACGGGTAGGCCTGCTCCTCCAGGAGGATGTCATACTGCTCCAGTTCATCGGCACTGAGACCCTTGGGACGTTCCGATTTCATCAGTGCCGCGGCAAACTGCTGATAGATCTCCCCGATTCGGTGCGTGGCTTCGGTAGTGACTTCGGCCACGCCGTACTCGGCGGCCCGTGAATAGGCTTTAATGGCTTCCTGCATACGCTGCTTCTTGAGCTTCAGATTCTTCTCCAGGGGGGCTTTCAACTTGGTCCCCCGGTAGGCCTGACGATCCGCCTCTGCCAGATTGATGCTGGCCGTGGCCGCCAGATAACGACTGCGGTCGGAACGTTGTTTGCCCGCCTTTGCATCCGCCTTGATGATCTCTTCGCGCCACCAGTCCCGTTTACCCGTCTCTCCGGTCTTGTCATAGAGCGTCACCAACTTCTGGCGGGCCTCAAGGGCCTGGTCCAGGGGTTGAGGGAATTGTTTGACGAAGGCCTTGTAGCCGTCGATGGCCTGACGGGTCTGACCGGTTTGTTCAAACAGTTCTGCGGAACGCCAGCTGGCCTCCCGTTTCAGTTCCGGGGTTCCGGCCTGGGCGGCGACCAAGCTGAGCTGCCTGGCGGCCTTCTGGGGTTGCTGAGTTTCCATGTAGGCCGCAGCCAGCTTGTTGTCGACATCGGGCATCAGGTCGCTGTCGGGATAGCGTTTCTTATAGCTTTCCAGGATCTCCACCGAGCCGGCCCAATCTCCCGCGGCGATCAGGCTGGCCGCCGCGTCGTACTGGGCGGTCTGGAGGATTGATGCACTGGGAGCGAGGGCGGCAATGCGCAGGAATTGGGACGCGGCGCCCGCCGGATCACCCTGATCGCGGAGTGCGACACCCTGCTGATAGATGCTGGCCGCCAGGCGATCCTCCAGGGGTTTGCGTTGTTTGTCCTTGGCATCCGTGAGCGCCAGGGCCTGCTGATAGGCCGTTTCCGCGGCGCGGTAGTCCTGCTGGTCGAAGGCGGCATGGGCGGCCACGATCCAGGCGGTTTTACGCAATTCCGCTTTCGCCGGCGGTTTCAGGTTGGCCACCTGAAGGGCCGCGCCCCGAGCCCGGCCCAGGTCTTTCATGTCCAGCAGCTTGTTGGCGGCCTCGGTGAGCACCTGGGCACGGCGCGGGTCATTCGGAAACACATCGCAGAACTTCAAGGCGCTTTCCACTTCCTGCCTTTGCCAGGCCTGTGCGGCTTCGTCGGCGAGTTCCCGTCCACCCTGGGTGTAGGCGAGGAGCGCGGCATAGCCCGCCTCGGCCTGCTTGTCATGCCCGGGCAGCTTGTAGGCGCTGTCTTCATAGGCGGTCACCGCTTGCGGGTACTGTTTCAACTCGAACAGCAGTTCGCCGAGCAGAAAACTGATCTCACCCGCCTTCGGGTCGCTGGGAAAGCTGTCGAGATAGCGGCGGTACCAATGCGCCGCCTCGGTGCCGTGCTTGGCCTGTTCCGGGGTGATCTCACGGGACTTGCTGTTGCGGCTGCGCTGGGCCAGGGCATGATGATACTCGGCCAGTTCCTTGAGATAGGTGCGCAGCTGTTCGCTGAGCCAGGCCTGGTCCTCAGGCGACAGTCCACGATAAACCTCGCCGTTCAGGGCGTAGTGCTCCGTAAAGGCCTTCTTGCTGTCGATGGCCAGAGCAGGGAAGTCGTTCTGGGTGTACATGTCGACCACCCGTACCGAGAGCCGCGGTGCCTGGGGGTGACCCGGGTTGAGATTGACAAAGGCCATGTAGGCCTCGGCGGCATCCTGGATACGTTCCTGTTTGAGATACAGGTCACCCAGGCCCTGATAGATCAGGTATTCGTAGTTGCGATGTCCGTGCTGGGTGAAATAGTCGCTGATCCGGTTTGCTCCACCCAGCTCGGAGAAGGTCAGGCTGATTACCCGCAGGGTTTCATTGAGCAGTTCCTTGTCACCCGGGGAGAGCTTGTCCAGATCGAGGGGGGCCGAATCGTCCAGGTTCCGGTCCAGCAGGCGGGTGAAGGAGTCCAGACCCTGTTCGGTCTTGCGCTGTTTGAAGCGGGACCAGCCGTGCTTGAACAGGGCCCGGTCGTAATAGGGTGATTTGTCGTCGCGCTCGAGAATCCCGCCGTAGGCCGTCTCCGCCTGGTTGAACTGCTGCAGCACGAAATAACGTTCACCCTGGCGGAACCGGGCCTCCTGCCAGAAGTTGCTCTGCGGGTAGCGGGTGACCAGGGTGTCGAGGGCGTTCATCATTGCGGGAATGTCGCCCTGCAGCTCATAAGCCCGGGCCAGCTGGTAGAGCACCAGATCACTGGCCTGGTAGTCGGGGTCCTTTTTCAGCAGTCCCTCATAGAGGGCAATCGACTTCAGCAGTTCGTCCTCCGAAGGAGGCGTTTCCTCCGCACCCATGAGGCGGCTTTCGGTACGTTCCAGTTGCAGGTCCGCGAGGCGGCGGGTGGCTTCACTCTGCAGTCTCTGGTCCGGATTGAGCTGCAACAATGCGCGATAGTTCTCGATCACCTCGTTGCGTTCCGAGGGTGCGATTCGGGTTTTCTCTATGCTGACCGGTTCGCCCTGGATGTCCGCCAGGGTGATCTCATCGGGATCGCTCTTCTGCACGGAAGAACAGCCGTTCAGGGCGAGTGAAGCCAGGGTAAAGTAGAGCCAGGGTTTCACTGCGGCGCCGCCCCTCTTTCAGAGCTGATATCGAGGAGGTTGGCGACTCCGAACCGTGCCTGTATCAGGTAGTTGTTGATCAGGTTCTTGCGTTGATCGAGTTGTTCCAGGGCCATCGCGCGAAGCTGAGCGGCCTGCTGGGTGCGTGCCTGCGTGACCTGAGCCAGCAGTTTCGGAATCTGCCCCTCCAACGCATCGATACGGGTGCCAAACACGGCAAATCGGTTCACGGCCTGCTCTTTGGCCTGTGCCAGCTCCTGTTCCTGGGTTTGCGCGGTCTCCAGGTTCTGGTCGAGTTCACGCATCTGTTTCTTCAGGTTCCACAGCCGTGCGGGATGTTCCGTCACGGTCTGCCAGGTCAGAATGCCCTGCAACAGGCGTGCGATGTCTCGCTGACCCTGAAGCCGCTCCGGGGCGCCGGACCCGTCGATCAGGTCATCGATACGCTGCAGACGCCCAAGCAGTTTCTTCTCTTCCTCGGTCGCCAGTATGAATGCGGGTTCCTCGTCAGAGGCGGCTTGCAGGTAGCGTTTGAACAGTTCATCCCGCTCGGCATTCAACTGTTGCAGGCGGTCACCCTTGAGGTGGGCCTCCACCTGAGGCAGTTTTTCATCGTAAGCCTGCTGTTGAGTGGCCAGCATGGTGCGGTAGCTGCTGGTCTTCTCCTGCCATTGACGAAGATTCTCTTCGAGTCGCAGCAGATCCTGGTAGTCCTGCAGGCGTTCCTGAAACAGGTTGCCGGAGAGCAGGTAGGGCAGCAGGCTGCGGAATTCCGAGCTGATGTCTCCGGATTGTACTCCGCTTGCGGCGATCAGGTTATCGGGAAAGGCTTCCTGGTCCACCTGTCGGATGACCCGATCGACACTCGAAAGCGACTCGTCATAGGCACTGATCGCATCCCGGTAAGCCTGCAACGACTGTTGCTCGGCCTCGAGCACGCCATAGACGTAGGGTATGGCCAGCTTGGCTTCGAGTACGGCCGGATCGCTGGTGTTGCGCTTGGCCAACAGTTGCCAGGGTACCAGGGCCTGTTCCCGCTGGTTCAGTTGCAGCGATGCCCAACCCAGTCCCAACAGAGCGCGATTACTCGCAGAGCCTTGCAGGCGAACCCTCTGCAGGGAGTCCTTGGCGGCTTCTGGCTGTTGGGCTTCCAGCAGCAGGTAGCCCCGGGCGAGATTGGCCTGATCCCGAAGCGCCCGGGTCTCCTCATTGTCCGAATCTGAGCGGGCATCGCCAATCTCCTGAAGGATGCCGAGCGCCTCGGCCTGACGATCGGTTCTCAGCATGGCGATGGCCTGATTATAGCGCGCGTAGAGCGACCACTCGCCCTCCTGGGAAACCGAGGAGAGGTCATCGATGGCCTTATCCGGGGCGTCGCGCTGCAGGTCGATGAGGCCCTCAAGGTAGCGTTTCTCGTCCTTGCCCTCCGAGGGCAGGGCCTCGCCGATTTCTCCCAGGGCCTTTTGCGCGGAAACAGGCTCCCCACGGCGGTGCCGGGCCTTGCCAAGATGCAGCCAGGCCCGGTCCTTGATCTTGGATTCGACGGATTGGTTGAGCACCCGTTCGAACAGGGACTCTGCGGTGTTCGGCATGCCATAGGCGAGATAGAGTCCGCCCAGAAGCAGTTCCGGTTCATCCTCGTAGGCCTTCATCAGTCCCTGCTCACGCGCGGCAAGCAGACGAATGATGGCTGGAAAATAGGCTTCCTGGTAAAGCTGGAACAAGGCCTCGCCGTAATGCAGATCCTTCAGCTCCTGTGGCTCACCCGGTTCGAGTGTCGCTGCGTGGCAGAGTGGGGGCAGCAGGCTGACGAGTAAAACAAGCCGGCTGAACAGGGGTGGCAGCATTCGTGTCACTCCCACTCCCGGACTTCGAAATCGGGTTGCTGCAGCGCCACGCTGTCAACGATCTTCAGTTCCAGATACTTGGGGCCGATGCCTTTTTCAAAACTCACGGTTGCCCCGCGTTTGTAGTCCCGGCCCTGGGGACCCTCTCCGGTGAAGAATGCGATCAGTTCGTGGCTGCCTGACTTGATGTTGCCGAGGTAGAGACGTTGTACGCCACCCCGCTGCAATGCCTTGAGTTCGCGTTCCGTATAGAGATGGTTGGCCAGTTCCTTATCATCGATCTGCAGCTGCACGGAGTCGAGTTTGAAAAAGGTCCCGGTATCTACGGAGAGAAATACGGACACCTGGGTGTTGCCGGGAAACAGCAGCTCCTCTTCCAGGACGAACAGTTCCCGGTTGAGCGCGATGACCGATTGTTTGAGATGCTCGACCTGACGGTCCAGGCCCGGTCCCGGCTGGGATTGCGGATCGGCCGCCATCAGGGGCGCGCACAGACAACAGAGCAGGATAATGGCGTTGCGGAGTAGGGTCTTCAAGGCGGCGTTTCCCAGGTCGTGAAATTAACTGTGTTTATGAACAAACAAATCTATATGAATTAAGGTGTTGCGTTTGCGATGATAGTCACAGGTTCGGTCAGGAAGTTGGTAAAAAAACCCAAATATACCGGAGTCGTCCTGGGTTTACAGACAATTTGTTTATCCTTTTGCCAGCTTTCGATGCTTCATGCTTGCGACTGGTTTCATCCCCGATGGATCAGGAAATCTTTGAACATCAGGTGTAAATGTGTATAAATCAAAGCATCACCCAGCAACGGATCCTGTGTCGTGAAGCACTGTTTTGGCCTTATTCCATGCATCCTCGGCGCCCTGTTGAGCCTGCCTGCGATCGCCGGGGAAGGCCGTGATCCGGTGCCATTCCAGGTGCGAAATCCCAATCCCTTCATCCTCATGCACGGCTTGCCTCTGGCTGCCACAGCCGGAGTTCTTGATGATCATGCATCACGCGCCGGACTGCAATTCAGCGTGGCCAACTCCTCCATTGAAAAAGTGACTGAGGGGGAACAGTTGACCCTGGATGGGGAAACCTACCGGATGGCCCTGATCTGGGAACAGGGTCTCGGGGAGGGTTGGCAATGGGGTCTTGAATTGCCCTATCTCTCTCACCGGAGCGGCGGGCTCGACGCATTGATCCAAAACTGGCACAATCTGTTCGGATTGTCCAATTCAGATCGAGAGGACTGGCCTGAAAACCGCTTGCGATACCTGTATGTGGATGATGGTGAAACCCGCGTCAACATAGAGGATAACCTCAGCGGGTTCGGCGATCTGCAACTACAGCTCGCCCGCGAATTGCCCCAGTCCGAAGCGGGGAAGAGACTCTCCTGGCATGCCAGTTTGAAACTCCCGACCGGGAACGATGAGCGGCTGCTGGGCAGTGGAAGGGCAGACCTGGCCCTGTGGCTGTCCGGTTCGCAGCGGGAGTTGTTGCACGACCGGCTAATGTCCGGGTATGGCCAGATCGGCCTGCTGATCGTGGAGAAATCGGATGTTCTGTCGGATCGACAGCGTCCACTGGTGGGTTTCGCCACCCTGGGGTTGAGTTGGCAGACCTATGATTGGCTGGACCTGAAACTTCAGTATGACGGCCATACCCCATTCTACCATAGCAATGTGGATCAACTGGGCGGGTCCGCCCAGATGCTGACCCTGGGGGGCAGCATTTACTGGGGCAAGCAACGTCTACACCGCGTCGATCTCTCGGTAGGTGAAAATCTCGCCTCGGACACGGTTCCGGACTTCATCATCAACCTGGGTTACGAGGTTGGCTTCCCCTGAGGCCCGGTTCTGGCGTATCGGGGGAGCTGGCGGATCACCCCGCAGTGGTGGAGGGACGGGTAGCGGATCCCCAAAGCGCGCGCGCGATGAGAATGAAGCCGACCAGAATGAATGGCAGGCTGAGCATCTGGCCGGTGCTCAACCAGGTGTCCGTGGTGTAAGCCGCTTGGTTGGTTTTGACGAATTCGACCGCGATACGGGCACTGAACACTCCCACCAGCAGCATGCCGAAGATCATGCCATCGCGGATCCTTTGGCCCCAACGCCGGTAAAACATCACCAGTACCACGAAGATCAGGGCGTAGGCGATGGCCTCGTAAAGTTGCGCGGGGTGGCGGGGCAGGTTGTCCACCCGTTCGAAGACGAAGGCCCAGGGGACCTGGGTCGGGGTGCCGTAGATTTCAGAGTTGAACAGATTGCCGATGCGTATGAAGGCACCGGCCAGGGCGGTGGGCAGGGCAAAGCGGTCCAGCAGCCAAAGGTAGGAATCACCGGAACGCAGCTTGTAGATGTAGAGCCCAATCAAAGCGCCGAGACCGCCTCCGTGACTGGCCAGGCCGCCCTCCCAGAACGCCAGGATCTTCAAGGGGTGGCTGAGGTAGTAAGCGGGGTCGTAAAACAGGCAGTGAACCAGCCGGGCGCCGACGATGATGGCGATGACCAGGTAGACGGTGAGTTTTTCCAGATGAGAAGGGTCCTTGCCTTCGCGATGGTAGATCCAATAGAGGGTCTGGTAGCTCATCAGGTAAGCCAGCGCGAACAGAGCGCCATACCAGCGGATTTCGAGGCCGGCAAATGAAATCAGTACGGGGTCGATGTTCCAGGTAATGAATGCGTGTGCTTGATGCTCCATCATGGTCCTTCAGGGAGATAACGACAGGAGCACGATTCTAGCAAGCAGGGACTGTTTTGGCAGTAGACGATTACTCTGATGCGGCGCCAATACGCACATACTGTGCTGTGCCGGGCGGGGGATCGGTCCCTTGGGCGCCCCGATCCCCCGCCCGGCGATGACCGATCACATGATCGGATTGAAGGCGGTGAGACTGTCCAGCATTGCAGTGTTGCCCAGGCTGCTGCCGAACAGACTGGTGAACTGGCCCTGTTCGCCGTGCAGGGCAAGGTAATTCAGGGCCACAGTGAGCACCAGCTGGTTGACGTTGTTGGCGGCCGGGCTGGATCCGTTGTCCACCGCGCCATCCGCCGTGAAGTAACCGATCTGCTGATGCCGCAGTTGTTCGTCCAGAGTGCCTCCCATCAAACTGGCCGGGCCGCTGGGGTTATAGACCAGGAAGAACGAGGCCGCGGTGGATTGGTTGTCACCGGTCCATACGCCCTTGCCCCGGCCGTCGGCCGAGTTGTCCACGGCACCGTTGCTGGAGACCGAACCGTCGCTGAACACATACAGCATCAAAGGCATGCCCAGGCGGGCGGCGTATTCGATGCAGGCACCCATGCAGCGCCCGGCCCGCAGATCGCGGACTTCGCCCGCCGCCCGGTCGCCGGTGTGATAGTCGTAACCGCCCATGGTAATGGTTCCGGCGCCGGCGTAGCCGTTCACCACCAGTTTCATCACCGAGGCGGTTTTACGAAATTCCCCGTCCCCATCGAACTCAGCCTGGGAGAATATCGGGCCAATGATATCCGGGTCGGCCGTGACATCCAGGGCGGCGGGGTCACCGTAGCGGTCCACCAGATCCGCGCTCTTGACGTAACCGCAACGCACCAGTTCCTTGACCACCGCATCGCTGCTGATGCCGGTATTGACCCAGTCGAGTTTCATGTCCGAGATGCGTTGCATCGCCTCCATGACCGCTACTGCGTCGGATTGTTCGAACAGACCCACCAGCTTGCCGGTGTCCACCAGTCCGGTGGTGTCGCTGGGACGATCGACCTTGGTGGGTCGCACTGACGGATCGATCTGGTCCGCCGGGGCTACCGAATTGCCACCGGAGTCGGAGCTGCGCGAGCCGATCAGGGTCAGCAGTTCACCGTCCGCGCCACAGCGGTTGATGGCGTACATCGGGTTGTGGGGGTTGTTGGCGGTGTCGTTTTCCGAGCAGGCCGGAATCACAGCGCCATTGATGCTGGCCCGGTTGCCGGGTGAAACCTTCTCCAGAATGCCGCGCAGAAAGGCGCTGTCGGAATGAAACGCCAGTCCCAGTTCGGTGTTGATGAAATCGCTCACCCCCGAGGCGGGATTGAGGATCGACGGCACCATGTCACCGGGCAGTCCCAGGCGGTTGTAGCCAGCGGTGGTGAGGAAGTCGAATTGTCCCCCCTGGCGCCCGGTCAGTACATTGGATCCGGCAATGTTCCCCCCGCCCGCCAGATCGAAGCAGATGAACGGGATCTTGCCCCCGCTCAGGGTATCGATGCCGCAACTGTTTTTCAGGGTCTGGAGATCCGAGGAGAGCGCCGCCTGGGCCTCCCGCGGATTGGCGAAAAGGCCAAACAGGGACGGACCTGTGACCATTCCCAGACCGGCCATCAAACCCTGTCGGACAAAGTCCCGTCGGGTTACCGGGCGGGGATGATCGGCGTGATACAGCGGGGCATCCGGGGAGAGGTTTTTCACCTTTCTGCGCATGACTCTTTATCCCTGCGTAATTACTGTAACAACACCACGGCACTGCCCAGCAGTGAGGCGCAGGCCGCCTTGGTGGCTTTCTCGGTACGATCCGCGGCGCATTGTCCTGAGCAGCGGGCGAGTCCCGCACTGCCGGTAAGCAGATTCATCAACTCCCCCCCCACTCGGGACGGGTCGGGCTGGGTGGCGAGATTTTCACCCATGAAACGACTCATCAGCGGGGCCACCACCTGACTCTGCCAGGTGGCGCTGGAGATATCGTTGGCGTTGGTATTGAAGTCGAAGCCCGGGAAGAAGCCGGCCCTCAGGCCGGTATCGTCCACCAATGCGCTGCAATACTCGATCGCCAGTTGGGATACCGCGACCTGATGGGAGGAGAGGAAACCGTTGATGTCCGCACTGGAGGGCAGCTGCTGGCGAATCGTGGTGTAGGTTTCCTGAACCGTACCCAGGGTCTGACTGACACCGGTCAGCTCGGCCATACTGGCGTTGATCTCGTCAAAGGTGCGCAAACCCACCTCGGATCTGGGCTCCGCATCAGCGGGAGCGGCCGGGGGCAGGGGGGTCGGTTCCGTGAACACATGGGTGTAGCTGCCGAGGCGTTCGAAGGTGAGGAAGAACTGGTCACTCCCGGCGCCCTTCTCGGAGGCGATGACCGTGGCGATGCGTGACAGCAGCTGTCCGTTCTGTGAGTACTCGGCGGCATTCAAAGTGGTGTCGAGCCGCGCATAGGCCTGGCCGATGGCCGCCTCTTTACCGTTGATACCGATGCGCATGCCCTGTAAGGGGATATCGCTCGGCACCACGCCTTCATCGAGGCTGATGAACTTCGGCTGACGGAACATGTAGCTGTAGTTGTCATACTGGCTGACTTCGAAAACGATGTAGCTCTGAGGCAGATTCACCAGGCCACTGACGTTGAACAGCAGGAAGTATTTCTCGCCCACGCCCGCTTCGAAGTTCTGCACAATCTGTGCTTCGTTGAGGGCCCGGTTGTGAATTGCCAGCAGGCGCACCTTGCCTGCCCAGGGACGGTCGCTGGAGGCCTCGTTGCCGAGCACCAGCGCATAGGTGTCGTCCCAGTCGTTGAGGTTACCCGGTGCGGTCTCGTCTTCATCGTCGGTAAATATGCCGTTGACGTAGATGCGCCGGCCGTGTTCCGGATCGAAGGTGGCCACCACATGCTGTTCCGTGGCCTGCAGATCCTCATCCCCATCCGAGGTGGAGTGGGCGGGTTCCCCGTTGCCGTCAGTGGTGCTGGAACGATGCAGGAAATTGTAGCTATAGAGCGTCTGACCCAGGGTGAAATTCCGGTCATCGGTCCCGGCCGAGTAGCTGATGATGCGTGCCGGCCCCTCCTGGGTGACATTCGCAGGCACCACCCAGGCTTCAATCGTATATTCACCGGTGGCCTGGATCAGCTGCGCCAGTTTGCGGCTGTCGTTGGTGCTGCCCTGGGCCTTGCCGTCGCGAAACTCGAGACCCCAGCCTTCGACCCAGCCCATATCCCCGCTCAGGGTCAGATTGATGGCCGGATCAACGCCGCTGGTGTCATAGGCGACGTTGCCTTCTCCGGTCTTGAACTCATACAACGCAATCACATCGTTCTCCTGGCGGCTGCCGCCGCTGGCGACAGTGCCTTCCGGGAGAGACAGGGCGTAGCTGACCACCAGTTCCGGATCCACCGGAGTGGGGTTGATCGCGTCCGCCATGCGGGTGATGGCGTTCTGCATCTCCTGGGCGTTGTCCGGGCAGTCGTCCCAGCAGTTGTGCAGTTCGATGAGCCGTTGCACCAGTCGGGAGTTGCGCGGGGTGTCCAGGTCGATGGAGGTTTTCACCGCCGCGTAGGCGCTGTCCGCATCCGCACTGGCGAAATAGGGTGACTGGGGAGACGCGGCGTCATCCACATGACATTCAGAGCAGTACTCGGTCAGCAGGGGATGCACGTGGGAGGCAAACAGGGCCGAATCGTCCGGAAACACCTTGCTTTCGCCCACCACATTCTCCGGCGGCGCCTCGAGTTCGATCTGCCGTCCACCGCCACTGCCGTCACCCAGCCAGGACTGGATGTAGTTGGCGATGATGGTGGCGCAGGCACTGTCGCTGGCTTCCCAGCAGTTGTGTCCGTTGGCCACCTTGGTCACCAGGGCGGACTCATCGGGTTCGACCCGGTTGATAAAGGGGTTGACCGCTTCATAGGCCTGGTTGACATCGTCTTCACGGACGAACAGCGGGGCCTGGCCGCCCGCGCCGTGGCAGGCGCCGCAGCGGTTCTGTGTGCGCAGTGGTTCCCACACGCTGATGCGAAAGCCCTGAATGTCACTGGTGCGGGCCGCCGGTCCATTGTAGGTGCTGGTGGTGATGCTGGTCTCCTGCTGGGATTCGTTGGAGACGCCGTCCTGACAGGCCGGCAGGCCGATCATTGCCACTGCGGGGATCAACAGCCAGGTCGACTTCCTTGCCCCTTCCATAAGCTTCTTGAATAGCATTTGCCTGCTCACTGATTCAGTCCCCCGCACAGTAGACGGCTGTCTCGGCAAACACCTGTTTCATGTTGTAGCCGGACTTGAAATTGGTGGTGATCTCGCTGATCTTGCTGCGATCCGCGCTGTCCACCGGCGGACGCAGACACATTGCCTCAAAGGCCTTGGTGACCTGGCATTCGGCAAAGGCCTGGCTGTTGGCCAGTTCCTGTCCCTGGGATTTGGCGCCGTCACCGCTGCCGGGCAGGCTGGTATCCCAGCCCAGGGCCGCATTGGGCCCCTTGCGCCAGTAGTTGTCCCAGTGATCGTTCGGTGTGGCGTAGCCGTCTTTGAATACGCTGGTGTTGATCTGGTATTTGTGCTGAACCACCCCCGGGGTATAGGAGATGTGACCGGCTTCCATGTCCTCTTCCGGGTAGTCGTAGCCGTAGTAGGCGTAGGCCTGGGTCAGAGGTTCCATGCCGGCATGACAACCCACGCAGTTGTTGAAGAACACCCGGCTGTCGCCACCCGGGCTGCGCGCCACGTCCTGACGCACCCGGTCGTGGGGTCGGGTTGGGTCCTTGATCTGCTCCAGATCCCGGCACAGGTGGTTGAGCATGGTAAAGCTGAACATCGCCCGGTTGGTTCCGTCGACGAAGAAGGCCCGCGCCGAGGCCCGGGTGGTGATCACCCCGGCAGTCCCTTCGGGAGGCAGTCCGGTGACGCTCGACTGGGTGGTTCTGCGCAACTCCTCTTTCAGATTCAGTCCCTGGCTCTCCATCGCCTCATAGTGGGCGTGGAGTAGGCCGGGGCGTTGCTGCCCACGTAGAGAATGTCTGCGGAGAGCAGTTCGTTGAACGGCACCTCGTCGCGCACCATGCCGATCACCGTGGCCGAATAGTCGTTGAGCGGTGCGAAGGGCGTCATCTCCTCGTTGGTCCAGGGAGTGACCCAGTTCTTCAGGGTGACGTTGTAGAAGTTGGGGTTTTCGATGGCCAGCATCGCAGCGGCGAGGGGATCGTTGTTCTCGATCTCACTGACCATCTGCTCCAGCACCTCCGCACTGGGTGGAACCCCGGCAATGCGGTCGTGGATTCGCTTGGCTTGCTCCCTGGGGCCGGCACACAACAGGGCCAGGCTGAACGCGGCGAGTTTCATCATCGATCCCGGGCCTGACGGCGGATGCTTGGCTGACATGATGCGGTTGCCTCTCAAACGGTGCACATCGAATGTGCTGAATCCTGGGGTGCGGGTGTATTGCCGGTCCCTGGCCTGTCTTCGGCGGTTCGCCGCGATGGCTGGCATCCTGAGGAGGGCGTGTCTTTCCCTGCGGAGCAAGCCGGTCGGCGGGCGATATTACTTCACCCTGAAGGCACCCGGTTGGATGGCGCTACACGTTTTTGCACGTTGTTTCTTTCTTCTTATGGAATGTGCTTCGTGTCAATGGCAGGTGGTGGAATCGTGATCTCTGTTTCTCCAAGTTGTGAACTCATGCACTGATTGGGGTTTTCGATTGGGTAGACTCTCAAGTCTATGATTTTATTAGTCGATAGCGGAATTCAACGCTATTCGGCAAAGCTGTCGTCTAACGGACCTTCGGGAGCTCTCACACCACATGAACGTTGTCCTACGCAAGGCATTGACGCCTTATGTCACCGCGCTCCTGTGTGTTCCGCTGTGGATGGGGTGCGGGGGTGGCAGCAGTCAGGACCCGGATCCGGTGGTTGTGGACTATCCCGTGGCCTATGTGAAACGGCCGGTCAACGAGCAGAGCAATACGGACATCCGCGTCAGTCAGGTCAGCGAAGCGGGTGGCGACCTGTACTACAAGAATTTTGCCGCCGGCAGCGCCGACGAAGTCAATGTTACCGGGTCGGTCACCGGCGGGCGGGGGGACGTGCGTGATGTCTCGGTCTCCTATGACGGCACCAAGCTGCTGTTTTCCCTGCGCATGCCCCTGATCGAGGATGCCGAACCCGAAGACCAGCCGACCTGGAATATCTGGGAATACGACATTCCCTCCGCAGATCTGCACAGGATCATTGTTTCGGACATTACCGCAGAGGACGGTCACGATCGGTTTCCCTACTATCTTCCGGATGGCCGTATCGTCTTCTCCTCCACCCGCCAGCGACTCGCCAAGGCGCGCCTGCTGGATGAAGGCAAACCCCAGTACCTGGTCATGGAGCGTGCGGTCAACGAACCCGCCATGGTGCTGCATGTGATGAACCCGGACGGCAGCCGCATCACCCAGATCTCTTTCAACCGCAGTCATGATTTCTCCCCCAGCGTACTGGCCAACGGACAGATCGTGTTCAGCCGCTGGGACAACGCCGATGGCAACAATGCGATTCATCTCTACCGGATGAATCCGGACGGCACCGAACTGGAACTGCTCTACGGACTCAACAGCCATGACACGGGTACCGACGGCAGTACGGTGCAGTTTCTGCGTCCCCAGGAGATGGCGGACGGTCGTATGCTCGCCCTGCTGCTGCCCTTCGATGGCACCGACGAGGGGGGCAGCCTGATCTTCATCGATACCGCGACTTACGTGGATAACGACGCCCCCACCTGGGACAACCTTGGAATGACCGGACCGGCCCAGACCCTCGCCACCCAGCACCGGGTCACCACTGACGGATCGGTCTCCGCTGGGGGGCAGTTGCGCAGCGCCTACCCCCTGTTCGACAACACCGATCGGATGCTCATCAGCTGGAGTCCCTGTCGGGTAATCGAGGACGATCGCATTCTGCCCTGCACCGATGAGCGTCTGGCCGACCCCGCAGTACAACCCGCGCCGCCGCTCTACAGCCTGTTCATTTACGATCCTTCCAATGGCACACAATTGCCGATCGTGAAACCCCAGGAGGGGATGGTCTTCACCGATGTGGTGGTGGCGGTCTCCCGAACAGAGCCGATCATCCGCTACGACAAGACCGCGGGGATCGATCTCGACCCGACCCTGGTGGACGATAAGGCCGGCCTGCTGCATATCCGCAGTGTCTACGACCTGGATGGGGTGGATAGCGCGGAACCCGATCTGGCGACTGTCGCCGACCCGGCCCAGACCCAGCCCGACGATCGTCAGCCGCGCTTTCTGAGGCTGCTCAAGCAGGTCACGATACCGGACGACGACGTGCTGGATTTCTCCAATACCGCCTATGGCCGCACCGCCCAGTTCGGTATGCGCGAGATCCTCGGTTACGCTCCGATCGAACCGGACGGTTCGGTGCAGGTCAAGGTGCCGGCGAACGTGCCGATCAGCTTCAGCGTACTTGACCGGCAGGGCCGCCGGGTGGGCGGGGTACACCCCTTCTGGCTGCAGTTCCGGCCCGGTGAGGTGATCCAATGCGGCGGTTGTCACGAAGGCGATAACCCGCTGCCTCACGGACGTCTTTCCGCCGCACCGCCGAGCGTCAACAGCGGCAGTCAGATCACCGGCCAGCCCTTCCCCAACGCCAACCCGAAACTCTGGACCGATGTGTGCGAGAGCATGGCTCAGACCCGCAATCGTCTGCAGTGCCAGGCTGCGGCCTGCGATCCCAGCCTGGATCCGGTTTACGTGGATGTCTGGTCCGATCCGGCCCGCTCAACCGTTGAGGCGGAGTTCGCCTACCGCTATACTGACCTGGATACGCCGGCGCCTCTGAGTGACGCGACCTGCGCCAACAACTGGAATGCCTTGTGCCGCTCGGTGATTCACTATGAGCAGAATATCCACCCGCTCTGGGAACTGCCGCGAACCGTCGAAGACGGGGAGGGTAATCTGATTGAGGACCACACCTGTACAGGTTGTCATGATGCCGATGACAATGGTGAGACGGTGGTCCCGGATGCCCAGTTGGAGCTTACCGGCGGTGCCTCCGAGGATGAACCGCAGCACATGACCTCCTACCGGGAACTGCTCTACCCCGACAACATGCAGGAAGTGGTTGACGGCATCCTGGTGGATGTACTGGTGCCGGCCACGGACGCCAACGGTAACCAACTCTACGAAACCGATGAAAACGGCAATCCGGTGTTGGATGCGGACGGCAATCCGATTCCCCTGCCGGATGTACCGGTTCCGGTGCCCGGAGGCGCCTCCATGGCCGCGGGATCCGCCAGCGGCAGCCGCTTCATGGAAGTGTTCAGTGCCGGTGGCGTGCATGCCGGCTATCTCACGGACGCGGAATTGCGCCTGATTGCCGAATGGCTGGATATCGGGGCGCAGTACTACAATGACCCTTTCCTGGCTCCATTGGATGACTGAAGTTTGAGACACAACAGGTTTGTACGCGTATGGCCCCTGTGGGTCTGTGGATGGCTGCTGGGGCTGATTCCGCTGTCCGGCATGGCAGAGGATGTGCCTGTCGAGGTGCAGGTCACGGCGCCGTATATCGAGATGCACACCGGTCCGGGCAGCGTCTATCCCGTGCAGTATGTGGCGGAACGCAACGAATGGGTGAAGATCTACAAACGCCGCACCGACTGGTTCCTGGTGGAAACCCCGCGGGGTTTTCAGGGATGGGTGGGGATCGAGCAGATCCGTCAGACCCGCCACCCGGACGGCACTCCCCTGCAACTCAGGGCCTTCGATCAGGATGACTTCCGCAACCGGGTCTGGGAGTTCAGTTTCTATGGCGGCGATATGGACGGAGCCTCGCTGCTCGGTCTCTATGCGGGCTATGCATTCAACGAGAATCTGTCCACCGAAATCAGCTTTTCCCAGGCCCTCGGCGACTACTCGAGCGAGTATCTGGTGGACGTCAATCTGCTCTCCCAGCCCTTTCCCGAATGGACCTTCAGCCCGTTCTTTACCCTCGGTGGCGGGGTCATCCGCACCGAACCCAGTACCACCCTGGTGGAGACCGAGGACCGGACCGACACCACCGCCCATGTAGGCGCGGGTTTGCGGGTCTACCTGACCCGGCGCTTTTTCATACGCGGCGAATTTCGCCACTACGCGGTGTTTACCAGCCGTGAAGACAACGAGGAATTTGATCAGTGGAAAATCGGACTCGGTTTCTTTTTCTGAACGCGGCGCTATTGTTGAGCCTGCTCGCGTTGTCGCCGGCCCAGGCCGCGGAACCCCTTGGGGACAAACCCCGCGAGGAACTGCTGATCGAACCCGAGGTGGCCCGCCGGGAGATCAGCGAAGCGAAGTTCGACACCGAGGATTTCGAGATCGGAGCCTTTGTCGGCCTGATGAACATTGAGGACTTCGGCACCAGCCCCCTGTACGGTGCACGCTTCGCCTATCATGGGACCGAGTCCCTGTTCCTGGAAGCGGCGCTGGGCAGTACCGAGGCGAATGAGACCAGTTACGAAAGGTTGAGCGGTGACGTACAACTGCTGACCGACAGTGAGCGGCGCCTGACCTACTACAACCTGTCGCTGGGCTACAATCTGCTGCCCGGCGAGGTGTTCCTTGGCGGCAAGGCGGCATACAACAGCCAGTTCTATCTGATCGCCGGTATCGGCAGTACCCATTTCGCCGGCGATGACGCCTTCACCTACAACATCGGCGCCGGTTATCGGCTGCTGATCAGTGACTGGCTTACACTGCATCTGAATGCACGGGACCACCTGTTTGAGTCCGATCTGTTGGGTGAAAACAAAACTACCAACAACTTCGAGCTGAGTGGCAGCCTGACCTTTTTCTTCTAGAGGAAATCAGTAAACCTGACATACAGGACTATCAGACAAGGCCTGACCGGCCTGATGCTCTGTGGCTGGATGCTCGCCATGCCGGCGATTGCACTGGCTGTCACGGAGGGCGAAGCCGCGCCCGATTTCACCCTCAAGAGCCGCAGTGGTGAAAACATCAAGCTGAGCGAACTGCGCGGCAATGTGGTGATGGTGAATTTCTGGGCCTCCTGGTGTGGTCCCTGCCGCCAGGAGATGCCGTTGCTGGATCAGTTGTACGATCGATACAAAGACATGGGTTTCACCCTGCTTGGGGTCAATCTGGATGAGGAACCCGGCGCCGCGGACAAGGTGCTGAAAGAGATCTCGGTGAAATTTCCGATTCTCTACGATGCCAAGAACCAGGTGAGTCAGAGCTACCAGGTCGAGGCAATGCCCAGCACCTTCATGATCGACCGGGATGGTAAGGTGAGGCACCTGCACAAGGGTTACCTGCCCGGTTACGAAAACGACTATCAGTCGCAGATCCGTGACCTGCTGCGCGAATGATCATGAAACTTCCGTCGCCTCCCCTGAAAGCACTGCTGTGTGCCCTGGCGGCCCTGATGCTCGGCGGTTGCAGCATTGAACCCTGGGTCAAGCCCTATGAGCGTGCGCACCTGGCCGATCCCATCATGAGCTTCGACCGCAACCCGGTGGCCAACGGATATCGCAATCATGTCTATCAGATTCGTGAATCGGCCCGGGGCGCCGAGGGCGGTGGCGGAGGTGGTTGTGGCTGTAACTGATACCCGTTGGCGTTATCTGGCCGCTGGGGTGGCGTTGGCGCTGGTGAGCGCTCTGCCGGGCGCCCGCAACCTGTTTGCCACGGTGCTTCCCGAGGACCGGGCGGATGTGATGTACCACCGCTATGACGGTGGTGGGGTGGAGGTGGATGGTCCCACCCTGCAGGTACGCAAGTCGATCGGCGAGTCTTTCTCTGTGTCTGCCGACTATGCGGTGGACAGTATCTCGAGCGCATCGGTGGATGTGGTGAGCATGGCATCGCCCTATACCGAGGAGCGTACCGAAACCGGTGTTTCGGTGGATTACCTGCACAACAAGACCCTGATGAATCTGTCGCTGATCAAGAGCGACGAAAGCGACTACCTGTCGGAGACCGGCAGTTTCAGCGTCAGCCATGACATGTTCGGTGATCTGACCACCGTGACCCTGGGCTATTCGGTGGGTAACGACGATATCAGCCGCAATGGGGATGAGGACTTCGGGGAGACCGCGAATCGCCAGAACTACCGGGTCAGCCTGACCCAGGTGCTGACCAAGGACAGCATCATGGGCCTCAACTGGGAGACCATCACCGATGAGGGTTTCCTGGGCAGCCCCTACCGTTCCTATCGTTATCTCGATCCGGCCAGCGAAAAAGGCTACAGCTTTCTGCCGGAGAGTTATCCCACGACCCGCACCAGCAATGCGTTGGCGCTGCGCCTGAAATACTATCTGCCCTACCGGGCGGCGCTCAGTGGAGAGTACCGTTTCTTCAACGACACCTGGGGCATCACCGCCAACAACCTGGAGTTCGCCTATACCCACCCCTTCCGTGAGAAGTGGATATTCGATATCCGTTACCGCTACTACACCCAGGACAGCGCGGATTTCTACAGCGACCTGTTTTCCCGCCGTCAGCCCTTCACCTACATGGCGCGGGACAAGGAGTTGAGCACCTTCCACAGCCACACCGTCGGCTTCGGGGTCAGCTATGAAATCAAACCGGATTTCTGGCAGTTCATCGATCACGGCAGTTTCAACCTGGATTTCGACTACATGCGCTACAGCTATGACGATTTCCGGGATATCACCGAAGGCGGTGTCGCAGGCGAGGAGCCTCTTTACTCCTACTCCGCCAACGTGATCAAGGCCTACTTCTCAGTCTGGTATTGAACAGACCCGTAGCCCGGGTGCAGCGAAGCGGAACCCGGGAACGACCCCGGGAGTTCGGACTTGATGCCTTCGGCAGTTTTGAGTGGATGAGTTCGCTGCGCTCAGGTTTTTGTTTGGTTTTCTCTCATCGGCCGGATCACGGTATTGCCCTATCGTTCCGGACAGGCGCCGGGACCGAACCACTCAAAACTCAAAACTCCCCCGCAAGGGGCTAATTTCTTGGCATCTTCTGTGGCATAATCGGCCGCTGGTTTTGATTCCGTGAGGCATTCAGGCCTCAGCGGGCCGAGTCTCCGATCCTAAAGAAGAGGTTCCTACTCATGAGTTTTTTCATTTCCGACGCATTGGCGGAGGCGGCACCTGCCGCGGCCGGACAGGCGGATACGATCACCGATCTGCTTCCTCTGGTGATTTTTGGCGCCGTGCTCTACTTCCTGATGATCCGTCCCCAGGTGAAGCGCCAGAAAGAACACAAAAAGATGGTCGATGCCCTGTCCAAGGGCGATGAAGTGGTCACTGCGGGCGGTGTCGCAGGACGCATCACCGACCTGGGTGAAAATTTTGTCCAGGTGGAGATTGCCGAGGGCACGCAGGTCAAGATTCGCCGTCAGGCCGTAGACACTATTCTGCCCAAGGGTTCCCTGAAAGAACTTTAGCCGCGAAAGGGTATCTACAGTCAGGGCAGTCATCCGGCTGCCCGTGATTTCCCGCTGAACCTAACAAGAAAATACGATGAACCAATACCCACTCTGGAAAAACCTGATGGTTGTGGGAGTGATTCTGATTGGAGCCCTGTACGCCTTGCCCAACCTCTTCGGGCAGGATCCCTCCATCGAAATCTCCGCCAGCCGCGACGCGGTCATCGATGAAGCCACCGTGACCCGGATTCGTGACGCGCTGGCTGAAGACCAGATCACACCCAAGGGAACGGAAATCCGGGACAAGAAGCTCCTGGTGCGTTTCACTCGTTCAGAAGACCAGTTGCGGGCGATGGACCGTATCGTTGCCACCCTGGGTGACAACTACACGGCCGCCCTGACGCTCTCGCCGGATCTGCCTGATTGGCTGAGGTCCCTGGGCGCTGAGCCCATGTACCTGGGTTTGGATCTCCGGGGTGGTATCTACGTGCTCATCGATGTGGACATGGAAACCGCCATACAGCAGGCCGCGGAGCGGTACAGTGATGACATTCGCACCCTGCTGCGGGAAAAACGGGTGCATGGGGTGCGCATCACCCGGGACGGGGAACAGGTGGTGCTTAAAATGGAGCAGGCCGCCACCCGGGATGAAGTCAGCAAACTGGTCGGTAACGAATTCCGCTCGCTGAATCTGGAGGAGGTCGATGAGGCGGATGGGTTTGTGCTGAAACTCAGTCTCTCTCCCAAAGAGCGTCAGGATGTACAGAAGTTTGCCCTGCAGCAGAACATCACCACCCTGCGCAACCGGGTCAACGCCCTGGGCGTCTCCGAACCCTCGATTCAGCAACAGGGTATCCGGCGTATCGTGGTGCAGCTGCCGGGTGCGCAGGATCCGGCCAAGATCAAGGAGATTCTGGGCGCCACCGCGACCTTGGAATACCGTCTGGTGGATACCGAACACAGTGTCGTGGACGCGGTCAACGGTCGGGTTCCGATCGGGTCTTCCCTGTATAAAGAACGTGACGGCCAGCCGATCCTGTTGAAGAAACGGGTCATCGTTACCGGTAACCAGATTGTCGACGCCTCGTCCGGACTCGATCAGCAGAACGGTTCACCCGCGGTGTTTGTCAGCCTCGACGGCGTGGGCGCCAAGCGCATGCGTAACATGACCACGGAAAATGTGGGTCGTCCGATGGCTGTGGTGTTCATCGAAAATCGCCCGGTCACCCGGGTGGTGGACGGGGAAACCGTGAAGACCACCCAGAAGGTGGAAGAGGTCATCTCCGTGGCCACCATCCGCGAACCCTTCGGCAAGCGCTTTCAGACCACCGGTCTGGACAGCACCGAGGAGGCCCATGACCTGGCCCTGCTGCTGCGTGCCGGTGCCCTGGCCGCGCCGATCGAGATTGTCGAGGAACGCACCATCGGACCCAGCCTGGGTCAGGACAGTATCGATCAGGGTTTTAAATCGGTGGTCATCGGCCTCTCGCTGGTGATGGTCTTCATGGCGGTCTACTATCGGATGTTCGGACTGGTGGCGGATCTGGCCCTGGGCATGAACATCGTCCTGATCGTCGCGCTGCTGTCGATGCTTCAGGCCACCCTGACCCTGCCGGGTATTGCCGGTATCGTGCTTACTGTGGGCATGGCGGTGGACGCCAATGTGCTGATCTTCGAGCGCATCCGCGAGGAGATCGCCAACGGAAGTTCCCCCCAGGCGAGCATTCAGGCGGGTTACGAGAAGGCCTTCTCGACGATCATCGACGCCAATATCACCACCCTGATCGCGGCGATCGTGCTGTTCAGCTTCGGTACCGGCCCGATCAAGGGATTTGCGGTGACTCTGGCGCTGGGTATCGTAACCTCCATGTTTACCGCCATCATCGGTACCCGGGCGGTGGTCAATCTCCTCTACGGCCGTAAGCGGATCAAGTCCCTGGCGATTTGAGATAGGTGAAACAGATGCAGTTTTTCAAAAACAATACCGCCATCGATTTCATGGGGAAGCGCCGTCTGGCGACCATCTTCTCGGGAATACTGATTCTCATCTCCCTGGGCGCGATCACCGTTAAGGGACTCAATTTCGGTATCGATTTTACCGGTGGCACCCTGATCGAGGTGAAATTTCCCCAAGCGGTGGAACTCGCCGATGTACGCAGCGCACTCGGTAAGGAAGGTTTTCCTGAAGCGGTGGTACAGCATTTCGGCACCTCCCAGGAGGTCCTGATCCGTCTCGCGCCCCGGGAAAACACCGAAAGTGCAAAGATCAGCGATCAGGCCTTTGCCGCATTGAAAGGCATCGACGCCCAGGCGGACCTGCGCCGGGTCGAGTTTGTCGGACCTCAGGTGGGGGACGAGTTGACCGAGGACGGCGGGTTGGCGCTCCTCTACTCTCTGATCGGCATCCTGATCTATGTCGGGTTGCGTTTCGAATACCGTTTTGCGGTGGGATCTGTGATTGCCCTGGTGCATGACGTGATCATCACCCTTGGCTTTTTCGCTATGTTCCAGGTGGAGTTCGATCTGCCGGTGCTGGCTGCGGTGCTGGCGGTGATCGGCTACTCACTCAATGACACCATCGTGGTATTCGACCGGATTCGCGAGAATTTCCGTAAAGTGCGCAAGGGGGAGACCATCGAGATCATCAACGGCTCGATCAACCAGACACTCTCCAGAACGCTGATTACCTCCGGCACCACGTTGCTGGTGCTGGTGGCGCTGCTGCTGTTCGGTGGTGAGATTATTCGCGGATTCTCACTGGCCCTGATCGTGGGTATCGTGGTCGGTACCTACTCATCCATCTACGTTGCCAGTACCTCGGTGATCGCGATGGGTGTGAGTCGTGCTGACCTGATGCCGGTCAAGAAAGAGGACGGCACGGTCGACGATATGCCCTGAACAGTTGCTGGACTTTTTCTGCTCATCCGCGGACAGGGTATCAGCGCCTCTCGGAGTCTGCGCACAACCGACCGGTTCGGGGCAATTGCTTGCCCCACGATCGTCAGATGTTATCCGTATCGCCGCTATCCTCGTATTCATACAGGTAAGTCGGGGCGGTACCCGAATGCCCTGAGAAGCCCCCCGGATGACTGACCGATCGTGAGGCGTCCATCAGACCATTCAATACATCCCGCATGACTCTTTCCAGGGCCTTGTCACTTAACTTCCTGGCTTTGTTTTCTTCGTCTTGCATACGTTTGGGTCCACTCAGGCAGTTGATGCACTACACCCGAACTAACGGTTGAATGGACGTGATCTTGAGGCACAAATTCACACCAATCGCGAATCTGTGAATTGGATTCATGACCTTGGGAAATAAACATAACTTGCAGAAATAATCTGTTATGCATGCAAGTCGGGTAACCCCTGGAATCGGCTGTGGAAGGGGCGGGGTATTACGAGGGACGTGAGGGAAACCGTGGGATGTGAGAATCCCGTTCGCGTAAGCGGCAAGAGGGTTGTCTGATTGATCCGTAAAGGCCGGCGCCGATGGGATCTCTTCGCGGAAAGCGGTTCAGGTAGGATGTCAGGCTCTGAGCTTGTCGTTCAGATGCGGCAGGATCCGTTTGAGCATGGCGTTATGGACTTTCATGTTACCGGCCAATACGTTTCCGGTTTCGAGGAAGCGCTCGCCACCGCCGATATCCGTGACCAGACCTCCCGCCTCGCGAACCAGTACCGCACCGGCGGCAAAGTCCCACTCACTCAGCCCCAGCTCCCAGAACCCATCGATCCGGCCTGCGGCCAGATAGGCGAAATCCAGGGCGGCGGAACCCGGGCGGCGCACCCCGGCGCTGTCCTTGAGCAGATCCTTCATCATGCCGAGATAGTTGTCGATGAAACGGAAGTCCCGATAGGGGATGCCGGTCCCCAGCAGGGCACCGTTCAGACCCTTGCGATTGGTGACGCGGATCTTGCGATCATTCAGCAGCGCACCTTCGCCACGACTGGCGATAAACATCTCTTCCCGGATCGGGTCGTAGACCACGCCGATTTCCAGCCGGCCTTTGACTTTCAGCGCAATGGAGACCGAGAACTGAGGAAACCCGTGCAGGTAGTTGGTGGTGCCGTCGAGGGGGTCGATCACCCATTGATACTCATCCCCCTGATGCTGGCCGCTCTCTTCGGCGAGGATCCCGTGATGGGGATATTTTTCGCGCAGGACCTCGATGATGGCCGCCTCGGAATTGCGATCGACTTCGGTGACGAAATCGTTATTGCCCTTGTCGGCAATGGTCAGACGGTCGAGTCGGTCGAAACTGCGGGTGATGATACGGCCGGCCTCTCGGGCGGCGCGGACTGCGATGGTTACCATGGGATTCATGGGCGGCGAGGATACCGCAAGTCCGGATGGGGTTAAACTTTTTTATGTGTCCGGCACGCCGCCAGGGCAGCTCGAAGCCTGTTCACAGAGAGCTTGGTCCGACGAGTGGTATGCGATTCACGGGCGCCTGCACAGCCTATGCTAGGAACCGGGAATCCGGTACCCTTGCGCGCTATGCTGCAGAACATTCGAATCGTACTCGTCGATACCAGTCATCCCGGCAATATTGGTGCCGCGGCCCGGGCCATGAAGAACATGTGTCTGCAACGGCTGGTCCTGGTCGCTCCCCAGCTTTACCCTCACGAGGAAGCCACATCCCGGGCATCCGGCGCAGATGACATCCTGCAGCAGGCTGAGGTGGTGCAGAGCCTGGATGAAGCGCTACGGGGCTGTCGGCTGGTGGTGGGCACCAGCGCCCGCGCCCGCAGTGTGAACTGGCCGGTGGTGTCGCCTCGGGAGGCGGCCGCCAAGGTGGTGCAGGAGTCCGTTCAGGGTGATGTGGCCCTGGTTTTCGGGCGCGAGCGTTCCGGGCTGAGCAACGAGGAACTCGAACGCTGCACCTTCCTGGTTCACATCCCTACCAATGAGGCGTACAGCTCCCTCAACCTGGGGGCGGCGGTTCAGGTGCTCAGCTACGAGGTCTATCAGACCCATCTGAGTGGTCATGAGGCGGATCAGGATGAGCCCAGGGACCTGGCAACTGCGGACATGCTGCAGAGTTTTCACGATCACCTGGAGCAGGCTCTGGACGATGTGGGATTTACCGCCAACAAACAGTCCGAAAAGCTGTTGAGACGTTTGCGCAGTCTGTTTCAGCGGGCCCGGCTGGACAAAGACGAAGTCAATATCCTGCGCGGCATTTTCAGCGCCATGCAGGGTCGCAAATCCATGCGCCGCTGAACCGGGCTCAGGGCAGCAGGATGGTCGATCCCGTCGTCTCGCGGGCTTCCAGAGCCCGGTGCGCCTCGGCCGCATCAGCCAGTTTGAAGCGTTGACCGATTTCGATGCGAACAGCGCCGGTGAGCACCTGGTCGAATAAGGCCGCAGCGCTGTCACGCAGTTCCCGGCTGTTCGCGGTATAGGTCATGAGTGTGGGACGGGTCAGGTAAAGTGAACCGCGAGCGGTCAGATCCTCCAGTTTTACCGGCGCCACTTTACCCGAAGCGCTGCCAAAACTGACCATCATGCCCCGGGGGGAGAGGCAGTCGAGGGAGTCGGTCCAGGTATCTTTCCCGACCCCGTCATAGACGACCGGTACTCCCTGACCCCGGGTGATCTCCTTCACCCGGACAACAACATTTTCTTCCCGATAAAGGATCGTGTGGTCACATCCGTGGGCCTTGGCGATCTGTGCCTTCTCTTCACTGCCGACCGTGCCGATCACCGTGGCGCCCAGTCGTTTCGCCCATTGGCAGAAGATCAGTCCGACGCCTCCTGCGGCGGCATGAAAAAGTACCGTTTGCCCGGATTGAACCGGGAAGGTTCGCCGCAACAGGTATTCTGCGGTCATGCCCTGCAGCATCATGGCGGCGGCCGGTTCGAAGTCGATCTTGTCAGGGAGTTTGACCAGGCGCCCGGCAAGCATGTTGCGGACCTCTGTGTACGCCCCCAGGGGTGGATTGGCATAGGCGACCCGATCACCTTCTGCGAAGTCCGTGACATCGCGGCCGACAGCTTCGACGATACCGGCTGCTTCCATCCCGGGGATAAAAGGCAGGGACGGGGTCGGGTAGGCTCCGGTGCGATGGTAGACGTCGATATAGTTGAGACCCACCGCCCGGTGTCGGATTCGTACCTCGTCCGGTTCCAGAGGGCGCAGTTCAACCTCCTGCCAACGCAATTGTTCCGCTCCGCCGTGTTCGTGGATGACGATCGCCTTGGTATTCATGATGGTTTTTTCTGATTTTCTCACGGGCAGTCGCAACTATAGCAGAGACGCTTGAAGCCGTTTGTCCGATTTCAAACCGGCTCCGGGATGACTACGCACAAAGCAAGATCTGATCAGCCATGAGGCTCAACTATTGAATCCGCCGCAAGATCCGGTTTTGAATGTTGGGTTTGGGTGTTCGCTGCGCTCACTCTGTAATGGGTCCCCCTCTCTCTGTCTCTCTCCCGCAAGGGGAGAGGGGACACATGAATCCAGGTCGGATCGAACAGACAACTCGATGCCAAGTCCTGTCAAGAAGCGTACTGCGCACTTGAAAAGGTCTTGTCCTTTCCCCCTTGCGGAAGAGGGCAGGAGAGAGTGCATAAACTCAAAACTCGTCGCTAACAACTCAATATCTTTAAGAACCGCGACCCAACTCCCGAATCGAGTGTCAACAGGACCCGGTACGAGAGTCGTTGTGGTCGCATTGAATGATCCTGTTTCATATCGGATCCAAGCTGAATGACAGTGGTAATACAAATCCAAACCAATCAAAGTCCGATTCTTGCAATTGGAAATGATTTTCATTTTATCGGCATTGGCCGAGCATTCCCGACAGATTTTGAGATACCCGGATCGCGGCAGGGTTTAATACCCTAGTAATTTGTGCGGGATTGTGCATAATCATCAGCCTCGCGCAACACTGTTTGGGACGTCAGTCCGAATACAGCGTCCGATGCGGGACCCGAAGCTGGTTGACCCTGGATAGAAGTAGAGCCATATGCCGTTAGACAATTCCGGAGCAAGGAACATCTCCCGCTGGAAAGAGGACATACAGAGCGTCTTCGAACGGGATCCCGCTGCACGCAACAGCTTCGAGATTGTCACCACCTATCCCGGGGTGCATGCGGTGATGTTTCACCGGCTGTCCCACAAACTCTGGCAGCTTGGGTTGAAATGGCTGGCCCGGGTGCTCTCAAATCTTGCGCGACTGCTGACCGGAATCGAAATCCATCCGGGCGCGGTGATCGGGCGGCGTTTTTTCATAGATCACGGCATGGGCGTGGTGATCGGCGAAACCGCAATCATTGGCGACGATTGCACCCTCTATCATGGGGTCACCCTGGGCGGCACCAGCTGGGAGAAGGGCAAGCGCCATCCTACTCTGGGCAACAACGTTGTCGTGGGGGCCGGGGCCAAAGTGCTGGGGCCCATCGAGGTGGGCGAGGGGGCGCGTATCGGCTCCAATGCGGTGGTCGTCAAGGATGTGCCTGCGGGTGCGACCGTGGTCGGTGTCCCGGGCAAGTTGATCACCCCCAAAGAGCCGGAAACCGGGGGCCATCGCGAAGCGATCGCCAAGAAGATCGGTTTTGACGCCTATGGCGCGACCAAAGACGCCACTGACCCGGTAGCCCATGCGATCAACTGCATGCTGGATCACATGCACGTAATGGACAAGAAGATGCAGTCCATGTGCGAGGCCCTCAAGAAGCTGGGTATCGATGAGGATTCGTCCCAGCTTCCGGATCTGGATTCCTGTGAAATCATCTCCACTGCGGAGGAGTTGAAAAAGCTGGATGAAGTGACGGAAGAGGCACAGAAAACCACCGAATGAACGAGGTGGCTGAATGTTGACTAATTTGCTAGGGATTGTATATTAGCGACTGGATATATACACGGAGCAGACGACGTGAAACTTACCACAAAAGGTCGCTATGCGGTCACTGCCATGCTGGATCTCTCCCTGCATGTCGGAGAGGGTCCGATCACCTTGGCCGATATCGCTCAGCGTCAGGGAATTTCACTCTCCTACCTGGAGCAGCTCTTCTCCAGATTGCGTAAAAAGGCCCTGGTCGCCAGCGTGCGGGGCCCGGGTGGCGGTTACAGCCTGGGGCGCGGGGCGGACGAAATCTACGTGGGTGAAGTGATTTCCGCGGTGGACGAGAACATCGACACCACACGTTGTCACGGTGCTCACAACTGCCAGAACAACGAACGCTGTCTGACTCACGATTTGTGGTCGGACCTGAGCAATCAAATCTATAATTACCTGAACAAGATCAGTCTTCAGGACCTCATGGACCGCAAGGCAGTCCGGGAGGTCGCTGAGCGGCAGGAACAAACCGGTCAGGGCGCTAAGTCCTCGTTGGGCGTCACCATGACAGACATTACCTGCGGCTCGGCTGAGGCCTGACCGTTGTTGGTCGGAGATTGAGATGAAGTTACCCATCTACATGGACTACTCGGCCACTACGCCGGTGGATCCACGTGTCGCGGACAAAATGTGCACCTACCTCACCCAGGACGGGACCTTCGGCAATGCGGCATCCCGATCCCATGCCTTTGGCTGGGCTGCCGACGACGCCATAACCCAGGCCCGCGCGCAGATTGCGCAACTGGTCAATGCGGATCCCAAGGAGATTGTCTGGACATCCGGTGCTACCGAGTCCGACAACCTGGCAATCAAAGGCGTCGCCGAGTTTTATGAGAAGAAAGGCCGCCACATCATCACCTGCAAGACCGAGCACAAGGCGGTACTCGACACCTGCCGCCAACTGGAGCGTGACGGTTACGAAATCACCTACCTCGAGCCCGAACCGAATGGTTTGATCGACCTGCAGAAGCTCGAAGCGGCTTTGCGTGAGGACACCATTCTGGTTTCCATCATGCACGTGAACAATGAGATCGGCGTGATCCAGGACATCGAAGCGATTGGCGAGATGACCCGTGCACGCAAGATCCTGTTCCATGTGGACGCAGCCCAGAGCGCGGGCAAGGTGCCGATCGACCTGGAACACCTTAAGGTGGATCTGATGTCGTTTTCCGCACATAAGATCTACGGTCCCAAAGGTATCGGTGCCCTCTACGTCCGGCGTAAACCGCGAGTCAGGCTGGAAGCCCAGATGCACGGTGGCGGTCATGAGCGGGGGATGCGTTCCGGCACCCTGCCGACTCATCAGATCGTCGGCATGGGCGAAGCCTTCAGAATCGCAGGCGAGGAGATGGCCGCTGAAAACGAGCGCATTCTGGGCTTGCGTCAGCGTCTCTGGGACGGCATCAGCGATATGGAAGAGGTGTACCTAAACGGTGACGAAAGCCACCGGGTGGCCGGCAATCTGAATGTGAGTTTCGCCTACGTGGAAGGCGAGTCCCTGATTATGGCGCTGAAAGATCTTGCGGTTTCCTCCGGTTCCGCCTGTACCTCGGCGAGCCTGGAACCCAGCTATGTACTGCGCGCCCTGGGTCGTGAAGACGAACTGGCACACAGTTCGATCCGCTTCACCCTGGGACGCTTCTCCATCCAGGAAGAGGTGGATTATGCGATCAACAAGATCCGCACCGAGGTGGAGCGACTGCGTGAGCTCTCGCCCCTGTGGGAGATGTTCAAGGATGGTATCGACCTGAAAATGATTCAATGGGCTGCGCACTGAGCGCAGAGTTCTGAGGTTTAGGCTATGGCATACAGTGACAAGGTTCTGGATCATTACGAGAATCCACGCAACGTGGGGGCTTTCGACAAGGAGGACACCAGTGTGGGAACCGGCATGGTAGGGGCTCCTGCCTGCGGTGACGTGATGCGCCTGCAGATCAAGGTCAACGAAAACGGAGTCATCGAGGACGCCCGGTTCAAGACCTACGGCTGCGGTTCGGCGATTGCTTCGAGCAGCCTGCTGACCGAATGGGTCAAGGGCAAGACCCTGGAAGAGGCCCAGTTGATCAAGAATTCCGACATCGCCGAAGAACTGGCCCTGCCGCCGGTGAAAGTGCACTGTTCGGTGCTGGCGGAGGACGCCATCAAGGCCGCGATCAAGGATTATTCGGATAAAAACACCAAATAGAGCACTGGCAGGCCAATGAAATTCGCTCAGACGAGTATGAGACTAGGCTGAATTCGCCGAAAATGTGCAGTTTACTTAAGGTAAATGAGCATTTTGAGGCGGATTTCAACCCAGGATCGTACCGTCTGAGTAGAATTTCAACAGCCTGCTGGGTTCTGGTAGAGTAACGCGATGGGTATCACAATCACAGCAGCGGCAGCACAACGGGTTCAGACCTTCCTCGCCAACCGGGGCAAGGGACTGGGTATTCGCCTCGCGGTTCGCACCTCGGGTTGTTCCGGGATGGCCTACGAGATGGAGTTCGTGGACGAGATCCAGAATGACGATCAGGTTTTCGAGGACCGGGGCGTGAAGGTCATCATCGATGCCAAGAGCCTGGTTTACCTCGATGGCACCGAAGTCGACTATGCCCGCGAAGGGCTCAACGAGGGATTCAAGTTCAACAATCCCAATGCCAAGAGCGCCTGTGGATGTGGCGAGAGTTTCGGAGTTTGACACTTCATCTATCAAGGGTATGGAACGGCTGCCATTAGGCGGCCGTTTTTTTCGATATGCTGGATTTTTCGAAAAATTACTTTGATTTGTTCGGCCTGCCGGTCGGTTATATCGTGGACAGCACCTCCCTGGCGGATCGTTATCGCGATCTGCAGCGGGTGGTCCATCCCGACCGCTACGCCAATGCCACGGAGCAGGAGCGGAGGCTTTCCGTGCAAGGGGCCTCGTTGATCAACGAGGCGTTCGAAACGCTTAAGGATCCGGTTGCCCGGGCGGCCTATCTGCTCTCGCTGCACGGTGTCGAAATGGACAGTCTCAACGAGTCCACCCAGGACATGGAATTCCTCATGCAGCAGATGGAATTGCGTGAAGAACTCGAGAGCCTGCTCAGTCAGTCCGGCCCCTATGAAGCCGTGCTCGACCTGAGTAATCGGATCCGCAAGCAGATCACCGACCTGGTGGCGCAGATAGCGGTGCTGTTTGAGCGTCCGACCGCGGAACAGCTCGAGGATGCCCGGGAGATACTGCGCAAAATGCGCTTTCTGCAGAAACTCCGCACAGAGGTGGAGCGGGCGGAAGCCGAACTGGAAGATCAGTACAACTAGCGCCTGTCAGCGGCCGTCGGCATACGGCAGATACGGGCGTTGCAGGTAAACTAGACGAGGTAGACGACGCGATGGCGCTCCTACAGATAGCCGAGCCGGGACAGGCCCAGGCGCCTCATCAGCACCGGCTTTCAGCCGGTATCGATCTCGGTACCACCAACTCACTGGTGGCCTGTGTCCGCAGCGGACAGGCCGAGACCCTGGCCGATGATCAGGGGCGGCACCTGTTACCCTCGGTGGTCCAGTATCTCGAGTCCGGACTCCGGGTCGGTCACGAGGCAAAACTGACTGAGGTGGACGATCCGCTCAACACCATCTCATCCGTAAAACGGTTGATCGGCCGGGGTGTCGAGGATATCAAGACCCTGGGCAGTCAGCTGCCCTACGAGTTCGCCCAGGCCGACAGCCGAGTGCCGCGTATCAAAACCCGTAGTGGAGAGGTCTCACCCATCGAAGTCTCTGCGGAGATCCTCCGACAACTCTCCGAGCGGGCGGAAAACACCCTGGGCGGTCCCCTGCAGGGTGTGGTGATCACTGTGCCCGCCTATTTCGATGAAGCCCAACGCCAGGCAACCAAGGATGCGGCCAAGCTGGCCGGGTTGCATGTGCTGCGGCTGTTGAACGAACCCACCGCCGCCGCGGTGGCCTATGGTCTGGACAAGGGTGCGGAGGGTATCCATGCGATCTATGACCTGGGTGGCGGTACCTTTGATATCTCCATTCTGCGACTCAACAAAGGCGTGTTCGAAGTCATGGCCACGGGGGGTGACTCAGCCTTGGGCGGAGATGATTTCGACCGCGCCGTCGCCGCCTGGATCATGCAGCAGGCCGGGATACCGGAGGATGCCGGTCAGGCCATGATCAAGCGTCTGATCCGCGCCGGATGCGAGGCCAAGGAGGCCCTTAGCGATACGGACGAAACCGAAATCGTGGTCAGCCTCGAGGATGGTTCCGAATGGCGCGTCCACCTCGACCGGGCAGGATTTCATGAACTGATCGATCCCCTGGTGAAGAAAACCCTGATGGCCTGCCGTCGTACCCTACGGGATGCCGGCGTGTCCGCGGAAGAGGTCGAGGACGTGGTGATGGTGGGCGGTTCCACCCGGGTGCCCCGGGTACGGGAGATGGTGGGCGAACTGTTTGCCACTGAACCCCTGGTGGATATCGATCCTGACCGGGTGGTCGCGGTGGGTGCGGCGATCCAGGCGGACATCCTGGTGGGTAACAAACCCGGCGATGAGATGTTGCTATTGGATGTGATTCCGCTCTCCCTGGGCATCGAAACCATGGGCGGACTGACGGAAAAACTGATCAGCCGCAACACCACCATACCGGTGGCCCGGGCCCAGGAGTTCACCACCTTCAAGGACGGTCAGACCGCGATGGCGATTCATGTGGTGCAGGGGGAACGGGAACTGGTCTCCGATTGCCGCTCCCTGGCGCGCTTCGAGCTGCGGGGAATTCCCCCGATGGTGGCGGGCGCCGCGCGCATCCGTGTCACCTATGCGGTGGATGCGGACGGGTTGTTGAGCGTCAGTGCGGTGGAACAGAGTAGTGGCGTACACGCGAGTATCGAGGTCAAACCCTCCTACGGTCTCACCGATCTAGAGATCGAGACCATGTTGCGCGATTCCATCGCGCATGCCAGCGATGACAAACTGGCGCGAAACCTTCGGGAACAGCAGGTCGAGGCCGAGCGGGTCATTGAGGCCCTGGTCAGCGCCCTGGCCGAGGATGGCGAGCGTCTGCTGGATGCGTCCGAACGTGCCCGGGTCGACCAGGCCCTGGAGGATCTCAAGGCGGTGGTCGATGCGACCGATCCGCAACAGATCAAGGCGCGCATCGCCGATCTGGAAAAGACCTGTGGTTTCTATGTCGAACGCCGTATGAACCAAAGTATCCAACAGGCCATGTCCGGCCACAGTCTAGATGAATTTTGACAGAGACAACGCATGACACGAATCATCTTTCTGCCCCATGAAGAGATCTGCCCCGAGGGTGCGGTGATCGATGTTGAACCGGGTATCACCCTTTGTGACGCGGCCTTGCAGCACGGCATAGAGATTGAACATGCCTGCGAGAAATCCTGCGCCTGTACCACCTGTCACGTGATCGTGCGGGAGGGTTTCGATTCCCTGGGCGAAGCCGACGAGGTGGAAGAGGACATGCTCGACAAGGCCTGGGGCCTCGAGTCGGAGTCCCGCTTGAGTTGTCAGGCGAAAGTCGGAGAGGTGGATCTCGTGGTCGAGATTCCCAAGTACACGATCAATATGGTGTCAGAACATCACTGAGAGGTAGCTATGGGATTGAAATGGGTCGACAGCCTCAACATTGCCATCGAACTCGATGAAACCTATCCGGAAGTGGATCCACGCAGCGTGAATTTCGTCGATTTGCGCAACTGGGTCATGCAACTGGACGATTTCGACGACGATCCCTACCATTCCGGGGAGAAGATCCTCGAGGCCATCCAGGCCGCCTGGATCGAAGAACGGGAGTAAGCCCCGGCTGCTCATCCGCATCGGTATTCGGCTATGGAAAAAAAGCAAGCCAAGGAATCACCCACTTTGGGACGGCGTATGCTGCGCTGGGGTGCCGAACTCCTTGGATTGGTACTGGTTCTGTTCCTGGTTCATCTCTGGCAAACTCGGGATCTGGTGGTCGGCGATGCACCCTCCTTGCTTGGACAGACCCTGGCGGGAGAACATTTCGATCTGGCGGATTTTGCGGATGGGCCGGTGTTAGTCCATTTCTGGGCTTCCTGGTGTCCGGTCTGCGGTCTGGAAGCCACCAGCATTGACGACCTGTCGCGCTCTCACCGGGTGATCACCGTGGCCATGCAGTCAGGGTCGGCTCAAGAGGTTCGGGAACATCTGCAGTCGCGAAACCTGGGTTTCAGTACCATCAATGATGCGGGTGGAGATATCGCCGCTGCCTGGCGTGTGAAAGGCCTGCCTACCAGTTATATCGTCGACAAGGATCTGAAGATCCGCTTTGTGACCGTGGGCTACACACCCGAACTGACTCTGCGGTTACGATTATGGCTTTCCGAACACTCCTGAATCGCGAGGGGATCTGTGATATGTCATCGTTGTTGAGATGGACGGTCCTGTTGGCACTTGGCCTGTCAGCCTGGGGCTGCACTACGGCCCCGACCCTTTCCGAGCATCAGGTCATCGAAGAGTATGATGAGATCTCCGCCTTCAAAGGACGCTTGAGCGAGGATCTGACCAAGGGCCGATTTGATCTGGCCCCCAAGGGTTTTGCCCGCTCCCAGGAAATTCTGTTACAGGCGATCTCTCTTGGACGCACACGTAACAGTGAAAAGGTGGCCAAGACCCTGGAGGAAGGCTGGCGGGTGATCAGCAAGGCCGAAGCGGATGCCAATGTCTCCAAAGCGCTGATGCGCGAAGTGCTGGATGCTCGAGGCCTGGCCATCGAAGCGGGTGCCGATACCCTCCAGGGAGAGCGCTTCAAAGCGCTCGATAACAAGCTGCGCAAAGCCTCGGAATTGGTGGAAGAGGGGGATCTCGAGGCGGCCAAGAAGTGGCGCCCTGAGATGCTCGAAGGCTATGCCCAGATTGAGCTTGAGGCCCTCAAACAGGAGGCCACGGACAATGCCCGCAAGGACATCCAGTTGGCGGTACAGAGCGAGGCGGACGAATACGCACCAAAAACACTGAAACGGGCCAATGATGAGCTTACCCTGGCCATCGCTGTACTCGAAACCAATCGCAGTCAGCGTGATAAGGCCCGTAACCATGCCCTTCAGGCAAGCAAGCTGGCTAAGCGCAGTATCGAAATCACCGAACTGGTCAAGGATTTTGAAAGCCGGGAATTCAGCCTCGAGGATATCCTGCTGTGGTATCAGAATCAGCTCAACCAGATCAATGAGCCCTTGTCTGAGGAACTGCCCTTCGATCAACCCAATCACGAGGTGGTGCAGATCCTGAAAGACAAACTCAAGCACTATGTGACCATGCAACGGACCGAGTTGGCGACCCGTATTGACCTGGAGACCCGACTGGCGACCATGGAGCGGCAGAATCGTGAGGCCCAGGAGCGCTTCGACAAGATCCAGCGGCTGTTTTCACCCTACGAGGCTAATGTCTATCGCCAGGGTCACAATGTGCTGCTCGAGCTCCATGCCTTCAATTTTCCCAGCGGCGGTGCGGATATCCAGGCAGAGAATTTTGCCCTGCTGGACAAGATCGTCACTGCGGTGAACACCTTTCCCAATCCCAATGTAGTGGTCTCAGGACATACCGATTCCGTTGGCAGCGCGGAGACGAATCTGACACTATCTCAGCAACGGGCGGAGACCGTCGCATCGTTCTTGGAAAAGGTCGGAGGCGTGAAACGCACCCGTTTGACCGCCATCGGTTATGGGGAAACCCGCCCCGTGGCCAATAACGAAACCGAAGAGGGACGTAAGACCAATCGTCGCATCGAGGTTCTGATAATCAATGAATAGTCCTCAAAAGACCAGGACAAGCTACTCCGTGGCGGTCACCGGATCCGGTGGCAGCGGTGCGGTGACCACGGGACGGATCCTTCTTGAAGCGGCGGCACAAAGTGGTTTTCAGGGATTGATGACCCGTTCGGCCGGCCCCCAGATTCGTGGCGGCGAATCCGCCTCGATGATCCGCCTTGGCACAGCGCCGGTGGAATGCATGGGGGATGAATACGATCTGCTGGTCGCCCTGGACTGGCTGAATATCGAACGCTTCGCAGACGAGATTCCCCTGGGTGAGAGGAGCCTGATCCTGTGTGATCCGAAAGCGGGTGAAGTGCCCGCATTGTTGCGCAGCAACGGCGCCCAGGTTCGGGAAATTCCTTTCAAGACCCTGGCCTCCGGATTGCCGGAAGGGCGGCTCAACATGGTTGCCCTGGGTGCCGCGGCGGTAACTTGCGGGCTATCCCTGGATGCGATGAAGGAGGGCGTCCGGCAGGTACTTTCGAAGAAAGGCGCCCAGGTGCTCGAGAGCGCTTTGCGCGCCCTGGAACTGGGCTACAATCATGATCGGCGAACCCAGATTGAACTGGCGGCGCCGGGTAAACAGCCCAACCGCTGGAGTATCACGGGCAACCAGGCCTGTGGCCTGGGTGCCTTGCGTGGCGGCATCCGGTTTGTTGCGGCCTATCCCATTACCCCGGCCAGCGAGATCCTGGAGTGGCTGGCGCCACGCCTTGAGAAAATCGGTGGATCCCTGCTCCAGGCTGAAGACGAACTCGCCTCGATCAACATGATCATTGGTGCGTCATTCGGTGGCGTACCGTCACTGACTGCCACCTCCGGTCCCGGTCTCAGCCTGATGGTGGAAGGTCTGGGTCTGGCTCTGGTGAGTGAAACACCGGTCACCGTGATCAATGTTATGCGCGGTGGGCCCTCCACCGGAATACCGACCAAATCCGAACAGTCCGACCTCAACCAGGCGCTTTACAGCTTGCATGGTGATGCACCCCATCTGGTGTTGGCGCCCCTGTCGATTCGCGACGCGGTCTTCACCACCCAGTGGGCGGTTCAATTGTCGGAACACCTGCAAACCGTTGCTCTGGTACTTTCCGATCAGTCGCTGGGGCAGTCCCAGACCATCATCGAGGCCGCCGAAGAGATCGAGCTGCCTTTGGTACGAAAGGTTGAAACCCAACCGGACGCGGAGTACCTCCGTTATAGGGAGAGTCCTGATCACGTATCACCCATGACTCTGCCCGGCACCCCCTGCGGTATGTATACCGCCGATGGGCTGGAACACAACACCCGGGGCACTCCCTCGAGCATGTCAGTGGACCACCGGGAGCAACTGAACAAGCGCCTACATAAACTGACCGATTTCGATTACGGCACCGAATGGGCGGAAATCACAGGAGAGGGCAAAGTTTGTATGATCACCTGGGGTTCCAGCAGCGGCGCGGTCAAGGAAGCGGCGGACAGACTCCGTGAAGCGGGTCAATCGGTCAAGGTGGTCGCACTGAGGTTGATTGCGCCGTTGCAGAAAGCCGCACTTCAGGAGATCCTGGCCGATATGGATCAGGTGTTGGTGGTGGAACAAAATCATGGTGCTCAGCTCTATCACTACCTGCGTGCCGAAGCCGCGTTACCGCCGCAGGCGGTATCCCTGGCGCAACCGGGTCCCTTGCCGATACGTCCCGGTCGTGTTGTACGTGAGATGAAAGTCCTCATACAGGAAGCCTTTCTGAGGCGTGAGGCGCTGGCAGGCCGTTGAAATTCCTCTCAGGCGGACAGCCTGCTAGTGGCTATGCCTGTTACCCGAGTGACAGGCTTCCATCCTGTGCAATGTGCAGTCTTTCGATATCCAGTTTGAAACTGCTGTAGTAGAGCTGTTTGGCAATCTCGCGGATGGCGTTGATTGTGTTCTGGTCCTGGGTCTGTTTCAGAGTATCGGAGAACATGGCCATCCAGTTTCCCGTCATGGAGAGGTACTCGTAGAGTTCAAGCGAGTCTTCGATCTCATGAAAGATTTTGGGACATCCAAGTCCACCAAAATCGATTCGATCTTTGACAGCCTATTAGTGCCCCGG
>JBEVVH010000006.1:0-48969 GCA_040507245.1 Candidatus Thiodiazotropha sp.
TTTGTTAGTGTTCGTGCATCAATTTTTTCCATCCGGGAATAATACGTGATATCCGTTAAAATATCTCCCTATTATTGAGCCGAGTTAATAGCTTTACCACATTCCTGGGCGGATAGGCTTGGCGACCCAGAAGCGCATTGACCTTATCGATAGTCTGATTATCGAGAAAGGCTTCCAGTCCATCGATACGAACAAAACGAAAATCTTCCAGTTCGAGGACCGACTTCACATCTTTCGCATAGCGTTGCGCGGTTATGGCAGTACCGGTTTCCATAATCGCTTCAAGTCCAGCGATCACGGTAGCGACCATGCGTTGGGTCACCTGCTGATGTTCTGCCAGCACAACCTTGTATTGACTCTGAGTGTAAAATAGAACCAAGCCGATAAGAAAAGCAGTGGCCGCTGTCCCAACGACCATCAAAATTCTCACGCCAATACTTTTCTTGTACATGAGTCCTCAAACTTTGGCGTGTTGCCTAATCCATACACGCACAGGTCCGTTTACTGTTGAATCCAGAAGTTCTGATTAAACATCCATAAAATTTTAGTGTAGTGTATCTTTACGTTCGGTAGTGTACCGAAGTCTCCCGTCAGCTGGCACAGTTCACATTTTGCCCTCCAGGTGGAACAGTGCTCACGAATCAAGGGTTGGATTTGGTGTCTATTGTTCAAACCGGTACCTGAAGTACCATACTCAAACGGTCGAGCAACGATCTGTCGGTCATAAACCCCCGGTCAAATTCCAACCTTTTTAATTGCCAAGTAAAATTTTATCGCTCAGGAGCATCTATGAAATACATACCAGCCATGTGTTGTGTTATCGCGGGATTCGTCACGCTTCAAGCGTGTACCACTGTTGACCCCTACACCCGTGAGGAGGAGACCTCGAAAGCCACCACAGGCGCAGTGATTGGAGCGGTCGCAGGTGCGGTTTTGGGTATCGCCACATCCAAGGACAAGAAAAAGCGCAAGGAAAGGGCTCTCAAGGGGGCAGGCATCGGCGCAATCGCCGGCGGTGGCGTTGGGTACTATATGGATGTTCAGGAGGCCAAACTCAGGCAGCGTTTGCAGAACACCGGGGTCAGCGTGACCCGAAGCAGTGACAACATCATCCTTAACTTACCTGGAAACATCACTTTCGAGGTGGATAAAACAGAGTTGAAGCCCGACTTTGTGGAAATCCTCGGTTCTGTGGCGCTGGTATTGAAGGAATATAAGTCGACGATGATAGAGGTTGCCGGACACACCGACAGCACGGGCTCCGATTCATACAATCAGTTGCTTTCACAACAGCGCGCCCAGGCGGTGACCAATGTTCTGATACGTGATGGGATTGCTGCCGTGAGAATTGATACCGTGGGCTATGGGGAAACCCGGCCGATTGCCAGTAACAACACCGCAGAAGGCCGGCAACAGAATCGCAGGGTTGAGCTGACGCTGTTGCCCTATGTGGAGAACCAGGAAAGATAACCAGTCATCGGTCAGAGGGTCATCCCTCTGACCGATGATCGATAGCCAGGCCTATCTCATACGGAGAATGAGGAACCGCAACCACAGGTCGTGGTGGCATTTGGATTACGGATAACGAATTGGGCACCCTGCAGGCCTTCCGTATAGTCGACTTCAGCTCCCATCAGATATTGCATACTCATAGGATCCACCAGCAGCGTCACACCATTCGTGGTGACCTTGGTATCTCCATCCGATTCGTTCTCGTCAAAGGAGAAGCCGTACTGAAAACCGGAGCAGCCGCCGCCTTGAATATAGACGCGCAACATCAGTTCCGGGTTACCTTCCTCTTCAATCAACGCTGCCACCTTGCTGGCGGCCGCTTCGGTGAAGACGATGGTGTCGTTCAATTCTTCTACAGTGCTCATGATCTGGAATCCTGCTGTGAGTTCACCTGGATGATCTCAGGTAACTGAATGGTCATATATTGCCAGTATGCAATTTCCGATAAAAACAGTCAAGTATTATGCCGGCTCCACAGGTGAAACACCCCAGTGCTATGTGCCCCAAAGCGCCAGAATCATGACTGCTCGATGATTTCTTCCCCCCCTGCATCCGGGATGGTCGTAGCGGATGTATTATCCTTCTCATGGGACAGCTTGAGGGGTTCCGGTTCACTGGCATGTACCAGTTTACCGTTGACCTCAGCCCCCATGGCCATTTCCAGCATCGCATAGGTCAAGGTCCCTTTGATACGGGCCTTGGGCGCCAACTCGACCCGGTTACTGGCGACAACGTCCCCGATGACCGTGCCGTTCAGCATCACGTTACCCACCCGGACATTGCCGTCTATGGTACCCATTTCACTCAAGGTCAGGGTGGCATAGGGATCCTCGGGATCAGATATTACATCTCCTTTGATTACCCCATCCACATGCAGACCGTCACGGAAGGTGATGTCACCCCTTATTTCAGAGCCTGCCCCGATCACTGTTGTGATTCGGGGAGTGCGAAATTTCTTCTTGCTGCTACCAAACATGCTGTGATTCCTATTTTTCCATCACGAAACCGGCGACCAGTCGTAGGTCTCACTCACCGGGGCGAGCTTACCTCCGGAGGGCTTCACGTCGATGGTTATCGTTGCTGGCTCGAAACCAGCGGGTATATGAATTTTACCTTCGAGATTCTGGAAATAACGAAAGCGCATTTTCTGGCTAGGCTCTTTTTCATCAGTGAGCTGCTCCAGGGTCAGTTGTGCGGTTTTTCCGTCCTTAAGGCCCGTCACGTGCATCTCGATCCTGCCACTCACCACCGAGCCGCTATTGATCACCTGGCTGACCGTGTACTTATAGACATACTGCTGATCTTCCAGCCCGGATTCCAACTTGAAATTCTGTACTTTGAGAACCTGCTTTTTGCTCGAGGTGGATACGATTCCTTTCAGGAATGCCAGCTCCTCTTCGAGTTCCAGACGCTCACTCTGCATGGTTTTAATCTTATCGCGAACCGCCAGAAGCGCCTCCCGGTCCACCTCAGCCGCCTGCTTCACCATCGCCAACTCGCGCTTCAGTTCATTACGCTCCTGTTCCAGGAGTTGAACCCGGCTCTGGCCTCCGGGCTGGAGACGGGCCAGCCCCTCACGGATTCCATTGCCACCCTGCTGATAGGCCAGCCAGGCCACGCCCCCAAGTATCAGAGTCAACAGGCTGACGCGCAGCCAGGCAGGAGACCGCTCATGCGCGGCAACAATTTTGGGTACCCGGTATTTCTTGTCTATGCCCATGCAATCACGGCAGCAGCGCCACCTGCTCCAGGCCACTGTTTTCCGCCAAACCAAACATCAGGTTCATGTTCTGTACGGCCTGTCCGGCAGCCCCTTTCACAAGGTTGTCGATCACGGAAGTCACTACGACGACCGACTCACCCTGAGGACGGTGCACTGCAATCCGGCAATGGTTGGACCCCCGTACACTGCGGGTTTCAGGATGTGATCCCCCGGACATCACGTCGACGAAAGGTTCATCCCGATACTGATCTTCGAACAGGGATTGAAGATTTTCCACTTCACCGGTCAGGCGGGCATACAGGGTCGCCTCGATACCCCGAATCATCGGCACCAGATGCGGCACAAAGGTGAGACCCACATCAGCGCCAGATATCAAACCCAGGGTTTGACGAATCTCAGGCTGATGGCGATGTCCGGGAATGGCATAAGCCTTGAAGCTCTCCCCCACTTCGCCCATCAGCATGCCCACACTGGCTGAACGACCTGCTCCGCTGACCCCCGATTTCGCATCAGCGATCAGGTAACCGGAGTCTATCAACCCCTGCTTCAGGAGAGGCAGGAATCCCAGCGTCACCGCAGTGGGATAGCACCCGGGATTGGCCACCAGGCGGGCTTGTCTGATTGCATCTCGATTCAATTCCGGCAATCCGTAAACCGCTTCTTCCAGAAGTTCCGGGCAAGCGTGGGTCATGCCGTACCACTTTTCCCAGATTGCGACATTACGGATCCTGAAATCAGCCGCCAGATCTATGATCCGACTGCCCGATTTCAGTAATTCCGGCACCTGTGTCATTGCCACCCCGTTGGGAGTGGCAAAAAAGATCAGATCGCACTCGTCAAGTGGGGCATTGTCCGGTTCGACATAGGCCAGATCGGTCAACCCCCGGAGATTGGGAAACAACTCAGCCACCGGCCTGCCGGCTTCCGAACGGGAAGTTATGGCGCGCAGTTCACAATCAGGATGTGCAACCAGCAATCTCAGGAGTTCTACGCCGGTATAGCCGGTACCACCGACAATTCCCACACTGATCATATGCTTTTAAACCTGTCACCTTATATATATGGGAGCCCAATACGCTTGTTCACCACCCGGTTGCTGACGATTTATCGATCGGCTCGTCCTGTTCAGGCTTTTGAACAGGACGCCTCGAAAAGCTTACAGCAGCAAAAAATCCCAGCCAGTGCTGAGAAAACCGGATTGGCCATGCAGCAGAATAGGGCTAGATAAAATGGATCCGCTTGTGGTCACTCGCAACCCGAAATAGCCACTTTTCTATCATAAGCCCTGATGGCGCTGAGAAAAAGCGAACCGAGTAAAATGGTTAAATAATGTTAATTAGTATATGAAATCCGGGTCTCACTACTGATGTGGGTGGTAATTCAGCCGCGCAGGCGCCACATTAGAGGAATGGCCCGGTAAAAAGAGAGCATCACATGGAAACCATCAACACACTGGCATTGACCCTTGGAGCCGGCTGGGCAGCGGGCATTAACCTGTATGCCACGATACTGGTGCTGGGTTACCTGAGCATGACCGGACATGTGGTCTTGCCCCCCGGCCTGGAGGTTTTAAGCGATCCACTGGTCATGGGCATTGCCGGCCTGATGTACTTCATTGAATTCTTCGCCGACAAGACGCCCGGGGTCGATACCGGCTGGGACGCCATCCACACCTTCATCCGGATACCCGCAGGCGCCCTGCTGGCAGCGGGTGCGGCCAGCGGATTTGAAGTCAACCAGGCGGCCGAACTGGCTGCCGCCCTGGTGGGCGGGACCCTGGCGGCCGGTACGCATCTGACCAAGGCCGGTTCAAGGGTGATGATCAACACGTCCCCCGAGCCTGTCTCGAACTGGACGGCTTCCCTGGCAGAGGACCTGGCGGTTATTGGTGGCTTGTGGACCGCCCTGAACTACCCGGTGCTGTTCCTGGTTTTACTGGTGCTTTTCACCACCCTGGTGATCTGGCTGCTGCCGAAGATCTGGCGAGCCATCAAGGCCCTGTTCCGCAGGATCGCTGCATTTTTAAGTGGGGAGAAATCGACGGAAATGCAACAACCCGTCCCCGGAAAGGATCAACCTGATACCCTGAGATCCCTATTTCACAACGCGAACAACCCGGATCCACCGCCACCTGCTGATAAATGACATCAGTGTAGGCAGCGTTTTCGTTCAGCCGGCCAGGAGGCGCTGGCACTCCTGGTGGGAACGGATCAGACTGTCTTCGATGGAAACGCCCGAGAACCAGTTTCCGGTCAAACCCAGCGAGTGGCCTTTCAGATTTCGGTCGATCCAGGCTACCCGTTCATCCTGTCCCAGACGCAGGGCCGGCAGCCGATTACGTTCATAGCGGCTGTCCAGGATCCGGTCTTGCGTGATACCCAATACCTCAACAATGCGCCGCAAGCGACCCTGGGCATCCAGTCTTCCCGGGCGAAAGTGAAAGGTGAATCCGCGGTAGTGTTCATCCGCCACCAGATCCCGAGACACCACGGAATAGAAGTCATCGTCTGACGCGATGATCCCGGCCAGAGGGGGCATTGACAGCCCATCCGCGTTCACCCGCACCGCATGGCTTTCAATCTCCACCATCTCTATTTCCGCCAGAACGGCCGCGAGTTCCGGCAGAGACTGCGCCAACAGCCGGGCCGCCACGTCCGGAGCAACCGCCAGCACCAGCTTGTGGGTGTGGATTGACTGGTTTTCACCGGTGTAGACATCGAAACCATTCTCCTGACGCACCACCCGGTGGACGGATGTATTGGTCCGAATATCCAGGTCACTGACCATCCCTTCGATAAAGGATTGCAGCCCACTGGGACCGGTATAACTGCGTAGGATCTCCTTGCGACGGGGCTTCTTGCGGAAAAGGGCATCCGCGGGAAATTCCCCCGCAGGCTGGCAGACAACGGCATCCAACGCCGGCCCCAGCACATCCCGGTAGTTGCGACGTCCCAGGACCCGTCCGAAGTACTCCTCGGCGGTACGACCTGCCTTCTTGCTCATCCAAAGTCTGGGCAGCACACCCAGCAGTTCCAGGAAATTCAGACGGGAAGGTATGGAACTGAGCCGGCCGTCGACCAGCATCTGATATCGTAGCTTCTGCTTCGCCACCAGGCTGTCCAGCTGGTCGCTCTCCTCGAGCATCTGCAGGAAATTTCCATAACTATTGTAACAGGTGTGCGCACCCAGTTCCGCCCAGTAGTCACCGTGCTCCGTGTTGAAGCGGGCGGTATGGATGGCTCCGCCAATGTGTTGTGAAGCCTCCAGAACAGTGGCTTGGCAGCCCAGCCTTTTGGCCATTCTCGCGAATCCCAGACCGCTGATACCCGCACCGATCACCAGGAGATCCATTGATTCCAAGATTGCCACCTTATTCCAAATTTGGGTTACATGAGGCATGTTACCGGCAGGGCCGGAACCGCTACAGGCGTCGATTGTAATTCATTCCCTTCGCAGGAAGACAAGATTAACCGCAACCCGGCGATCGCCCGGCAGGCTGTTGAAATTCTCCTTAGACGGCACGATTCCGTCTTGAAATCCGCCTCTAAATGCTCATTTACTCCAGTAAACTGCATTTTTTCGGCGAATTTCGCCTTATTTTTCCAGCAATTGAGCGAATTTCAACAGGCTGCCAGTCTATGTCACTTGTAAGATGCGGGAATTCGGGATTGCCTGATGCAATGAAAAACCGCGCCGGTTTACCCTGACGCGGTTTGATATTTCTGCAAAGAGACTTCCGGCCTGTCAACCGCCGGAGGGGGGAAACCTTATCCGCAGCCACCACCGGAACCGGAACCGCAGGAACCGCAACCACCCCCGCCGCCAACTGGCTGGAGATTGTTGAATACGAAGCTGGCGTTACCGTCGCCCTGATCGATGAAATCGATTTCCACCCCACGCAGGTACTGCAGGGTGCCGTCATCCACGATGACTTTGAAACCTTCGCACTGCAGCACGCCGTCGTTATCATTGATCACATCGCTGAAGGTCATGCCAAAACTGATCCCGCTGCAACCGCCCGGGGTAGCGAAAACCCGCACGCCCTCGATGCTGCTGTCAACCTGTTGAAACAGTTCGTTCATTTTGGTTTGCGCCATTCCGGTCAGGGTCAGGTCACTTTCACTCAGGGCATTCGGATTCATGCCATATCTCCTGAAAAATTCATCGAATGGTTCAATGGTAGCAAGAAATCGGTCAGCTGTGCCAATTAACATAGAATATAAGTTGGTTTTTCCTGAAATACCCCGCATCGCAGCATCGCCGCGGGCCTGAACGGGATTACAGGTAACTCAGAACGCCAGCTGGTTGCGTACGTTCAGATCGAAAAGATGGCGTTCGGCATCCAGAAGATGCTGTCCCCAGTGCAGATGAAAGCCCTTGTGCCAACCCTCAACAGCCTGCTGCGGTTCGCCATCCAGTAACATCAGACCGGTCTTGAGTTCGCAGTAGATATCCGTCAGATCATCCGCCAGGCTACCGCTCATGCTCTGTCCGTCTCCGGCCACATCGAACTCCATCCAGTAACCGTCGCGCTCCCCTAGAAGCGTTCGCAAAAAGGTGTACAGCTCGAACCGGGCGTCCAGATCCGCCGCTGTATGGTGAGTATTATGGGGTGTTGGCAGATTGAGTGCATTGACAGCTTCGTGCAGACGCGGCAGCAGACCCGCGATCTCCTGAAGCCATAGGGTGTTACCGTCATTGAGTGACTCGACCAGTTGACAATAGTCTCTGGCCAACGCTTCGAGCTTTTGTTCTTGTGGACTCATAGTCTCATCCTTCACAGCCAACCTACGCCATCCTGCATGCAATACACCGGATCTTTCGGTGATCTTCATGATGGCTGTACGCAAAATTAAATGATCGTTGTACATACCAGAGTCTAGCAGCGATGCAGGTCAATCCTAGGAAAAACCCTTAATACACTTCGCGCTTCCGATAAACAAAATATATCCCGCAAAACCCCAACAAAACTGATGAGTCGGTTTCAAAATCCATTGCGGAGGACGGAATCTACCCAGTTCAGGCCTTCGAGGCAAATCTGCACATGCCCCCGGATCGCGGAATCGGGATACAATCAGCGGATGCTTAACCAAACTGAAAAGCGGCCGGTTATACTGGCCATTGGCGGACATGATCCGGTCGGAGGGGCGGGGATACAGGCGGATATCGAGTCGATCGGCTCGAACGGGTGCCATGCTGCGACCGCAATCACCTGTCTCACAGTTCAGGACACCTGCAATGTACGCAAATTGATTCCCATCCCGGCAACAACCCTGCTGGATCAGGCCCAGGCGGTGCTCTCCGACTGTTGCGTATCCGCCATCAAGATCGGTCTGCTGGGCCATCAGGATAGCGCATCGGCCGTTACCGAACTGCTCAAGGCAAATCCACAGATTCCTGTGGTGTTCGACCCGGTACTGGCTGCCGGAGGTGGCAGTGATCTGGCGAATGAGGGCTTGCTGTCGGTGATCCGGGATGAACTGCTGCCCCTGTGTCATCTGCTGACCCCCAACACACACGAAGCCCTGAGACTCAGCCGCCAGGATCAGCACACAAGCCTCGAGCTCAGCGCACAGGCCCTGCTCGGGACCGGAGCCCGGGCGGTCCTTGTCACCGGCAGCCACGATATGAGCGATCCCCAGCAGGTGACCCACCGGCTGTATCGCCCCAACGAACCGGCCTGGCAATCCCGATGGCCACGTCTGGCAGGGGAGTTTCACGGCTCCGGATGTACCCTGGCCTCCGCCATCGCTGCCGGACTGGCCCGGGGCCTGTCCCTGGTGGAAGCCTCACAGGCGGGACTGGCCTACACCTGGGCGACCCTTGAAGCCGGATTCGCAGCAGGTCGCTGTCAGCGGATTCCCTTCCGTTATCTGAACCTTTCCCATACAGGAGCGCCCGGATCATGACAGATCAGATCCGTATGCGGGGTCTCTATGCCATTACCGACAGCGGGCTGTGCCCCGCCGAGCGACTCGAGGAGCAGGTCACACAGGCCCTGCTCGGGGGTGCCCGCATCCTGCAGTACCGGGACAAGAGCCAGGACCGGGCACGTCGGCTTCGCGAGGCAGGCATGCTCAAGGATCTGTGTGAAGCTCATGATGCCCTACTGATCATCAACGATGACCTGACCCTCGCCCGGCAGGTCCGGGCACACGGGGTTCATCTTGGGCGGGACGATACAGCCCTGAAAAATGCCCGTGACATGCTCGGACCCGACTCGGTAATCGGCATCTCCTGCTACAACAGCCTGGAGATCGCCCGGGCCGCTGCCCAGGCCGGTGCGGACTACCTGGCTTTCGGACGGTTTTTCCCATCCACCACAAAACCGGAAGCGGTCAATGCGGCCCCCAGCCTGCTGACGGCCGCCCGCAGCGAACTAAACCGGCCGCTGGTTGCCATAGGCGGCATAACGCCGGAGAATGGCGCCCCATTGATTGAAGCTGGCGCCGACATGCTGGCCGTGGTACACGGTGTCTTCGGCCAGCCCGACGTCCAGGCCGCCAGCCGTCGCCTGGCCGCCCTATTCTCGCCCCAGGAGTAAAACAATGAGTCGTTCCCAGGATCTCTTCCAACAGGCCCAACAGCACATTCCGGGAGGGGTCAACTCTCCGGTCAGAGCCTTTCGAGGCGTCGGCGGCGACCCGGTCTTCATCGATTGCGCCGCCGGCCCGTATGTCTACGATCCTGAGGGTAAACGCTATATCGACTATGTCGGCTCCTGGGGACCGATGATTCTTGGTCATGCCCATCACGAGGTGATCGATGCGGTGGCCTCCATCATCAACAAGGGGCTGAGTTTCGGCGCACCGACCGAGCTCGAAACCCTGATGGCGGACAAGGTCTGTGAACTGGTGCCGAGCATGGATATGGTGCGCATGGTCAGTTCCGGAACCGAAGCCACCATGTCGGCAATACGTCTGGCGCGGGGCTTCACCGGACGGGACAAGATCGTCAAGTTCGAGGGCTGTTATCACGGCCATTCAGACTCACTGCTGGTCAAGGCAGGTTCCGGCATGCTGACCCTCGGAGAGCCCTCCTCTCCCGGGGTACCCGCCAGTTTGGCTGAGCATACCCTGACCCTCAACTACAACGATGCCGGACAGGTACGGGAGCTGTTCTCGCAGATGGGCGATCAGATCGCCGCGATCATCGTCGAGCCGGTGGCCGGCAATATGAACTGCATACCCCCACAGCCGGGGTTTCTCGAAACCCTGCGCGAAGTCTGTGACCAGCACGGTTCGGTGCTGATCTTCGACGAGGTGATGACCGGGTTCCGGGTCGCTCTGGGCGGGGCTCAGGCCCTCTATGGCATCACCCCGGACCTGACCACCCTGGGCAAGGTCATCGGCGGGGGTATGCCGGTCGGTGCATTCGGCGGGCGCCGGGACATCATGGAGAAGATCGCGCCACTCGGGCCGGTTTACCAGGCGGGGACCCTGTCAGGCAACCCAGTGGCCATGTCCGCGGGTCTGAAGACTCTGGAATTGATCTCCGAACCCGGTTTCCATGAACGGTTGTCACAGCGGGTCGAGACTCTGGTGAACGGCTTAATGGAAGCAGCCCGCACCGCGGGAATCGGTCTGGCGGAAAACCATGTCGGAGGCATGTTCGGACTGTTCTTCACTGACCGGGAGCGGGTTACGGATTACGCGGGGGCCACCGCCTGTGATCAGGAGCGCTTCAAGGCTTTTTATCACGTCATGCTCGACAAGGGAGTCTATCTGGCTCCTTCCGCTTTCGAAGCCGGGTTTGTCTCGGCTGCACACACTGATGAGGATATCCAGAACACCCTCAAAGCTGCCGGGGAAGCTTTCAAAAGCCTGACCTGATTTTCCCCAACAATCTGAGGTGACGCTACGGAGTCATGGGCACTGACGGATGAATGATCTGATCACCGTAATGCTCGACTGGGTGGCGGAGCACACCCTGTGGGCAGGGCTGCTGGTGTTCCTGGCCGCCTTCTCGGAATCCGTTGCGATATTCGGTCTGCTGGTCCCTGGGGTAATCGCCATGTTCGGTTTCGGCGCCCTCATCGCCACCGGAGCCCTGGAGTTCTGGCCCGTATTCATGTGGGCGGTGGCCGGCGCGGTAACCGGTGACGGCCTGAGCTATTGGCTGGGCCGCCACTACCAGGACCAGCTTCGAGGTATCTGGCCATTCTCCCGGTATCCCGCCACACTGCAACGGGGTGTGACATTCTTCGAAAAGTACGGGGGCAAGAGCGTCGCCATCGGACGTTTTTTCGGTCCCGTACGTGCCGTCATTCCGCTGGTGGCCGGTATGATGGGCATGTCGCCGGGGCGGTTTTTCATTGCAAACGTGAGTTCGGCACTACTCTGGGCGCCTGCCTACCTGTTACCGGGGATCGTCTTTGGCGCCTCACTCAAGCTTGCCTCTGAAGTCGCCTTCCGGCTGGTGGTTCTGATGGTGCTGGTATTGGCGCTAGGCTGGGGTGTGTTCATGCTAGCGCGCCTGGCATTCCGCCTGATCCAGCCTCATGCCACCTATCTGGTGCAACGAGTCTTCGAATGGGGCCAGTTGCATCGGGGTTTTCGCAGCATTTCCTCCGCTCTGGCCGACCCGCATCACCCCGAAGCCAAAGGATTGGCCACCCTGGCTACCCTGCTGATTCTCGCCTCAAGCTTTTTTGCCCTGCTCACCGGCCTGATGATCGACGGAGGCGCCGCAAGCCGGTTCGACCTGTGGATTCAGTCGGCCCTGCAAAGCCTGCGCACCCCCTGGGGCGACAGGGTGATGGTCCTGGCCACCAGCCTGGGAGATCTTTCCACCGTTCTGGTATTCAGTGGGGTAACTACCAGCCTGCTGCTTTGGCAGAAACACACCCGGGCGGCCTACTATCTTTTGGCTACCACCGCTTTTGGTGTCATCGCGCCACTGCTGCTGAAGATCGGCCTGCAGATTCCCCGACCACCCACCAGTCCCGAGAGCCTGGGCCCCTGGTCGTATCCCAGTGCGCATGTGTTGCACGGCATGACCGTATACGGCTTCTATTCCGTCATGCTGGCGCGGGTCATTCAACGGGAGTGGCGCTGGCTGCCCTACAGTCTGGCCGCTCTGATCGTCGTCGCTGTGGCCCTTTCCCGGCTCTATCTGGGTGTGCATTGGGCCACCGATGTGCTCGGCAGCCTGACCCTGGGGATATTCTGGGTGGCTCTGCTGGGGATTGCCTACTACCGGCATGTCACAGCGGAGACCCAGCCTCAGATCCTGTTCGCCGGGGCCATTCTGATGCTTGCCCTGAGCCTGGTGATCCATGCTCTGAATGTGGAGCAGCGTCAGCTGCGCTACCAACCCGTTATCCAGACTCACTCCATATCCCAGACCCATTGGATGTCCGGTGTTGCCGAACTGCCGGACGATCGCCAGGACCTCAGCGGAAGTGACCGCCATCCCCTCGATCTGCAATGGGCGGGTTCTCCTGAGCGACTGGCGCAACAACTTGCCCGGCAAGGCTGGAAGCCTGCGCAGATGCTCTCCTGGCGCAACCTGCTGCACCTGCTGTCTCCCAGCACACCCCTGACCTCCTTGCCGGTTCTGCCCCAGGTACATAACGCCCGCCACGAAAGCCTGGTGTTGGTGAAATCCCTCACCCTGGAGAGTCGCCTGGTGTTGAGACTCTGGCCAACAACACTGGTTGTGGACTCTGTTCAGCCGCTTTATATCGGGAATGTCACCGGACAATCAAAGGAGGTCGTGGCCGATCTTTTCGTACTGCCGGTTACCCGGCGAAATGATGGGCAGCCGCTGGTCGAATTGCATCATGATCTCAGCGCACTGAACCGGCTGTCCGTGCATCAGCTGGCCGGCAAGCTGCTTGTAGAACCGGCCACCCTGCCTTGAGCTGATGCCTGGTTGTGGGGATGAGATGAAAATCTGCTGTTTGGCAGTTGAAGCCTGGTGATTTTGCGTCTAAAGCTCCTAATATGAACGGCCGATTCTACTAATACCCCGGACTGAGGCCCGACGCGTTGCAAACCCGTATTTACCAGACTTTGTGGTTGCCAGCATGACACCACCCCAGGATACTGATAATTAATGAAAATTCTCCTCCGATCAATGACCGTACTGATGTGCCTGTGGCTGGTTCAGGCATGGGCGGATCCGGTCGAGGTGAACATCGGTGTTCTGGCTAAACAGGGTTACGCGAAAAGCCAGGAAAGGTGGCAGGCCACTGCGGACTACCTTAGCGCCAATGTTCCAGGATACCGGTTCAAGATCGTGCCCATGACGTTTGGCGATATCCCGGTCATTGTAAAAAACCGCCTGGTCGACTTTGTGGTGGTCAATCCGGGTATCTATGTCAATCTGGCGGAAACCTACGGTGTTCGCAGAATCCTCACATTGATCAATGAACTGAGCCCGGGTTATCCGGTCTCCCGCTTTGGCAGCGTGATTTTCACACTCAAGAGCAATTCCGAGATCATCGACCTGAAGAGCTTGAAGAACCAGCGTATTGCTGCCGTTCACAGCACCTCCCTAGGGGGTTGGATCATGGCGCTGAGGGAGTTCAAAGCCGAGGGAATCGACCGTTGGGATTTTGCCTCGCTGCTGTTCATGAATACTCACGATGCGGTCGTCGAGGCAGTAACCCATCGCAAGGCGGAAGCAGGCATCGTCCGCACCGACACCCTGGAGCGGATGGCCATGGAAGGACTGATCCAACTCGAGGATTACCGCATTCTGTCACCGGATCACTACGAGCAATTCCCCTATTTGATCAGTACTCCGCTGTATCCGGAATGGCCCTTCTCAATTCTGCCCCATACCTCACCGGAACTGGCCAAGCAGGTATCCATCGCTTTGTTGAAACTGCCTGCCGATCATCCAGCGGCGCAAGAGGCCCACATCTATGGCTGGACCATTCCCGAGACTTACCAATCGGTTAACGATCTGTTGAGAACGCTGGAACTGGCCCCCTACGATAAATCACTGGCACAGAAATTCGGTCAATCCCTGAGCCGCTCCTGGCCCTGGTATCTGGCATCCCTGGCGCTGTTGGGCATTCTGCTCTACCTGGATATTCACGTAATCCGGGTGAAACGGACATTATTGGAGCATCAAACAAGTCCGGAAAGCAGTCACCAGACCCAACTCGCCACCTTCGAACTCGCGGCGGTGGGGCTAGCCCATATCACCCCGGCCGGTGAGTTCCTGCAGACCAACCGCAAACTCGGTGAACTCCTATCCCTGACCCCCGAGGAGATGAAATCAATCAATCTTATGGACATCCTCCACGAGGATGACCTGCCCACCTGCATCAAGGCGTTCGACCAGTTGCGGGGAAATTTGCAGACCAGCGTATCGATCCAGCTGCGCATGCTCTGTGCAAACGGTCAAAGCAAGTGGATTCAGCTTTCGCTGTCCGCAAAAAAAACCGGCGAGGTGAACCAGGACGACTACTACATCGCGGTCATCGATGACATTGACAGCTACAAGAGTCTCGAGGAACAGAACCGTCTGACCCAACACCAGAAAGAACTCATCCTCAATATTGCAGGCGACGGGATCATCGGCTTGGACGCCTCTGGAAAACATATGTTCGTCAACCCTGCCGCTGCCGAGATGCTGGGCTACACCATCGATGAAATGCTCGGTAAACACAGCCATGAACTCTGGCACTATGCCCATAACGACGGGGCGGAATATCCACAGGTCGATTGTCCGATCACCGACGTCCTCAAGGACGGGCAGATCCGGCGTGGAGAACGGGAGACGATCTGGCACAAAAACGGCTCACCCATCGAAGTCGAATACATCAGCACACCCATCCTGCAGGATCAGAAAGTCACCGGCGCCGTGGTGGTACTGCATCTTCTCTCAAATTCTGACCAGGCGGCTGCGATACATACGCCCCTGCTGTCATGAAGATTGGCCGATTATTCCGCAATTACCTGAGTGTTTTCATGGCACTTGCCATCCTGGGAAGTGGACTGTTCTGGGTGCTCTATTCACAAACGCTGAATAGTATCGACGGGGAACTCAGGCTCGAATCGAATCGACTCATCAATCAGTTGACCGGCCAACTGAATCTGGGCATCCGGGAAATTCATTCGGACATCCGCCTGATCGCAGAACAGTACGCCCGGGAGTACCGGCACAGCCGAGAGTATCCTGTGGTCAACAGAACACTCGAGCAGCTGTGGATCTCGTATGCAAAGCAGCGCAAGCGTTATGACCAGATCCGCTTCCTCGACCCGCAGGGCCAGGAGGTGATTCGTATCAACTACAACGACGGCGATCCGGTCTCGGTTCCTCAGGAACGCTTGCAGTCAAAGCGTCATCGGTACTATTTCACTGACGCCATGCAGGCCGAAGCAGGCACGATCACCGCCTCTCAACTCGACCTCAACATCGAGCATAGCCGGATCGAACTGCCACTCAAACCAACCCTGCGTTTCTCCGCCAAAGTAGTGGATGCGGACGGTTCGGTGCTTGGCGTGGTCATCCTAAACTACCTGGCAAAAAACCTGCTTGATGAATTCATGAGTGTATCCGCCGGTTATTCGGGCGAGGCGATGCTGTTGAACTGGAAGGGATACAGTCTGTACAGCCAGGACACCTCACAAAACTGGAGTTTCATGTTTCCGGACAGTCCCCAGAGCACCATCGATGTGAATCACCGCGACGCCTGGCAGATCATTGAGGGTCAGCCCAGGGGGCAGTTTCACAACGCCTGGGGCATCTATACCTTCGAAAACATCGATCCCTCCAGCAACAGATTCTTCGATAATAACTGCAAAGGCTGCCTGAGAATTGTGCTGTTCATACCCAAGCAGATCATACAAACCCAGCTCTGGCGTAACCTGTCCCAGGCCGTGCCGTTGCTGGCGATTGGTTCGATGATCCTGCTTGTGCTGACCGGAATTGCCCTCTGGCACCGTGAGAAACGCCGGCTCAACGAGCACCAGATCCGAAATCTCAACAGCAAGATCTCCAATGAACACGAACTGTTCATCAGCGGTCCGGGGGTAATCGCAAAACTGCGTAATGAACTGGGCTGGCCCATTGAGTTCATTTCCGACAATGTCGAGGATCTGCTTGGCTATGCAGCGGAGCAATTCAGGAACAAGCAATATTCATATTCGAGCCTGATCGATCCCCAGTACCTGGATCAGTTCACCCGGGAAACCCTGGAGATGGATCATCAGCGTCTGACGTCCTATAAGCGTTCACCCTACCAGGTCATCGACCACTACCAGCAGCGCAAATGGTTGCAGGACACCACCCACGTGATTCGCGATAACCGGGGCAGGCTGACCCACTTCTTCGTTCACCTGACGGACATCACCGCTCTGAAAGAGGCCGAGGGACTGCTGACCCGCTCACACGACTACATCCAGAAAGTGGTCGACACCATTCCGGATCCCACGTTGGTGATCGACATCAACACCTATAGGCTGCAGTTGCTCAACCACTCGGCCTTGAAACTCTATTCGGGCGGGCAACAGATCAAACCCGGGGCAACCTGTTTTCAGCTCTCTCACAAGCGCAACAATCCCTGCAAGGGCAACCTGGATCCCTGTCCAATTCGCGAGATCAATCGAACCCAGGCCCCGGTTTCGGTGATCCATAAACACTTCGACGCGAATGGCCGGGTGATGCATGTGGACGTACGCGCCACTCCGATCTTCGATGAATCCGGGGAGAAGATCGTACAGATCATCGAATCCCATCGGGACATCACCGAGACGGTGGAGATGGAGCGGCAGTTGCAGCACATTGCCGAAACCGACCGCCTCACCCAGATCTACAACCGCATGAAGTTCGATGAGGAACTGAAGAACATGATCGCCTGGGCCAGCCTAACCCATAACCGTTTCGGCCTGATCATGCTGGATATCGATCATTTCAAACACATCAATGATACCTATGGCCATGACATGGGTGACCAGGTATTGAAAAACACCGTGGAACTGCTGCTCAACAGGATTCGCAAATCGGACATCCTGGCCCGCTGGGGCGGTGAAGAGTTCATGATCATTGCACCATTGATCGGCAGAGAGGAGTTGGGCAACCTGGTTGAAGCCCTGCGCTCCGCCATTGAGCAGTATCCCCATAAGGGTGTGGGCAAGGTCACCGCGAGCTTCGGCGCCAGCGTGGTCACACCGAGTGACAACATCGATTCCCTGATCAAGCGGGTGGACAGCGCCCTTTACGAGTCGAAGCAAACGGGCCGCAACCGCTGCACCATCATGTAACCCGGTTCGCCTGTCGCGAGAGATCTCTACGCCCGCAGATAAAAGCTGATTTCGCACATTTCTCAATGACCCTTGCATTCCGATAAGCGAAGATCCACCCATACAGCATGCTAAGGCCATGCGGTCTCGAGCGCTTGCTACCCAAATTACCGAAACTCCCGTACCATCCCGTGCGGTACCGGACAGGGCGCCGGCCAACACCTGATGTAGAGTCCTCTACAAGTACGCCCTGCCAGAGACGAGATAAAACGATAATGTATTCGGAGGTTAGATAATGAAGAAAGCGACGTATTATGCGGGCATCAGCCTGCTGACCCTGACATTTGCGGGCTGCAGTGATGTGAATGACTACAAACCGGGGGGCGGCCTGGATGGCAAAGCCATGTTCAGCCAAGCCTGTGCCAGTTGTCACGGCGAATCGGGCAACGGTAAATTCGGCTTTCTGCTGAAAATCGCGGGAACCGATGAGTCGGCAGAGGAGATCGTCGGTAAAATCACCAACGGGGGTTCTATCATGCCCGCATTCCCAAATATCAGTCATGACGAGGCTCAAAGCATCGCGCTATACCTGAAAGGGGAATGATTGAGGCGTGGAAATCGCAATCAGCGGGTCTCCAAGGGACCTCTGTCTGATCAGCGGCGAAGTCATTCAGCAACTCCCATGCGGGGACTGTCGGGGTGGTATGAAATTATTGCCATCCCGCCCCGGGACGCAGCCTGCCACAGTTCAGGGTTGCGGTTGATCCGAACCCCAACGGGTCATCAGTTGATGTTCGACATCCAGTTGATCAAGGATCCGCGCAACCATGAAATCCACGATATCCTCGACCGAACGGGGCTGATGATAGAAACCGGGGTTGGCCGGCATGATCACCGCGCCCATGCGACTCAGGGTCAGCATGTGCTGCAGGTGGATGTCGGAGAAAGGGGTTTCCCGAACCACCAGGATCAGCTTGCGGCGCTCTTTGAGGACCACGTCCGCAGCCCTCTCCATCAGATCGTTGCTGGCACCGCAGGCGATCGCCGAGAGGCTGCCGGTGGTGCAGGGGCAGACCACCATGGCCCTGGGCGGATTGGAGCCACTGGCCACCGGGGCCATCCACTGCTGGCGGCCGAAGACCTCGATCTGTTGCGGTGCTGCTGAGCAATATTCCGTCAGCAGGCGAGCCGCCTCATCCGGCCGGGAGGGAATTTCCAATCCGGACTCCATTCTCAACACCACCTGTGCCGCCTGGCTGATCATGACATACACCGGCTCTCCGGCCTGCACCAGGCACTTCAGCAGACGCAGCGCATAGGCACTACCGGAGGCACCGGTAATGGCCAGCGCAATCGGATTCTGTTCGATGTTCACCCTGACACTCCCAGTGACGTGAGCTCTATTGCGGGATTATAGCCTTCCGTAACAACCCGCCACCCGCATACTCCCGAGCGGCAATGACAACCCACTCTTCCCGATCTGCAATCGTTCATGGAATGCACTACGAGATCTGCCGTGTTGGAGGATTTGCCATCAAGGCATCCAGCAATCGCTGGTGAATCGCCTCGAAGCCTCCATTGCTCATAACCAGGATATGATCACCTGGCCGGGCCAGGGCCATGACCTGGTCCACCATTGCCTGGGTCTGAGCGAAGATTTCAAGCCGCTCACCCAGAGGCGCCAAGGTCTGCTGCGCATCCCAGGATAGGCCCGGAGGGGCGAACAGAAGCACCTGATCCGCCTGCTGCAGGGAGGGCGCCAGACGCTCCGCATGAACGCCCAGTTTCATGGTATTGGAGCGGGGTTCCAGGAGCACGATGATCCGTGCGTCACCCACCTGTTTACGCAAACCTTCCAGAGTGGTTTCGATGGCCGTGGGGTGATGGGCAAAGTCGTCGTAGACCCGTATACCCGCGACTTCACCACGCAGTTCCATACGCCGCTTGACGTTGCGAAAACTGCTTAAAGCGGGGATCACCACATGCGGCGGCACACCTGCGTGACGCGCCGCGGCGATGGCCGCCAGGGCATTGGCCAGGTTGTGCCTGCCGATCAGATCCCATGCCACCCGGCCCTGAATCCGACCCTCGAGCACTACATCGAAGGAGCTTCCGTCCGGGGTGGCATTGGCGGTATGCCATGTGGTTTCGATCAGCGGATCGAAGCTCTCGACCGGGGTCCACACGCCCCGGGCCAGCACCTCGCCGAGGGGTGCGTCATTCAGGGGCGCGACGATCAGACCCTTGGAGGGAACGGTGCGCACCAGGTGGTGGAACTGTCGCTGGATCATCTCCAGGTTGTCGAAGATGTCCGCATGATCGAACTCCAGGTTGTTCATGATCAGGGTGCGGGGCCGGTAGTGTACGAATTTAGAGCGCTTGTCAAAGAAGGCGGTGTCGTACTCGTCCGCCTCGACAACGAAAAATGGCGCATCCCCAAGCCGCGCCGAGACACCAAAATTCTCCGGAACACCGCCAATAAGAAACCCCGGATTGAGCCCCGCCTCCTCTAGAATCCAGGCGAGCAGACTGGCGGTGCTGGTCTTGCCATGGGTGCCCGCCACCGCCAGCACCCAACGTCCCTGCAGGACATGTTCCGCCAGCCACTGGGGTCCGGAGGTATAGGACAAGCCCTGATCGAGCATCGCCTCCACCGCAGGATTGCCTCTGGACAGGGCATTGCCCACCACCACCTGGTCCGGAGCGGGTAGCAGATGCTCCGCATGAAAACCCTCCATCAGCTGGATGCCCGCCTGTTCCAGCTGGGTGCTCATGGGCGGATAGACGTTGGCATCCGAACCACTGACCTGATGCCCCATGGCCCGGGCCAGCAGCGCGATGCCACCCATGAAAGTACCGCAAATGCCGAGGATATGGATATGCATCAAACCACCATCGAGGGAAAAAAGACTTTCAGCAGGGACCAGCTGAACAGGGTATAGAACACGGCCAGGCCGATCCCCATGCCCAGGGGTACCTCCAGGGCATGCCGCAGGATGTGGCCAAACACCGCCAGAACCCAGAGCGACAACAGCAGCAACAGCAGCTGGGACTCGTCCGACAGGGTGTCACGGGTCCATCCGAGCAACGGCAGCATGAGTACCCCGAGGAGTATGTTGCTGAGCATCAGCGCGGTCATCGTCTGAGTGAAGCGCATGAGGTGTTTCTTGAGGCGCAAAACGCCGTACAGCGCAGCCATCATCAGACCGGTCTCAAACAGGCTGGCGGCCGCTGCGATGCCGAAATTCTTCTGCAACCCCAGGTAGATCAGCACACTGACCAACAGATTCAGGGCCACTGTGAATGCCAGCAGATCGACGGAGGCGGGAAGATCCTGTGGCTTGCGGCGCAGCAGACAGAGTTCGATCGCGGCGTTGAGCAGCGCCTTCAAGAAAGCTTACCCAGGGTACGGTCCACCGCAAAAGGCGCCCAGGCCTGGCATACCGGCATCACCTCAAGGGTATTGATGTTCACATGGGCCGGCAGCGCGGTGACCCAGAAGATGATTTCGGCGATATCCTCGGCACTCAATGGCTGGGTATTCTCATACACGGAACTGGCCTTGCCCGCATCGCCCTTGAGACGCACCAGGGAGAATTCGGTTTCAGCCAGTCCGGGTTCGATGTTACTGACCCGGATCGGGGTGCCCAGCAGATCGGAACGCAGGTTGCGGGAGAATTGCTGAACAAAGGCCTTGGTGGCGCCGTAGGCATTGCCCCCGGGATAGGGCCAGTTACCGGCCACCGAACCGATGTTGACGATCTGTCCCCGTCGGCGTTCCACCATCCCGGGGAGGATCCGGCGAGTCATGCGAATCAGGCCCTTGATGTTGGTATCCACCATGGTCTCCCAATCCTCCAGATCCGCCTCGTAGGCAGGCTCGAGGCCCAGTGCCAGCCCGGCGTTGTTGACCAGGACATCGATCTCCCGGTGTGACTCCGGCAGTTCATCGAGGAATCGATCCACCTGTTCGGATTGCGTGACATCCAGGGTCCGGCATATCACCGAATCCGCTGTCTGCAGGGAGGCCGCGAGGGATTCGAGTCGTTCGGTGCGACGCGCGCAAAGCACCAGATCGTGGCCCTCCGCGGCAAAACGCCGGGCACAGGCCTCACCGAATCCGGAGGAGGCGCCGGTAATGAGTACACACTTTTTCATGATTCTTCCGCCAGGAACATTAACTGCCAAGACCCTGAAGAGAGGTGAACCTCATGATAACGGATTGGCAGTCCGAACCAAAGACGGCGCCCGTCATGTGGGGATTGATGTGGGTTGCGACTAACATTTAAGGCCCGTGCGCCAGTGGGTAGCCCGGGTGGAGCATCGCGGAACCCGGGGAAGTTTGGAGTGTTGTCTGTCCCGGGTTACGGGTTGTGGGCTTTACGGATCAATGAGGCTACTACTACCGCCGTCAACATCAACAGCAGGGGCAGATTGCCGAAGCGGGCATAGGGGGTCATACCCTGCATCGGCTGAATCGAGCCCTTAACCACCGCCTGCTCAAGCAGTGGAGCGGTCTCCTGCAGATGCCCGTCCGGAGCGACGATGGCGGAGATGCCGGTGTTGGTGGCGCGCAGCAGATAGCGGGCAGTCTCCCGGGCGCGCATACGCGCGATCTGCAGATGCTGGCGCGGCGCCAGGGAGTCGCCGAACCAGGCATCGTTACTCACATTGATCAGGTAAGTGGCCTCGGGCAGGGCCTGGATCATCTCGTTGCCGAAGGCATCCTCGTAACAGATCGACATCCCCACCGCATAGGGTCCGACCTGCATCAGGGGCTTCTCCTCCTGCCTGGCACTGAAATCCGACATGGGCAGGGTGAACAGGTCCACCAGGGGACGAAACAGGGTCGCCCAGGGCAGATATTCGGTAAACGGCACCAGGTGGCCTTTGTAGTAACGGTCCCGCTGCTCATTGCCCAGGGCCACCAGGGCGTTGTAGTAACGCTCCCGTTTCTCATCCATCTGCACCACCCCGAACACCAGGTGCGAGCCCCGGTTTCGCACCGTGGTCTCGAGGGGTGTTATGAAGGCTTCTTCGACCTGGTGCTGAAAGGCGGAAACCGCGGTCTCCGGCCATACCACCAGATCCCCGTCGAGTTCGTCCCGGGTCATCTTGGCATAGCGCACCAGGCTTGGCGCGAGTTGCTCGGGCAGCCATTTTTCCGCCTGTGGGATGTTGCCCTGAATCAGGGCCACTCGCAGCGGCTCGCCGATCGGCTGACTCCAGGAGATCAGCCCCAATAACCCACCCCCCAGCCACAGGACCGCCATCGACAGGGCATACAGGAGCCTTTTGCGGGGCAGGCTGATGACCGCCCACAGCAATCCCACACTGAGCATCACCGCCCAGCTGGCCCCCAGCACACCCAACACAGGAGCGTAACCGGAGAGGGGGGTGTCGATCTGAGAGTAACCCAGCTGCAACCAGGGGAACCCGGTGAGAAACCAGCCCCGCAGCCACTCCACGACCACCCAAAGGGTGGGATAGACCAGGAGGAAACGGAGGCTTTCCGGGAGCCGGGAAAAACGTCCTGCCCACCAGCCCAGGGCACCATAATAGAGGGCCATGAGGAGGATGAACGAGAGGGTCAGGAACAACGGGAACAGCCAGCCCAGGTCGCCGAACTGGGCGATGCTCACATACAGCCAGGAGACCCCGCTGCCGAGCAGTCCGAAGCCGTAGCCGAAACCGGTCCGGAAATCGGCACCACCCCGCCTCTGCCAGATCAGAAACAGTCCCAGGGGACCCAACAGCGCAAACGGCCAGAGATTGAAGGGGGCGTAGGCCAGAGTGGTCAGAGCGCCACTCAGCACCGCCAGAAGCACAGGCGCACGTTGCGCCAGCCGATCTATCCCCGCCATTTGCACAAAAACTACTCCGTGGATGAATCGATACCGGATGCGCCGTTCTCCTCGGGCACATCGTGTTCATCCTCGATCTCGCCCACGATCTGTTCGAGCAGATCTTCCAGGGTAACGATACCCGCGGTGGAGCCGTACTCGTCCACGATGATCGCCATGTGGTTGCGGTTCTTGCGCAGATTCTTCATCAACTGATTGAGACGCATCGCCTCGGGCACGAACAGGGCCTCGCGCATCACCTTGCGCACCACGAAACGCTCCTGCTGCTCCGGCTGAAAGAAGGGAAACAGATCCTTGGTCAGCAACAGTCCGAGTATTTCGTCCACATCCTTGCCGACCACCGGCAACCGGGAGTGGGCGGATTCGATCACCAGACCCAGCACCTCATCCAGATCGGCATCGGCGCGCACCACCTCCATTTTGGAGCGGGGCACCATCACATCACGGGCCCGTCGTTCTGAGACCAGCATGGCCCCCTGCATCATGCTCAGGGCATCGTCATCCAGCAGTTCCCTTTCGCTCGCCTCCTTCAGAAGATCGTAGATTTCTTCCTTGTCTTGCGGTTCGCTACCAAACATCCGGCTGAGTCGTTCCAACCAATGTCTGGAGGAACCGTTACTTAATCGATCTTCGCTGCTCATGTGTGCTCTTCAAGATAGGGATCGGGAAAATTCAGGCCATGCAGGATCTCCCGTTCCCGGGATTCCATGCGTTCGGCCTCTGGCTCGGTCTGGTGATCGAAACCCTGCAGATGCAACACCCCATGGACCACCATGTGGGCCCAGTGCGCAGACAGGGATTTGTGTTGTTGCTCGGCTTCCCGCGCCACCACGGGCACGCAGATCACCAGGTCGCCAATCAGGGAAACGGGCACCACGTCCGGTGCCTCGAAGGGAAAAGAGAGTACGTTGGTGGGCTTGTCCTTGCCCCGGTAATCCCGGTTCAGCTGCTGGCTCTCCGCCTCATCCACCAGGCGGATGACCAGCTCGACTTCGTCGCGCCCGGGTTCCATTGCTGCTTCGGCCCAATGCTGCAGCAACTCATCTCCGGGCACGCCGGGGGCAGGTTCGGCCACCCGCTGAATTTCCAGGATCAGCGGGCTGGTCATGCGATCACCCCCCAACCATAACGGGGGCTTCTACTGGGGGGTTCAGGATCTTCGATCGTACTCATCGTAAGCTCTTACCACCCGCTGCACGACCGGATGTCGCACCACGTCCCGGGCATTGAAAAAGGTGAAACTGATGCCGTCCACGCCTGCCAGCACCTCGGTGACCTGGCGCAGCCCGGAGAGCTGTCCCCTGGGCAGGTCGATCTGGGTCACGTCACCGGTGATCACCGCGGTGGAGCCGAAGCCGATCCGGGTGAGAAACATCTTCATCTGCTCCGGCGTGGTGTTCTGCGCCTCGTCGAGAATGACGAAGGACTCATTGAGGGTGCGGCCGCGCATGTAGGCCAGGGGCGCCACCTCGATCACGTTACGCTCCACCAGCTTGGCCACCTTTTCGAAACCCAGCATCTCATACAGGGCATCGTACAACGGACGTAGGTACGGGTCGATCTTCTGTGCCAGATCACCGGGCAGGAAACCCAGCCGTTCCCCTGCCTCCACTGCGGGCCGCACCAGCAGTATTCGCCGCACCTGATCCCGTTCCAGGGCTTCCACCGCGCTGGCCACCGCCAGGTAGGTCTTGCCGGTGCCCGCCGGTCCGACACCGAAATTGATGTCGTGAGTGAAGACCTTGTGCAGATACTCCTTCTGGTTAGCGCCCCTGGGCCTCACCAGGCCGCGCCGGGTTTTGATCACCACATCCGGGAGATCCGCCCCCTTGTCCTGCTCCAGCAGGTCGTCCACTCCGGATTCCTGGAAAAACAGGTGCACCCGCTGGGGTTCCAGCACCTCGTTTTGCGAGGCCCGGTAGAGATCCTGCAGCACCTGCTCCGCCGCCTGGATCGCCTCGCTCTCGCCAATCAGGCGAAATCGGTTGCCGCGGTTGTTGATCTCGATACCCAGGCGCCGTTCGATCAGCCGCAGGTGTTCATCGAGCTGACCGCACAAATTGGCCAGGCGAGCGTTGTCGGCCGGTTCGAGTACCAGGTCCAGGGAGAGGGGGTGTTCAGACAAATGTGTGTTCCCTTTCATGCTGCAGGGGGCTGCCCGGCATCAGGCGTTGACGGCCTGCCCTTGTGTTGCGCCGATCCATTCCCCCCGCAGGGAGTTGGGCAAGGCCTCGGTGATCCGCACCTCGACGAACTGGCCGATCAGATCGACGGGACCGTCGAAGTTGACCACCCGGCTGTTCTCGGTGCGGCCGGCCAGTTGGGCCGGATCCTTTTTCGCCGGACGCTCCACCAGGATACGCTGGATCGTGCCCACCATCTGGCGGCTGATGCGCTGCGCCTGGGTATTGATCAACTGCTGCAGACGTTCCAGACGCTGCTGTTTCACCGCCAGGGGCACGTCGTCCGGCAGGTCCGCGGCAGGGGTGCCGGGACGGCGACTGTAGATGAAACTGAAGGAGTGGTCGAAGCCGATCTCCTCGATCAGTTTCAGGGTCTGTTCGAAATCCGCCTCGGTCTCGCCGGGGAAGCCGACGATGAAATCGGAGGAGATGGTGATGTCCGGCCGCACCTGGCGCAGGCGGGCGATCTTCGCCTTGTACTCCACCGCCATGTGGCCCCGTTTCATCATCGCCAGCACCCGGTCCGAGCCGGACTGTACCGGCAGGTGCAGGAAGCTGACCAGTTCCGGCACCGTGCCATAGACCTCGATCAGACGATCCGAAAAATTCACCGGGTGAGAGGTGGTGAAACGGATCCGCTCGATCCCCTCCACCGCGGCCACGTATTCAATCAGCAGGGCCAGATCGGCGATTTCGCCGTCGTGCATCTCGCCCTGGTAGGCATTCACGTTCTGTCCCAGCAGGTTGATCTCCGCAACCCCCTGGCTGGCCAGCCCGGCCACCTCGGCGATCACGTCATCGAACGGCCGGCTGATCTCTTCGCCCCGGGTGAACGGCACCACGCAGTAGGTGCAGTATTTCGAACAGCCCTCCATCACCGAGACAAAGGCGGTGGGGCCTTCCGCCCGGGGTTCCGGCAGACAGTCAAACTTCTCGATCTCGGGAAAGCTCACATCCACCACCGGCGTGCGCTCTTGGCGCACCTGGGCGATCATCTCCGGCAGGCGGTGCAGGGTTTGGGGACCGAATACCAGGTCCACGTAGGGGGCCCGCTCGCGGATCGCGTCCCCCTCCTGGCTCGCCACGCAACCGCCAACGCCGATGATCAGGTCCGGGTTACGCTGTTTCCAGGGACGCCAGCGGCCGAGCTGGGAGAACACCTTCTCCTGGGCCTTTTCCCGGATTGAGCAGGTGTTGAGCAGCAGCACGTCAGCCTGTTCCGGCGCCTCGGTCAACTCCAGCCCAGCAGCCACGCGCAGACCGTCCGCCATACGCGCGGAGTCGTATTCGTTCATCTGGCAGCCAAAGGTCTTGATGTAGAGTTTGCCGGGCATCTCGGATCCAGTTTCTCGCAGGGGTCGCTATAGTATAGCCTCAGGAGCCCGGTTCCAATCCCGAACTTTGTCGGGGTTGATGCGTTTGAGACGCCCTACTCCGTCTTCCAGTTCAGCAGCGAGGAGATCCGCTCGGCCTCCCGGCCGGCCTGACGGTCGAGGCGCAGACGCTGGGCGGTGACGATGGCCGCCAGTTCATTCAGCGCGACCTGAAAGTCTTCGTTGATGACCAGGTAGTCGAATTCCACATAATGGGACATTTCGTTCACTGCCTGCTGCATGCGCCCGGCAATGATCGCCTCGCTGTCCTGACCCCGGACGCTGAGACGCTCATGAAGCGCTGCGGGATCCGGCGGCAGGATGAAGATGGAAACCGCCTCCGGGAAACGCTGGCGCACCTGGCGGGCGCCCTGCCAATCGATCTCCAGCACCGTGTCCCGACCCTGCTCCAGGTGGCGCCGCACCTCTGCCTCGGAGGTGCCGTAATAGTTTCCAAAGACTTCCGCATGTTCGAGAAAGCCCCCGGCCTCCACCATCTGCAGGAACCGCTCCTGGTCGACGAAATGGTAGTGCACACCGTCCTGCTCACCGGGACGCATGGCACGGGTGGTGTGGGATACCGAAACCTGAAGTGCCCCGTCCAGCTCCCGGAGGGCCTTCAATAGACTGGTCTTGCCGGCGCCGGAAGGGGCCGAAAGGATATACAAGGTGCCTGAACTCATAGCCGAACCTGTTTTGCCACTGGGTGAACCCGCATCCCGTGTCCGTGGCGGATGGACATGGAATCAGTAAGCGTGTTTGCGCCGCACATCAGACCGGGGGATCAGAACGAAAACACCGGACGCTCCCCCGGAGCGAGATAGAAGGGCATCATCTTATCCGCCAGCTTGCCCAGTGTCTCGGCCCGGTTTTCCGGGCTGGGATGGGTACTCAGAAACTGGGGTACGCGCTGTCCGGAAACCGCCCCCATTTTCTGCCACAGAGTGACCGCGGCGCGGGGGTCATATCCGGCCTTGGCGGCCATTTCGATGCCGATCCGGTCCGCTTCCGCCTCGGCGGTGCGGCTGTTGGGCAGGTCGAATGCCAGTTTGGCCGCCAGCAGGGAACCGGCCAGCGCTGCCTGGTTGTCGGTGGAGGCGGCCACCGCAATGATGCCGATCTGGCTGGCCAGGGCAACCGACATTTTCTCCGCGCTGTGCTTGGCCAGGGCGTGGGAGATCTCATGGGCCAGCACCTGGGCCAGTTCGTCGTCGGTGGGATTCACCTGCTCCACCAGTCCGGTGTAGAGGGCCATCTTGCCCCCGGCCATGGCCCAGGCATTGACGGTTTCCGGGTCATCCAGAATCTTCATGCTCCAGTCCCAGCTGCGGGTCTCGGGGCGCATCTCCACCGCCTGGGCGATGAGTCGCCCGGTGATCCGCTCGACCCGCTGTTTGAGCAGCGGGTCATTGTCCAGCTTGCCATCCTGCTCGTAGGGCTCGAGCATCTCCACGTAGGCGCCCTTGGAGGCGTTGATCGCTTGCTCCTCGCTGACCAGCATCAGCTGCTTGCGCCCGGTGGGACTGGTGGCGCAGGCACTCAACCCGAACAGCAGCAGGACGATTGCAAGGCGAGAGAAGGGGGTGAGATTCATGGTTACCGGTTAGCGCCGTGTCATTCGATGTTCTGGATCTGCTCCCGCATCTGCTCGATGAGCACTTTCATCTCCACCGCGGAGCGGGTGATTTCCACATTGTTGGATTTGGAGGTTAGGGTGTTGGCCTCCCGGTTAAGTTCCTGCATCAGGAAGTCCAGCCTTCGACCGATAGGTTCGTCCGCCTCGAGGACCCGGGCGACCTCGTCCAGATGGGTCTCGAGACGATCCATCTCCTCGTCCACATCGAGGCGCTGCACCAGCAGCACCATCTCCTGCTCCACCCGGGTCTCGTCGAGTTCATCCATCACCTCGGCGAGGCGTTCGCGAATCCGGCTGCGCACCCCTTCGAGCACATCCGGCATCAGTTCGCGCACCCGGTTGACCTCGGTGTGCAGCGAGCGGCAGCGCTGCAGGATGATCTCACCCAGCCGCTCCCCTTCCCGCAGACGGTTGTCGATGAGGCTGTCGATGGCCGTTTCCAGCAGCTGCATCGCCTGCTGCTTCACCGGAGTGTAATCCTGTTCCTGCTCTTCCAGTACTCCGGGCCAGCGCAGCAGATCCCGGGTGCCGAGAGCGCTGCCCAGATCGTAGCGGTCGGCCAGATCCTGTTCCGCTTCCAGCACCTGCTCCACCAGGCGTTGATTGATGCGCAGCGCGGTATCGGCCTGTCTACCCGGCTTGAATTTCAGGCTGACATCCAGTTTCCCCCGACTCAGGCGGCTGTTCAGCAACTCCCGGACGGCGGGCTCCAGAGCCCGGAGTTCTTCCAGCATGCGCAGGTAGACCTCCTGGTAGCGGTGGTTCACCGAACGGATCTCCCAACTCATATTGCCCAGGTCTCCGCGATATTCTTCCCGGGCGAAGGCGGTCATACTGCTGATCATGAGGTCCCCTTGGTGTGGTTGTTGTGGAAACAAGTGTACTGTCACAACCCGGTCCGGCGCGACTTCAGATTTTGTCCGGCAAGCCGTTAAATGAGCTGTGGAAGCCCTTCCGTAGTCGGATTCGCGTCTTAAAAAGGTGAACTGACCGGTGTTTTTTTGATGCATATCACCTTTTTTCGGCCCCGCATGGGCATAACATCAATCGCGGGAAAGGCAATTTCAGCGAAAAAATTTATAATCAACGGCATGATTGGACACCATTTGAACATCGACTCTGTACACCGGGACCGACATGGATAAACTCAGGGACAGCCTGGCGGAAGGCACTGAGATCGACTGTTACGTGATCATGAAAGTGGTCGCGAGCGGCGGTTTCAGCCTGATCTACCTGGCCGAAGACGAGGACACCCAGGACGAAGTGGTGATCAAGGAGTTCCTGCCGAAGAAACTCGCCATGCGGGACAACAACGGCAAGGTCGTGCCCAGGGATGCCAAACAGACTGACAATTTCAATCGCAGTCTGCGTCTGTTCTACCAGGAAGCCAAGGTTCTGGCCTCCCTGCGCCACCCGAACATCGTCCAGGTGCGGGGTTTTTTCCTGGCCAACAACACCGGTTACCTGGTGATGGATCATGAGCGGGGCAAGAACCTCGCCAGCTACATCAAGAAACGCAGCGGCAGCCTCAGCACCCGCTTCATCATGACCGTGTTTCCTCCGATCCTCGACGCCCTGAGCCTGATTCACTCCCGCCATCTGCTGCACCTGGACATCAAGCCCAGCAACATTCACCTGCGCACCGGCGGCAATCCCCTGCTGCTCGACTTCGGCGCAGTGCATGAAGTGCGCAACGAGGGCACCCGCACCGGCCGGGTGGTCACCACCGGATTTTCCCCCGTGGAACAGTATTACCAGTCGGGCAACGTGGGCCCCTGGAGCGATGTGTACGCCATCGGCGCGAGCATGCGCGCCTGCCTGGACGGCAAGGCCCCCCTTCCGCCATCGAACGGCATGCCAAGGAGAAGCTCAAACCGGCGGCCCGCATCTACCGGCGCCGCTATCCTGCCTACCTGCTCGAAGCGATCGACTGGGCCATGGAGATCGATTATCAGAAGCGTCCGCAGAACGCCAGCGAGATGCTGCAGGCCCTGAGTGACAACCAGAGCGAGATCGACACCGAAAGCGCGATCTCGGAGCTATTCGACGAGAAGCGGGCGATATCGTGAAATACGAAACCGCACAATGCACCCTGGTGGGCAACCGCTCCATGAATCAGGACCGCTGCCTGGTGATGGAGGCCCCGGACGCCATTCTGCTGGCCCTGGCCGACGGCATGGGCGGTCACCCCAAGGGCGAAATGGCTGCACAGATCCTGATGGACAATGCCCGTAAGGCGTTCCTCACCAGCCGCAAGCCGATCAGCAATCCGAGGTTCTTCCTCTCGGGGCTGATGGAGATGACCCATCAGCAGATCCGCGCCTACGGGGATCGCCAGACGCCGCCGATCGAGCCCCGAACCACCGGGGTACTCTGCCTGGTGCAGGAGGATCAGGCCTACTGGGCGCATATCGGCGACAGCAGACTCTACATCATGCGCGAGGGGGTCATCCACCTGCGCACCGATGATCACTCCTATGTGGAACACCTGAGACAGCAGGGACTGATCTCCGCCGCCCAGGTGCAGACCCACAAATTCCGCAACTACGTCACCCGCTGCCTGGGTGGCAACAACAACCGTCCGGTCGCCGAACTCAGTGGCCCCCACGACCTGCAGGAAGGGGATGTGGTGTTGCTGTGCAGTGACGGTTTCTGGGGACCGCTCCAGGAACGCCCTCTGGTGGAGACCATCTACAAGAAGCCGGAACCCCTGCTCAAAAGCGTCACCGAATTGGCCCAGCGCGCGGAGAACACCAGCAGTCCGGAAAGCGACAATGTCACCGTGGTGGCGCTGCGCTGGCGAGACAGCAGCATGAAGCTGGAACCCACCGACTTCAGCATGTCCTTTGCCAAGGGGCACAAGGGCCCGCTGGAGCCCCCTCAGGAGAACGTTGACGTGAATCAGGCTATCGACGACCTGAGGCGCATGGTCAACGATCTCGACGAGGACTGAGCGCTTCGATCAATCCCCGTCGCCGCCAGCGCTCAGGATCCCGCGGATTCCGCATTCACCGCACCGGTCGAAACCGTACCGGTCTGAACGATCAGGATACTTCCGAGGGCCTGTTCGATGGCCGTTCTTGCCCCTGGCATGTCCTGTTTGGCCAGGGCCTTCTGTGCCAGCCCGATCTGCCGGTTGACCGTTATGATCGGCAGATAGACCCGGGCCAGGGTCAGCTGATCGACCACATCATCGATCTGTTTGGCCGCCTGTTTGGCATCCCCCGCCTTGGCCAGGGTCGCTGCCTGCTGCACCCCGGTACGCAGGGAACCGGCCATTCTCGGCGAAATCATAGCCAGGTTGTCGATACTTGAGTAGACCGGTGCCAGGGTCTGCACGAAGTCGTGGGTCGCGCCGTCCTCGAGCTGACCCTTGGCGTTGAGCAGCTTGTCCTTCATCACCACGTAAGGCATCTGGCGCTCGATCCCCTGGGCGATCTGCTGGGCATAATCAAGGTTGTGCCGAGCCAGAACCGCTTCACCATCATTGGCTACCAGGGCCTGATCGGCGCGCTCCAGCACATCGATCAACGCCTGACCGCTGCGCGCCACCTTCTGTGCAATGACCGGATCGGCCCAGCCCATGTAGTGCGTCGTATCCTGTTGCAGCTGCTCCTGTCCTGCCGCAACCTGAGTGCCGGAAGTTGCCGCCATGATCGGCGCGGAACCCAGGGACAGAGCCAGCATCAACGCAACGGTCAGCTGGGTGGGCTTATATTGTTTCGTGTTTTGATTCTTAAGAGTCATGATTCGTCTCCTTCGGTTTGAGGTGTCTGATGGTTCACAAACACGGTTTGCATAGCCCGTGCCACGACAGCCAAAGCCTCGCAAATCACACTCGATACGGCATCGCGGGCCGCTAAAACCCGGAAAATGGGGGAATTTGGGGGATATGGGCCAGAGCCCCCTGGTTGTCCTCAGCCAGGGATTCAACCGGCGCTCCGTACAAGCCCCTCAATGGGACCCGACAGGCTCGTTACAGACTTTTGGCCGAGAAGGTATCGCAGGCTTTGACTTCGCCTTTTTCAAAGCCCCGGTGAAACCATTTAACCCGCTGTGCAGAACTGCCGTGGGTGAAGGAATCGGGACTCACCATGCCTCCCGACTGCTTCTGCAGCCGGTCGTCACCGATCGCGCTGGCGGCGTTCAGGCCCTCCTGGATATCCCCGGATTCCAGCAGCTGGCGGGAACGGTCCGCATTGTGGGCCCAGATACCGGCGAAACAGTCCGCCTGCAGTTCCTGCCGCACCGAGAGCTTGTTGCGTCCCACCTCATCGAGGGAGGCCTGGGCCTCGCGTACCTTGGAGGAGATCCCAAGCAGATTCTGCACATGATGGCCGACCTCGTGGGCGATCACATAGGCCTGGGCAAAATCCCCCGGGGCCTTGAAACGCTGCTTCAGATCGTCATAGAACTGCAGGTCGATATAGACCTTGTTGTCCCCCGGGCAGTAGAAGGGACCCATGGCGGCCTGGCCGAAACCACAGGCGGTGCGGGTGGCGCCGCGAAACAGTACCAGCTTGGGCTCTTCGTATTGGGCGCCCATCTCGCGAAACAGCTGCTGCCAGGTCTGTTCGGTATCCGCCAGGACCACTGAGACGAACTGCACCAGCTCCTTCTCCTGGGCCGACTGCTGCAGCGGCTTGCCGCTCTCCTGGGGAGGTGGCGCGCTGCCACTGAGCATATTGCCCAGATTACCGCTGAACAGGCCGTAGGCGCCAATCGCAAGAACCGCGATCAACCCCCCTTTGAAACCGAACAGCTTGAACACCATGGGCAACAGGTTGAGCAGACCGCCGCCCCCTCCCATGCCCAGGGACGAGGGCGATGACGCGCCCCGACGGTCCTCGATATTGTCGCTCTGCCGCTGTCCCCGCCATTTCATGATCGTCTCCCCGGTGTCGTGCCCTAGTCGCCCTGCAGCACCTTGGATACCATCGCCACCAGGCCGTCGCCGCCCTGGTTCTGCAGATAGGAGAGCACCACCGGCACGAATTTACCGACCATGCCCATATCCAGATCGAGTTTCGAAAATCCCTCCGCCAGGGAGGCGAGATTGCCCAGCTTGCCCGCACCCATGGCTGAGGCCACGCCGCCCAGGAGTCCGCCCAGCCCGCCACCACTGCTCGGCGCCGCATCGATCAGCCCTTCCACCCCGGGAACCGCCTGGGAGACCTGACCGAACTCGCCCGACGAGAGCTGGTCCTTGAGCAGACCGAAGATCAGCCCCGCACCGCCCTCTGCCTGCTGTTTGTCCACACCCGTAGCGGTGACCAGTTGCTGAATCAATTCCATCATCGCAGATTCCTCCTCTTAGATGGCGCGCGTCCCCGACAGCTTCTGAACCGGCGAGTCCCGGTCCGACCTGCTCGCCACGGAAGCCCTGTCTTGAAGCCCCGTAGATTAACGATTATGGTGCCGTCTCAGTGATACGCTGGTGTTGTGTCTCATCCCAATGTTGCAGGATCCGAGTCTACCCAAAAAACCAGCCGGCTCACAGCAGACAAATCAAAACACTTGTGAACCCTCAGACAGGAAGCAGAACCATGCCAGACAATCAGATCGTGCTCGGCGGAAACGGAGACCGGCAGATCCTGTTGAACGCCGGAGTGGCCAACCGCCACGGCCTGATCACCGGCGCCACCGGTACCGGCAAGACGGTCACCCTGCAGGTATTGGCCGAATCCTTCTCCCGCCTCGGGGTTCCGGTGTTCACCGCGGACGTCAAGGGTGACCTCTCGGGCCTGGCCGGCGGCGGCAAGGAACATCCGAAGATCACCGAACGCCTGGAATACATCCACATCGAGTCACACAATTTCGAACCCTGCCCGGTACTGTTCTGGGATGTGTTCGGCAAACAGGGGCATCCGGTTCGCACCACCATCTCGGAGATGGGGCCGACTCTGCTGGCAAACCTGCTGGAACTGAGCGAAACCCAGGAGGGGGTCCTGCAGATCGCCTTCAGCCTGGCGGATGACGAGGGTCTGTTACTGCTCGATCTCAAGGATCTGCGCGCCATGCTGAACTGGGTGGCGGACAATGCGGCCACCCTCGAACGATCCTACGGCCGGGTTTCCCGGCAGAGCGTGACCGCGATCCTGCGGCGCCTGTTGGTGCTGGAAGAGGCCGGGGGCGAGATCTTCTTCGGAGAGCCCGCAATCCGCATTCAGGACCTGATGCAGAACGACTTTTCCGGGCGTGGCGTGGTCAGCATCCTGGATGCCACAACCCTCTACCACTCACCCCGCATCTACGCCACTTTCCTGCTCTGGCTGCTCTCGGAACTGATGGAGGAGCTCCCGGAGCGGGGCGATGCGGACTTGCCGAAACTGGTGTTTTTCTTCGACGAGGCGCATCTGTTGTTCAGCAATGCCCCCAAGGCCCTGCTGGAGAAGATCACCCAGGTGGTACGCCTGATCCGCTCCAAGGGCGTGGGGGTGTTCTTCATCACCCAGTATCCCAACGATGTGCCCGACCAGGTGATTGGCCAGCTGGGCAACCGCATCCAGCATGCGCTGCGCGCCTTCACCCCCCGGGATCGCAAGGCACTGAAGGCTGCCGCCGAGACCTTCCGGGAAAATCCCGCCTTCAACACCGAGGAAACCATCGGCAACCTGGGCGTGGGCGAGGCGCTGGTTTCGACCCTGGACAACAAGGGCGTGCCGAGCATGGTGGAGAAGACCCTGATGGCTCCGCCCCGCTCCCAGTTTGGCCCCATCAGTGAGGAACAGCGCAAGAACCTGATCGAGCGCTCACCGCTGAAATCCACCTATACGGAAACCGTGGACCGGGAATCCGCCTATGAGCTGCTGAAGAAACGGGAAGAGGAGCTGCTCAAGCGTCGCGAGGAGCAGGCCCAGGAGGAGGCGGAAGCGAAAAGCGCCAAAAAAGGCAGCAGCTCGAACCGCCAGAGTGTCGGCGAAGCGTTTGCGAAATCCATCGCCCGGGCCATCGGCTCCAACCTGGGCCGCCAAATCATCCGTGGGATACTCGGTTCGATCATGAAATCCAAGCGCTGACACGCCCCGGAGGTGACCAAATCCTTCGGCCTCGGCACACCCTGTTGGGTTGTCCAGTCCGGCTCACCGATTCGAGCGCCGCAAAGGCGCTTCCGATGCAGGGTTTTCAGTACCCAGGGGCTGCGGCAGAATAGCCCGATCGTGCATCCGGGTTCCATCCCTTAAACCCGACCCTCAAACCGCAACAGGTCTCTGCCATGCCGCAACCCGCATCGTTCTCAAAACTGCTGTTTCTCCTGATCTTACCGTTCGTACTGCTGCCGGCCCATGCGGAGCGGGGCCCGGCGGTGCCGGACTACCCCGCCGAGCAGGTCGCCGAGGGTGTCTACGTAATCCACGGTCCGCTGGGGGTGCCCTCCATTGAGAACCAGGGCTTCATGAACAACCCGGCCTTCATCATCGGCCGGGACGGAGTGGTGGTCATCGACCCGGGCTCAAGCGTACAGACCGGGGAGATGGTCCTGCGCCAACTGCGGGCCAAAACCGACCTGCCGGTGGTTGCGGTATTCAACACCCATATCCACGGTGATCACTGGCTGGCCAACCAGGCGATTCACGACGCTTTCCCCGAAGCTCCTATCTTCGGTCACGAAGTAATGCACCAGCAGGTAGCCGCGGGTGAAGGCCGGGCGTTTCTCGCCACTCTGATGCGCATGACCGACGGGGCTGTGACCGGCACCGAGGAAGTACCCCCCGATCACAAGACCGCCCATGCCGATCAGCTGACCTTTGCGGGCATCACCCTGCGCATCCATTTCCAGCCCCAAGCCCACAGCCGCAGTGACATCATGATCGAGCTGCCACAGAAGAAACTCATGTTTCTCGGTGACAACGCCATGAGCAAACGCCTCGGGCAGATGGACAACGCAACCTTTAAAGGCAATATCGCCGCCCTCGACATGGCCCTGCAAACCGACGCCGAAATCTTCGTGCCGGGCCACGGCCGGACCGGCGGAAGGGAAGTGGCGGAGACCTACCGCGGCTACCTGAGCGGGCTGAAGCAGCAGGTGGCCCACTATTTCGAGGCCTGATTGAGCGACTTCGAAATGAAGCAACCGGTGATCGAGGCCATGACCCTCTACCGCGAGTGGGTCGATTTCGAGCGTAACGTGGGCCGCCATATCAGCCTCGCCTACCTGGAGGTCGAGGCTGAGATGTTTTAAAGATGCCTTGTCCCTTAGAGACTTATCCCTTAACCCCTGCAGCACACAATTCCAGCTTCCTCAACAGTATTTGCTGTTACCAATAAGTGAGCGCCAATCTAGCAATTTTCAGGGTAAGCGCTTCAGATTGATCCTGATCTGCAGAAGTCACTGAGACGACCTTGTCATTGTGCCTGGCCCAAAGGGTGCGTTCACCCTTGCCGGCCTGGGTGAACGCACCATCTCCAAGGCCTGTAATTTCCTTGCGCCTAGGTGATGGGAGGCTGCGCTGATAACCCCAGGTCGAGGCATCCCAGACCTGAACATTGACCACCCAACCAACTGGACTGCCAGACAGGGAATTCGTTTTGAAGCGGTACGAACAGTCACTGCGGTCATCGGTATGGCTCTTTGTCCCCATCGGGCCGGTGCCGCCGACAGTCGCGAGTATGGCGTCAATGGGCATAGCAGCACAGACATTGGTCGATGGATGAGCGGAAGGCGATCGAGTTTTCAATGTTGCAGGAATCGAGTCGGCATCACCCTCTTCGAGTGCACCGGTCTGAGACCTGGAGGATTCATTGAACGCCAAAAGAATCATCGCAAGGACAACAAAAACGGCCCCAATGAGATCCAGAATTCGTTCATGCCACATGCCGATCTCCTTTTCTACATAGACATACAACCTCTAAACAACCGATAGCTTAATTTAATGGTTGTGGCCGCTCGAATCTGTGAACTTTGAGACGATCATAGTGCGCAATATTCACAGGGACCGCTCTTCACCCCTCGATATTATTTCAGGTTGCGGGCTACTGACGGAGGTGGATGGCTATCGATCGACAGCGATTTCAAAGGGAAGAAGAAGTTACTGGATCAGGCACTATTAACCCGCCAGCCTGGTTACTGGAAAAACCAGGCAGATCCAATCATTCGTACGCGTCTGGATTCATGCGGACGCGTGTGGACCAATTGTGCGCGCAATACCGGCTGGCATCCCAACCGCGCCTACCCGCAGGTCGAGGCTGCGATACTCCGAGAGGAATCCGGCATCACTCCTGGCTCAATGCTGCCGGGAAACGCTCACCTTCTCCGCATCACCCAGCAGACGGGTGAAACCCGTGCCGGACACCTTGATCAGGTGCTCGTGGTCTCCGCATTCGAAGAAGATCTCCGACTGTTTGAGCAGATCCTCGTCCACCAGGGTGATCATGCGGTAGGCCGTACCCAGAGGCGGAATCGCGCCTCCCTCGCAGTCGGGAAACAGGCTGACGAGTTCGAGTTCCGTCGCCAGTCCAACCTCCGCACCCAGCAACTGGTGCAGCTTACCGAGATGCACCCGGTAGTTGGATGGCACCACCACCATAAGGTGGTCATCACCCTGCTTGACAATCACCGCCTTGGCCATGTGGTCAGAGTCGATATGCGCGGCACCCGCGCTCTCCATGCTGGAACGGGTGTGACGGTGACTGATCACTTCGTATGGAATGGCACGACTGTCCAGAAAGGAGCGGACGGTTTGGGACATACTCATGGCGCACCTCCGTAATCGGGGTGGTTCAATCGCCACTGCATTGCTCGGGATGGGAGTCATGCCCAGGTGTCGAGGGTCTCGGACTGTTGCAACGGATCGGCTGCCCACGAGTCACCTGACCGGCATGACGGTATGCACCTTACGGGTGCTCAGCCCAAAGTCTAGTCCAAACCAAAGCGCGGGCTGGCCGGGTATTTACCACGGTTTATGTGGCTTTTGTTGCTCAGGCGGGCCATGCACGGGAGACGGGACGCGCCGGTAAACGGGTCCTCGGGCTGACATGACTGCGCCGTTACCGCATAATACCGTCCCCAAAAACCCATTCGCTAATAACCTGCATGGACGATCCGAATCCTCACTCAGAAGCCGGAAATCCTTGCCATCGACCCTATTCCGCAACCAGGAGCCCACTGCACCATGAGACCCTCAGGACGCCAACCCGACGAACTTCGCCCGATCCGTATCACCCGCGGCTTCACCAAGCATGCGGAGGGTTCGGTACTGGTCTGCTTCGGTGACACCCAGGTGATCTGTACCGCGAGTATCGAGGAACAGGTGCCGCGCTTCCTCAAGGGCGCCGGTCAGGGCTGGATCACCGCGGAATACGGCATGCTGCCCCGCTCCACCACCGACCGCATGGACCGGGAGGCGGCGCGGGGCAAACAGGGGGGACGCACCTTGGAGATCCAACGCCTGATCGGCCGTTCACTGCGCGCCGCAGTGGACCTCAAGGCCCTGGGTGAGCGCACCATCACCCTGGACTGCGATGTGATTCAGGCCGACGGCGGCACCCGCACCGCCTCGATCACCGGCGCCTGCGTGGCCCTGGTGGATGCCCTGGAACACCTGCGCAAGCAGGGGCTGCTGAGCCAGAGCCCGCTGCTCAACATGGTGGCCTCGGTCTCGGTCGGGGTGTACAACGGCACCCCGGTACTGGACCTGGATTATGCGGAGGACTCCAACGCGGAGACCGATATGAACGTGGTGATGAACGACCAGTCAGGCTTCATCGAGGTTCAGGGTACCGCGGAAGGCCAGGCCTACAGTCGAACCGAACTCGATGCCATGCTCAATCTGGCCCACCAGGGCATAGAGCAGATCTGCAGGATCCAGAAGCAAGCCCTGGCAGAATGAACCAAGGAAATACTCCATTCAACAAAAGGTAGAACGACATGTCGGGACATCACACAGGCGAAAAGATCGTATTGGCAAGCAACAATGCGGGCAAGGTCCGGGAGATCAATCAACTGCTGGCCTTGGAACAGATCACAGTGGTGCCGCAGAAGGAGTTCGACATTCCGGATGCCGTTGAGGACGGCCTGAGCTTCGTGGAGAACGCGATCAAGAAGGCCCGTCACGCTTCCCGGCTCAGCGGCCTGCCGGCAATCGCCGACGACTCAGGCATCGAGGTGGATGCACTGAACGGCGCACCGGGGATCTACTCCGCCCGTTTCGCCGGCCCTGGCGCCAGCGACGAGGCCAACCTGCAGAAACTGCTGGCGGATATCGCCCAGGTTCCGGAGTCCGATCGCAGTGCCCGTTTTCAGTGCCTGATGGTCTACATGCGACATGCGGAAGACCCCACCCCGATCATCTGCCAAGGCACCTGGGAGGGACGAATCCTGTTCGAGCCCGCCGGGGAGAACGGCTTCGGTTACGATCCGGTGTTTTATGTCCCAACCCACGACTGCAGCTCTGCGCAACTCGATGCCGAGACCAAGAACAGTTTGAGTCACCGGGGGCAGGCGTTACAGAAGCTTTTGAGCGCGCTCTCAGACTGACTATGTCCTAATGAGTAGTTTTGAGACATTAGCCAATGAGATGAAAACACCGTGCGCAAAGCGCACTCATCAACTCAAAACCAAACCTGATTACCCATGATTCTCAGCCATAGAATCTGCTGCCAGGAGCGGTTTTGAGTGTTGGGTTAGGGTGTTCGTTTCGTTCATCGGCATTGCCCCCTGTACCTACCCAGGAACCTCTTCCAAATGATTGATTTTTTGGACCCCAATGCCTGGTGTAGTGTCAGCATCACCATGCTGCATGGATCTCTGCGCTCAGGTCAGGGCGAAGGGTGGCGTCTGGAGAGTTTTGTATGATCCCGCAGTGCTTCGCATTCTGCCGGATCCCGGGTTCCACTTCGTTTCACCCAGGCTACGGGGTGATGCTCGCTCCTCTTGAGAATCCTGCGTGGCCCGAGCAATGTAGCCCGGATGCAGCGAAGCGAAACCCGGGAAAAACCCTCCGGAACTGGCTGATTGAACACAGCGAGTTCCATTCCCGCCGGTTTTTGCGAACCTCTCAGCGATCCCCGCAGGGGCAGGACAGTCGGACTCCCTATCTTTTAGTTACTTTCTCTCGTCCCCACGCTCCGCGTGGGAATGCAGACCCGGGCTTGCACACGCCGAACAGGTTTGGGCAATCCAGCGTGATACCGATAGGCATTCCCACGCGGAGCGTGGGAACGAGAAAAGAGTGACTGTGCACAATGATTGATATGTTAGCCAATGAAATAACGAGGCCGTGCGCAAAGCGCACTCATCAACTAAAAACTCAAAACTAAAAATGCAAAACTCCGCCATACGTCGGGTTACGCTTCGCTAACCCGACCTACCCTCTTAAAAACTCAGTTGTAGACAACGTCCGGCAGCCATGTCGCCAGTTTCGGCCAGTAGGCGAGCAGACCGAGCATCAGCAGTTGAATCGCGATGAAGGGTGCGACACCCCGGTAGATGGCTATGGTGCGAACCTCCGTGGGGGCCACCCCGCGCAGGTAGAACAGGGCAAAACCGAAGGGGGGTGTGAGGAAGGAGGTCTGCAGGTTGATCGCGATCATCACCCCCAGCCATACCGGGTCGAGCCCCATGCCGAGCAGGATCGGACCGACGATCGGCACCACCACGAAGGTGATCTCGATGAAGTCGAGAATGAAGCCGAGAAGAAACATCACCAGCATCACCACGATCATCGCCCCAACGACCCCGCCAGGCAGATCGGTGAGCAGCTCGGTCACCACCTCGTCACCACCGAATCCCCGAAACACCAGGGAGAACAGGGACGCACCGATGAAGATCAGAAACACCATGCTAGTGACCTGGGTGGTGCCGGTGACGACCTCCTTGAGGGTCTTTAGATTGAGCTGACCCTGGCTCAGGGCCAACAGCATGGCCCCCAGCGCACCCACCGAAGCCGCTTCCGTGGGCGTGGCCAGCCCCCCGAGTATCGAACCGAGCACCGCGACGATAAGCAGCAGAGGCGGCGCCAGAACCTTCAGCACCTTGCCCCAGAGCTCACCGGGTTGCCCACGTTCATCAACGGGTATGGCCGGCACCTTTCGTGGCTTGAACAGGGCCACCAGGACGATGTATGTCAGGTAGAGCACAACCAGCATCAGCCCGGGCAGCAGGGCGCCGACGAACAGATCCCCCACCGAGACGGTATCAGGGGAGAAGACGCCCATGTCGAGCTGGGCCTGCTGGTAGGCTGCGGAGAGCACATCTCCGAGCAGCACCAGGATGATCGAGGGGGGTATGATCTGCCCCAGAGTGCCCGCGGCGCAGATCACCCCGCAGGAGAGCGCGGGATCATAATTACGCTTGAGCATGGTAGGCAGGGAGAGCAGCCCCATGGTGACCACGGTGGCCCCGACGATTCCGGTACTGGCCGCCAACAGCATCCCCACCAGGGTCACCGAGATGCCCAGACCGCCCCGCAGGGCGCCGAACAGGCTGGCCATGGTATCGAGCAGGTTCTCCGCCACCCGGGAGCGTTCCAGCATGATTCCCATAAACACGAACAGGGGCACCGCGATCAGAGTCTCGTTGGTCATGATGCCGTAGAGCCGGTTCGGCAGCGCGTGCAGGAAGGCGTCGTCGAAATAGCCCCCGAGTTCGCCGAACCAGGCAAACACCAGCGCCGTGCCGCCGAGGGAAAAGGCCACTGGGTAGCCCATCAACAGGACCAGACAGACACACAGAAACAGCAGCAGAGGCAGGAATTCGGCCATCAGGAGGCCTCGCCCGGATCGGCTGCAGAGGTAGTTCCGAACAGCCGCTCAAGGCAACGCAGAGCCAGGGACACCCCCTGCAACAGGAGCAGTACCGCCATCACCAGGATCAGGCTTTTCAGCAGGTAGACGGCCTCGAGTCCGCCGGCTTCACGGGAACCTTCGTGCAGGGACCAGGACTGGACCACGTAGTCCCAGCTGACATACAGGATGAACAGGCAAACCGGCAGCAGCAGCCCCAGGGTACCCAGCAGATCGATCCAGGCCTGGCCCCGGGGGGAAAAGCGCTGATAGAAGATATCCACCCGCACATGCCCTTCGTGCTTGAGGGTATAGGCGGCGCCCACCAGAAACAGACTGGCGTGCATGTAGGTCACCGACTCCTGCAGCCAGATCCAGCCCAGGTCGAACACATAACGCAGCACCACGATGGTGACGGTGACCAACACCATCACCAGGCTCAGCCAGGACACGCTGCGCCCCAGCCACTCATTGAAGGCGTCGATCGAGCCAGCGAGGCCCCGCAGCGCTTTGAACCCCGACATCAACCCCCTCTCACCAGCGCAGGAGTATCCACTGGGGCACAGTGATGTTGGTCGGATCGTCGGAACGGGAGTCGAACTCTCCGTCACCGTCCCGGTCGATCAGGTAATAGGCCGGTCCTTTGTTCGGCTGGATCTTCACCATATAGAGCTGACCGTTGATCCGGTACTCGGAGATGGTCCCCTCGTCCTTCTTGATGATCGTCACATCAGGTTCGATCACCTCGTCATCGATTTTCATCTCAGGCAGGGGCAACTCAGGGGGTTCGGGGGCGTCAGCGGCGCTCAGCACTCTGGATAGGAGCAGGCCGGCAAACAGCAGGGCATAGCCTTTCATGAGGTGTGACATCATCTCCCTCCGTGGGAGTGTTCGGAATGGATTCATTACAACTCCAGCAGAATCTCCCGCTCCGCCGGAGATGGCTCGAAATGACGCGTTTCGTAGTGACTGAAGATCGCATCCACCACTTCCCGGGGCTGTTCGCAGACCTGCAGCAGGTCCAGGTCCTCGGGATCGATGGTGCCGGCGGGACACAGGGTGTTGCGGAACCACTCCAGCAGACCGTGCCAGAAGGCTCCGTCCACCAGGATGATGGGGATCTTGCGGGTCTTGCCGGTCTGCACCAGGGTAAGGATCTCCGCCATCTCGTCCAGGGTGCCGAACCCGCCGGGCAGCACCACGTAGGCGGAGGCGTGTTTGACGAACATCACCTTGCGGGCAAAAAAGTGCCGGAAGTTCAGGGCAATGTCCTGGTAGGGATTACCCTGCTGTTCCATTGGCAGCTGAATGTTCAGGCCAATGCTGGTGGACTTGCCCTCGAAGGCGCCTTTGTTGGCCGCCTCCATGATCCCCGGCCCGCCACCGCTGACCACGGAAAAACCGCTGTCGGAGAGCAGCCGCGCGGTCTCCTCTGCCAGGGCATAGTGGGGATGGTCCCTGGGGGTGCGCGCCGAACCGAAGAAACTCACGGAGGGGCTGATCTGGGCCAGCTGCTCGAAGCCTTCGACGAGTTCCGCCATGATCTGGAAGACCCGCCAGGATTCCCGGGTGAGCTGACCTTCCGCCCCGCCGCGAGGTCTGCGGCGCCTGTCTTGTGTGATTGCCATACCCGATGATCTCGTTATTTTTTGGGTTTCAGGCCGAATCCTAAGAAACCGGCCCGGTTTGGTATTTCGATGGGTCGTATGCGGATCATATCAGGCATCCGCCCCGCTGTTGAAATCGATCGTCACCCTGCGTACGCTTGCGCCTCGTTTCCCCCAGCAGACGGTCGTCCAGCCATGTCCCAACTCAACCCCAGGCAGCTCGAAGCGGTGCGCTACATCGATGCGCCTCTGCTGGTGCTGGCGGGGGCCGGCAGTGGCAAGACCCGGGTGATCACGGCAAAAATCGGCTACCTGGTCAATCAGTGCGGTCTGGCGCCGAGCCAGATCACCGCCGTCACCTTCACCAACAAGGCTGCCCGGGAGATGAAAGAGCGGGTCAGCCAGTCACTGGGCCAGAGCGGTGCCGAAGGCCCCAGGATTTCCACCTTTCACACCCTGGGTCTCAACATTGTACGTCAGGAGCTGCAGACTCTGGGTTACAAGGCCGGTTTCTCGATTTTCGATCAGCAGGATAGCGCCGCGCTGCTCAAGGATCTGTTGCGCAAGGAGAACCGGGGAGACGAAAAGGAGATCAATCAGGCCCAGTGGACGATCTCCGCGTGGAAGAACGATCTCATCGAACCGCCCCAGGCCCTGGCCGGTGCCGAGAGCCAGCGAGAGACCCTGCATGCACTGCTCTACGAGGCCTATCAACGCAGCCTGAAGGCCTTCAACGCAGTGGATTTCGACGACCTGATCCGGGTGCCGGTGAATCTGTTCCGCAATCATCCCGAGATCCTGGATCGCTGGCAGGACCGCATCCGCTACCTGCTGGTGGACGAGTACCAGGACACCAACCAGGCGCAATACGAACTGGTGCGGCAACTAGTCGGGGTGCGGGCCGCGTTCACCGTGGTGGGGGACGACGATCAGTCGATCTACACCTGGCGGGGCGCCCGGCCGGAGAACCTGGCCCGTCTGAAGGAGGATTTTCCGCGCCTCAAACTGATCAAGCTGGAACAGAACTACCGCTCCAGCGGACGCATCCTGAGATCCGCGAATCAGTTGATCAGCCACAATCCCCATGTATTCGACAAGCGCCTGTGGAGTGAGCTGGGTCCCGGCCCGGAGATCCGCGTCATGGCCTGCGCCAACGAGGAGCAGGAGGCGGAAAAGGTGGTCTCTGAGATCATCCACCTCAAATTCACCAGCAAGGCGGTAAACCGGGACTTCGCCATCCTCTACCGAGGCAACCACCAGGCGAAGGTCTTCGAGAAGGCGCTGCGCACCCATAACATCCCCTACTTCCTCAGCGGCGGGACCTCCTTCTTCGTCCGCACCGAGGTGAAGGATGCGATGGCCTATCTGCGTCTGCTGGCCAATCCGGAGGATGACAGCGCATTCCTGCGCATCGTCAACACCCCGCGCCGGGAGATCGGACCGAACACCCTGGAGAAGCTTGCGGCCTATGCCCAGACCCGGGGCTGCGCTTTGCTGCCCGCCTGTGACGACATGGGCATTCAAAGTCTGTTGAGTGAGCGGGCCCGGGAGCGGCTGCTGAACTTCACCCGACTGATCCAGGAACATGCCCGGCAGGCGGAGCCCGATCCGGTAGGCGCCTTCCGCCAGCTGATCAGGGAGATCGACTATGAGGACTGGCTCAAGGAGAACGCCAGCAGTGACGCCGTGGCGGAACGCCGCATGGGCAATGTGAACGACCTGATTGAGTGGCTGAACGCACTCTACAAGGGAGAGTTACAGGAAAAGACCCTGGCGGAGATGGTCAACCACCTGACTCTGATGGATCTTCTGGAACGGCAGAATGAGGATGAACAGCTCGACCAGGTGCACCTGATGACCCTGCACGCAGCGAAGGGTCTGGAGTTCCCCCACGTGTTTCTGGTCGGCGTGGAGGAGGAGCTGCTGCCCCATCGCAGCAGTATCGAAGAGGACAATATCGAAGAGGAACGCCGACTGGCCTATGTGGGGATCACCCGGGCTCAACGCAGTCTGGTGATCAGCTACGCCAGCAAACGCAAACGTTTCGGCGAGTGGATCGCCAGTGAGCCCAGCCGCTTCCTCCGGGAACTCCCGGAGGACGACCTGGTCTGGGAGGGATGGGGCGAGCCGCTCAGCAAGGAGCAGAAGCAGCAGCGCGGCTCAGCCCACCTGGCGAATCTGAAGTCCCTGCTCGGATCAGAGTGACAGCACCCAGGTAACGATGGCGCGGATATTCTCTTCCGGAACATGGGCATTCGGCGGCATCGGGATCTGACCCCAGGTACCCACGCCACCGGCCTTGACCTTGGCCACCAGCATGTCCAAAGCAGCCGCATCACCCTTGTATTTGGCGGCGACGTCCTTATAGGCCGGACCTACGACCTTGACGGCCACCTGATGGCAGGCCATGCAACCTGAGGAGGTGGCCAGAGCCAGCTGATCCCCACCGGCTGCCGCGGGCGCCGCTGCAGGCTCGGGGGCTGCTGCCGGTTCAGCGGCAGCTGGTTCAGCCGCAGCTGCCTCAGCGGGTGCCTGTGCCGCTGCGGGCTCCGCAGCAGGAGCCGGGGCTGGAGGCGGTTCCTTGCCTTCGACGACCACGATGCCAACCGGCGCGATGCGCTCCAGCACATCGGAACGATCCTCGGCCAGCGCCTGGCCCGCCAGCAACAGGGAACCAGCGGTGAAACCGGCCACCAGGCTCAACTTGGAAACTGCATTGATGTTCACGGGTAATCTCCTCCGTATGCGAACCGATTCAGCCCATGACAGGGCACACAAAAAAAACCGGGGGATTATACCCGCCACCGAAAAAAAGCGCGAACAGGGTTGGACGAGGCACCTTGGGGCGGCTACACTACGACACCTTCGTCAGCAGCCCGGCGAAACTTCAGCCCGGGCTTTCGAAACATCAAGCGCCCGTAGCTCAGTTGGATAGAGTACAGCCCTCCGAAGGCTGGAGTCACAGGTTCAAATCCTGTCGGGCGCGCCATTCCCCGCGTCCTCTGGTATGGACGCACTGATCAACGCTCATTCAGCCGGGCACCCGACAACCGCTTTCATCATCGGGTCAGGAAATGGAAACTCCGCCGACAAACTGCCCTCTAACTGGTTCGTACCTGCAAACACTGCTTACCGGGATGACTGCAACCCGGCGCGCGCAGGCCACACAGGGCTTTGGGGAACCGGTTCGCAAGGAGGCACTCACAACACGGCCGGGACAGCCCACGTTACACCATGCTCGAAGCAGCGACAGGTCCCTTTGGCTTGTCTCCAGCAATTGGATTAAACCATGAATGCACTCAAAACACTCTTCACCACACTGTTACTTGTCGCGTCCCTGATCCAGGCCGAAGAGACGGATCGAACACCGCTGGCCACCTCGGACGGCACCAACAAGCTGGTCATCATCGGCGCCTCCTACGCAGAACAGTGGCCCATAGAACAGGTCGGTTGCCTGCGGGTGGAGAATCGGGGTATCGGCGGACAAGTCTCCACAGAGGTGGAAGAACGCTTTGCAGAGGATGCCTTGAGCCTCAAACCCAAGGCGGTGCTGATCTGGGGATTCATCAACGATTTCGCCAACAATTCACGGGATATGGAGGACGAAACCCGGGAGACCGCGATTCGCAACATCGAGGCGATGGCCGAAGCTGCGCATGCCGCCGGCGTGATCCCGGTACTGGCCACGGAGGTCACCATGGGAGCCCCGGATTCCCTGATCGATAGCGCTGTCCGGTGGATCAATGAGCTGCGAGGCAAACGCAGCTATCAACGCTACATCAGCGACAATGTCATGACCGTGAACCGCTGGATTCGCGACTATGCGGCGCAAAAAGGCTATCCGGTGCTGGACATCGAGGGTTTGATGACCAATGAAGCCGGTAACCGCAAGGAGGGGTATTTCACAGAGGATCTCTCGCACATCAGTGCGCAGGCCTATCGTGACCTGGATGCCTATGCGATACCCGAACTGAAACAAACGCTCATTGAACCCGGCATACTCTGTCCGGAGTGACCCCAACACCCGTTCACACCAGCACGTACCTACGACTCGACCGGGACTTTGATAGTGTCCGGCAAGGCAAAAACATCCCCATACAGCCGGACTGGTGATCAAACGATCACATCGTTGCACTCATCCGGTGTTCGGGGTCTTTGGGTTACGACTGAAACGGCGCCATACCCCGTTACTCGTCGTTCCTATGAGTCGACCATACCTCCCTCAAAACATATCGAAAAAGAAGACTTCACTCCTTCGAATGTGTGTTGGTCCTGCCACACTGCCTGTTTGACAATCAGTGCCGATCAGGCTCAAGAGGTCAGCCCCGGCGAAACCCGGCATAGCTTTTTTTTTCGAATCCGATTAAACTACTTGCAATAACCATCAACCCATTATTTAAACTATATTCAATAAGTTAGCTTTAACTCTCAGCGATTCGTCCGGTAATTGTCCTGCGCTGTTCAGTCGATATCCAGACATCTGTTTGGTGCGCAAATTCTATCCTACAGCCGGATCATGACCGATCAACAACGCAGCATATGGACAGGCGAGTATCGTGAATAAGCCGTTTTTCCACTGGCTTGATGACTGGCAGCTCGATCTTGACTGCCTGGATAAGCAACACCATCAGATCGTCCGCTCCATCAACGCCCTGCATAAGGCGTTTGTATATGATCTGGACCATCCATCCGGCGATGGGAAGCGGATAATCCGACATCTCTACACGCTGTCTGATCAGGTGCGCACCCATTTCAAGATCGAGGAGTATCTGATGCGCACCCACGAGTATCCGCAACTGCTGGCGCATCGCCGCGAGCATCGCTTTCTACTGGCAGAGCTGCAGGTGTGTATCCGAGATCATGAGGCAAACCGCAAACCGTTCAATATGGATACTCTGACCGCGCTCAAGCACTGGCTGATCAACCATGTGATCGGTAGCGACAAGGTGTTTGCGGAGTATCTCAGCACCCAATCCCAGGAAGCCCTGGAATCCAGCCTGCGATCCATCAACCAGACACAGTCTTCATCAACCGGATGACACCGTAGCCCGGGTTATGCGTTGCTTCACCCGTATATGGTCTCCTCCCCATTTGCAAGGCATCTTGTGGTTAATGTCAGGGACAGGTTTGCTGCCGTATATCCGGCCT
>JBEVVH010000007.1:0-41404 GCA_040507245.1 Candidatus Thiodiazotropha sp.
GGCGCCTACGGCACGTCGGGTTTCCAGTATCGCCTCGCGACTACCGGGGACTACCAGCCTTCGCTTCGCTTTCCCTGGCTGGCAGCGATAGTACAAATCAGGTCTTCGCTGGCCCATTCGCGATCTCTCAGATGCTCGGTTGTATGCCAGGTCAGAAGAAGTACGCGGGTCTGCTGTTCACTGTCGGAGTAACTTTGGTTTCGAGTTGTCTGTCCGCATATTCCACTCTTCCCTGTCTCGCAAAGGGTTGTTGTTGAATGCGAATCGGGAAGTGGTTTCTCAATCAGCTTGATCTAGATCAATTAACTGCCTGATTCAGTTTTAGAAATCGTCTATTGGCACGCTATTAATTTTAACGATCAACTTGGAAGTTCAGGAAAACCGATCGGGTAGTCAATACTCAATGCCGTTATGATCAGGGATGATTACAAAAAAACCTTCAACTATCTCATCATCGACGATTTCGAGCAGATGCGGGTCTCCTTCAAGGGGATGCTCGAAAGTTTCGGTGCGGAGCGTATTACTGCCTGCCCCACGGGTGAGTCCGCCTTGAAGATCCTTTCCAGCGAACCCTTCGATGTGGTCATTTGTGATTACAACCTCGGTGAAGGCAAGGACGGTCAGCAGGTTCTCGAAGAGGCACGCTATCTCGGCTATCTGGGGCATGCCTCGATCTTCTTCATGGTTACTGCGGAGAGCAGCATGTCCATGGTGCTGAGCGCCCTGGAACATCAGCCTGATGAGTATATGGTCAAACCCCTCAACCGGGAGGTCCTGTACCATCGCCTGAGCAGCGCCATCAAGCGTAAGCACCAGCTCAAAGTTATCGATGACGCACTGTCCCGGGGGGATGTCACTGGGGCCATCGAGCTTTGTGACAAACACCGGGGTAAGGACCTGAAACAGAGTTTGTACCTGGCTAAGCTTCAGGCGGAGCTTGAGTTGTCTCTGCATCAGTACGAGGCGGCCGAACGGATCTATCGAAGCCTGTTGTCGATTCGGGATTTCCACTGGGCACGATTTGGTCTGGGCAAGATTGCCTTCCATCTTCAGGATTTCAAGCACGCGGAAATCATCTTTCGCGAGTTGATCGAAGAGAATGACCACTATGTGGTGGTTCACGACTGGCTGGCCTCTGTTCTGGAACACACCAACAAACCTCAGGATGCACAAAGCCTGCTTCAGAAAGCGGTTGATATCTCTCCTAAATCGGTTTCACGTCAGCGTCGTCTGGGTTTGCTCGCATTGCGCAACGGGGAGCAGGATGTGGCGAAAAAGGCGCTCGCATCATCGGTCTACTGGGGGCGTAACTCCTGTTTTGCCAGTGCGGACGAGTATCGGTCACTTGCGGGCCTTTACCAGGAAAACGCTGAGCCCGGGAAAGCCGTGAAACTGTTGGAGATGGGACATAAGCGATTCAGTCACCAACCCACAGACCGGATTCAGATGCTGTGTGGCGAGGCTCTGGCGAAACAGTCCAGATCCCTTCTGACGGAGAATGACAATCAGCTGGTGGAGTTGAAGCGACTGTTGAGCGAACACCGCCATACCATGTCATCGGAAGCACTCCTGGCTGTGGCCATGGATTGTTTCCATCTCTCCCAGGAGGCGATGAGCTTTGACCTGCTCGGTCTTGTGGTCAGCAATAATCACGACAACAGGAATTGGATAGAACGGGTTCGTGGTGCGATGCAGGAGTTGGGGCAGCAGGAGCAGGCTGAAGATCTGATTCAGGCAATGAAACAGGAGCTCGATGAGATTCTTGCACGCAGTCTGGACTGGGTCCGTCAGGGTTCGCTGGAAGAGGCTATCTCGTTGCTGAATCAGACGGTTGATCGGTTTCCCCATAATCGAACCCTGGTACTGCTGGCTGTGCGTGTCATGATCGAATTCATGCGCAAACAGGGCGTGGACAGCCGCTACCATTTCCGCTGCCGGCATGCCCTTGGCATGCTGGTTTCTGGGGAACGCCAGGATCCGGAGGCGACCAAGTATCTCCATGCGCTGAAGGAACTGGTGGACTAGTGACAACCGCCCCTGGCGATGACAGAACCCGGTGGCTTGAGTTTGGGTAACGACCTCGCATCACATACAACGAATTCGGAGTTTCGCAGTGTACAGAAATAGACAACAGATTGGCCTGGAAATGGCATCAGCCTTTGCCATGGTTGCCCACGATATCAAGAACTCTCTGGGTGTGCTGTTGCGCAACATCGGGCTGATCGAGGACGGCTGTCAGCCGGATGCCTGCCCCATGCGTGATCAGTGTGCCGACATGGAGTACGAGGTGCGCAGTATCAACAACAATCTGGTAAAGATGCTGACCCTGTACAAGGTGGAGGATGGGGAGTACATGCTGAATGTGGATGCACACTCGGTGGCGGAGTTTCTCAACGAGGTGATGCTGGAACACAGTGTGATCCTGCGCGAGAAGCAACTGAACTATGAGATCGTCTGTGACCCCGACCTCTACTGGTATTTCGACCGCAACCTGATGACCGGAGTGATCGGTAACGCGCTCAACAATGCCTTACGCTACACCCGGGATCGTATTCGTCTCACCGCGGAGAGCACCGACGAAGGTCTGTTGCTGGTGGTGGAGGATAATGGTGAGGGTTTTGCCCAGTTCATGCTGGACCAGCAGGAGAGCGCCAGCCGCGTCGAGTCGGGCTTTGTCAACAACAATACCGGCCTGGGCATCTATTTCACTCAGGTCGCCCTGGATATGCACCGGCACGGTGAGAAGCGGGGGCGGGTGAGCCTGGAAAACGGCGGGGAACTCGCGGGCGGACGGTTCCTCATCCTGCTGCCTTGAAGCTGGATGGAGAAATCTTCCGCTCATGCGGTCGGCAATGCGGCGTGACGGGGAATCGTCTATAATCCAGCGTCTTTCACGCTTCATTCCGGGAGATTTCGGATGTCCAAAGATGGCATTAAAAAGGTGGTACTGGCCTACTCCGGTGGCCTGGATACCTCGATTATCGTTAAATGGCTGCAGGACGAGTATCAATGCGAAGTGGTTACCTTTACTGCGGATATCGGTCAGGGCGAAGAGGTTGAACCGGTACGCGGCAAGGCCGAGGCTGCGGGTATCAAGGAGATCTATATCGAGGATCTCACGGAAGAGTTTGTGCGCGACTTCGTGTTTCCCATGTTTCGTGCCAATGCGATCTACGAGGGGGAGTACCTGCTGGGAACCTCGATCGCACGTCCCCTGATTGCCAAGCGGCTGATCGAGATCGCTAACGAAACCGGTGCGGACGCGATTGCGCATGGCGCCACCGGCAAAGGTAATGACCAGGTGCGTTTCGAATTGGGCGCTTATGCGCTGCGTTCCGACATCAAGGTCATCGCACCCTGGCGTGAGTGGGATCTGACTTCAAGGGAAAAACTCCTGGCCTATGCAGAGACCCATGGCATCTCCATCGAAATGAAACGGGAAGGCAAAAAGTCCCCCTATTCCATGGACGCCAATCTGCTGCACATCTCCTATGAAGGCTACGATCTGGAGGATCCCTGGAATGAGCCGGGCAATGACATGTGGCGCTGGTCGGTCTCTCCGGAGCAGGCGCCGGATCAGCCCACCTACATCGAGATTGGTTTCGAGCAGGGCAACCCGGTCTCCATTGACGGCGAACCCCTGTCGCCCGCCCAGTTGCTGCTCAAACTCAACCAGTTGGGTGGTGCAAACGGTATCGGGCGCGCGGATATCGTCGAGAACCGCTATGTGGGGATGAAATCCCGGGGTTGCTACGAGACACCGGGCGGAACGATCCTGCTCAAGGCTCATCGCGCCATGGAGTCTCTGACCCTGGACCGGGAGGCGGCTCACGTGAAGGACGAACTGATGCCGCGCTATGCCAAACTGATCTACAACGGTTACTGGTTTGCACCCGAACGGTTGATGCTGCAGGCGGCCATCGACAAGACCCAGGAGGTGGTCAACGGGGAGGTGCGGTTGAAGTTGTACAAAGGCAACGTCTATGTGGTGGGACGCAAGTCCGAGAGCAACAGCCTGTTTGATGAATCCATTGCAACCTTCGAGGATGATGCCGGTGCTTACAACCAGAAGGACGCGGAAGGTTTCATCAAGCTCAATGCCCTGCGTCTACGGGTGGCTGCGCGGAAAAAACGCTGATGCCTGTGACCGGCCGGGCGGGGTGCTTAACCTGCTCTTTCGGCCGGTCATCCCCCGGGTGGCGTGAGTGGATTGGCCTCGGTCACCTGGGCTGCGGCCCTGCGGATGAGCTCGATGCCGGCATTTGCCTGGTGGGCGTTTTCACTGAGCGTGCGGCGCCATTTTCGGGCGCCGGGCTGTCCCTGAAACAGGCCCAGGAAATGCCGGGTCATGCGGTTAAGCGGTGTACCAGCCTGCAATTCCCGCTCGAGGAAAGGGATCAGTGCCTCGATCACCTGGTGTCGACTCAGCGGAGTGGCCGGGTCGCCGAAAATCACCCGGTCAACATCGGCCAGCAGCCAGGGGTTCTGGTACGCCTCCCGGCCGATCATCACTCCATCCACCCGTTCCAGGTGGTTTGTGGCCTGTTCCAGGGTTGTGATGCCTCCGTTGATGACGATCTCCAGATCGGCAAAATCCTCCTTGAGCCGATATACCGTCTCGTAGGAGAGCGGCGGAATGTCCCGGTTTTCTTTCGGGCTCAATCCCTGCAGCCAGGCCTTGCGGGCATGCACGATGAAGGTGTGACATCCGGCCTCGGATACCTGACCCACGAAATCACAGAGTTCCGGGTAGCTGTCATATTCATCCACGCCGATGCGGTGTTTCACCGTGATATCCCGTGACACCGCGTCCCGCATCGCTTTGACGCAGTCAGTAACCACCGTCGGGGTCATCATCAGGCAGGCACCGAACCGTCCGGACTGAACCCGGTCCGAGGGGCAGCCCACATTGAGATTGATCTCGTCGTATCCCCAGGATTCACCGAGGCGGGCCGATGCCGCCAGTTCCCGGGGATCGCTGCCTCCCAGTTGCAGTGCGATGGGATGTTCGGACGGATCGAAATCCAGAAAGCGCGCCCGGTTGCCGTGCAGGATGGCTCCGGTGGTCACCATCTCGGTATAGAGCAGCGTGCGGTGGCTGATCAGGCGGAGGAAGTAACGGCAATAGCGGTCGGTCCAGTCCAGCATCGGGGCGATGCTGAAGCGGCGGGACAATGGGGTTGAGGTGTGCGGGGTATCAAGCATGGCACTCCGGGAGTTTTGGCTATTTGATATGTCACATGGCTCGTCCATACTTTCACTATTCCGTACGGATGATTCGACATGGTGCAAGTGTCTCACACTGCGAGGGGGTTACGCAGTCCCTGTGTGATGCCTCTTGAGCTGTGTAGACCGATGGGTGGGATTAACCGGGTAAGTCCGTATGTTTCAAACCGGGAAGCTTGGGTTTTCCAGCATCGTCTGGATTGGTGTTCTTCCTAAGGAATGCAAGCAATGATTGTAACTCTGCATGGGTGAATCTGGCCGTCAAAGCATGTCAGACCTGAAACATTATGAACAGATATTCCGTCAGGCCGCGGTAGGTATTGCGCGAGTGGCGCCGGATGGTAACTGGCTGGAGGTGAACGACCGGCTGTGTGAAATCGTCGGATATCCACGGAAAGAACTGCTGAAACTCAGCTTTCAGGACATCACTCATCCGGACGATCTGCAGCAGGCCCTCGAATATGTACAGCAGATGCTGGATCATCAGCTCAGCTCGTACTGCATGGAGAAGCGCTATATCCACAAAACCGGTCGCACTGTATGGATCCGCCTGAGTGTTTCCCTGATCCTGAAAGAGAGCGGAGATCCCGATTACTTCATCTCAATCATCGAGGACATCACCGAACTGCGCCATGCCCGGACTCAGATCTCCGAGCAGAAACGTTTTCTACAGAAAATCCTCGATACCGTGCCCGTACGAATTTTTTGGAAAGACCGAGAGCTCAACTACCTGGGGTGTAACGCTGCCTTCGTCCGTGATTCGGGGCATGACTCACCCGAACAACTGATCGGCCTTGACGATACCGAGATGGGTTGGGTAGCACAGGCGGAACGCTATCAGGCTGATGATCGACGGGTCATGGTGCAGGGCGAAGCAATACTGTCCATCGAGGAACCTCAGACCACACCCACGGGTGAAACGATCTGGCTGCGAACCTCAAAAGTGCCACTGACCAACGACGAGGGTGTGACATACGGGATCCTTGGGATATACGACGACATTACCGCCCGGAGAGAGGCGGAACTTGAATTGAGTGAAAAGGCGAGCTATCAGCGCGCCTTGTTGGATAACTTTCCTTTTCTGGTCTGGCTGAAAGATACCCAGGGACGCTACCTGGCGGTGAATGAACATTTTGTTCGATCGCTCGGTCATGCTTCGGAACAGGAACTGCTGGGCAAAACCGATTTAGATGTTTGGCCGAAACAACAGGCGGAGCTTTTTCAGCTTGACGATCAGCATGTCTCCGAGGCCGGTGAGAGTCTCCACGACATCAAGGAGATCGCAAGCTCAGAAGGGCGGCGGTGGTACGAGTTTTACCGCGCGCCGGTGAAAGATGGTGAAGGGCAGCTGCTGGGCAGTGTGGGGTTCGCCCGGGATATTACGGAGCAGCAAAACCTGCAGCGTGAACTCGAGCGCAAGGAGGCGCTGTTGCGTGAGGCCCAGTCCATCGCCCACCTGGGTAATTGGCAGCTGAATGCGGAGACCATGCTGGCCACATGGTCACCCGAGGTGGACAGGATCCTGGGCGTTGCCTGCATCGCTCCGACGGGTCTGGAGAAACTCCATGAAATCATCCATCCCCAGGACCGCGACGCGGTCATCGCGTCTTTGACCAATGCCGTCAGGGAAGGTGCTCCGCATCATACCCAGTACCGTATCATCCGACCTGACGGGGAAGTGCGCTGGGTCGAATGTCAGGCCGTGCACAAGTATGACGAGGACCGGAAACTGCAATTGCTGCAGGGTGTGATACAAGACATCACTGAACAGAAGCGCTACGAGATCCAACTCAAGAAAAGTGAGTCCTATTATCGGTCCCTGATTGAACAGATGCCCAGCGCGGTTGCGGTCTACAAGGTGGTTGATGGGGGGGCGGATTTCGTATTCGAGGACTTCAATAGCTCAGCGGAAAAACTCGAGGGAATCTCGCGCAGTGAATTGTTGGGTAAGAAGGTCACTGAAGTTTTCCCCGGGGTCAGGGATTCGGGGCTGCTGGAAGTGTTCCGGCGAGTTTGGCAAAGCGGTGAACGTCAGCATTTTCCGGAAGCCTTCTATCAGGATGAGCGGGATCCCGGGTCCTGGCGGGAGTCGTGGATTTATCGTCTTACGGATGACATCGTTGTTTCGGTCTATCGGGACATCACTCAGCGTAAGGCGATTGAGTCTCAACTGCGCACCCTCTCCCAGGCGGTGGAGCAAAGTCCGGTTTCAGTCATCATTACGGATCCGAAGGGACGCATCGAGTATGTCAATCACACCTTTGAAAGTCTCACCGGTTATTCACTGAGCGATGTGCTGGGTAAAAGTCCATCCCTGCTCAAATCGGGTGATACTTCCCGAAGCATGTATCAGGGTATGTGGCAGGCGATCAGCCATGGAGAAGCTTGGGAGGGTGAGTTCAAGAACCGCAAGAAGAATGGCGAGCTGTTTTGGGAGTACGCGCATATCGCGCCGGTGCTCAATGATGAGGGTGTCACTGAACACTACTTCGCAGTGAAGGAGGACATCACCGTCAGAAAACAGTACGAGGAGCAGATTCTACACCAGGCCCATTTCGATGCCTTGACCGATCTGCCGAACCGCTTCCTTTCCATGGACAGGCTTTCATTGCTGGTCAACGAGGTGCAGCGACTGGGGCGCATGGTGGGTTTGCTGTTCGTGGATCTGGACGATTTCAAGAAGGTGAACGATTCCCTGGGGCACGAGATCGGTGACTATTTGCTGGTCGAGGTATCACGTCGGCTGCAGCGTTCGATCCGCTTTGGTGACACCGTGGGGCGTCTCAGCGGGGATGAGTTTCTGGTGATCCTTAGCGGATTGACCAAGCCGGAACATGCCCGGCTGATCGCCGACAAACTCCTCGAACAGCTACGCAAGATTTTTGTTATCGATGGACGGGAGTTGTTCATCTCGGCCAGTGTGGGCATCGCCATCTACCCGAATGACGGATCCAATGCCTCAGAATTGCTCCGCCATGCGGATGCTGCGATGTACCACTCCAAGCAATTGGGCAAGAACACCTACTCTTATTTCACCGAAAGCATGAATCGGGAGGTGTCACGGCGACTGGTATTGGAAGAGCGTATGCATGGTGCTCTCGAACGCGAGGAGTTTTATGTGGTGTATCAGCCGCAGATTTCCTTGCTCACGGGTGAAATCGTGGGTGCTGAAGCCCTGTTGCGTTGGGACAATCCCCGTCTCGGTCCGGTCACGCCCTCGGAATTCATCCCGGTCGCCGAGCAGTCGGGGATGATTGTCGAGATCGGGGAATTCGTGTTAAGGGAATCCCTGGATATGGCCCGTCAGTGGCAAGCGCGTTTTCTGCCGGAGTTTCGCATTGCCGTCAACATCTCGCCCCGGCAGTTTCTCAAGCCTGATCTGTTTCAGGATATCGATGCGCTGATTCAGGAAAGCGGAATCCCGCCCAACCTCATCGATCTCGAAATTACCGAAGGCGTATTGATGAGCGGCCATGCCTACATCGATCAGACCCTGGCCCAGGTGATCGCGCTGGGTGTCAATATCGGTATGGATGATTTCGGTACCGGGTACTCTTCATTGAGCTACCTGAGAAATTATCCTTTTCACTTTCTCAAAATCGACCGCAGTTTCGTGGATGATATCACCGATGATCCCGCCGACCGGGAATTGATCAATGCCACGATTTCCATGGCGCACGGGCTGAAACTGCAGGTAGTCGCGGAAGGGGTGGAGACCCGGGAGCAGTTAGACTATCTGAGGGCTCACGGTTGCGATTATGCCCAGGGATTCTATTTCAGCAAGCCCCTGCCGGCGTCTGACCTGACCCGGTTGCTGAACAAGCGGGGGTCGGGTCTCCCCTAATGAGTCGCATACCCGTTTCGTAATTCAGACATGCGTGACTATTGCGGACATGCATGAACGTTGCAGGGACAGGTGCCTGCTAAAGGGACGCCAAACGCTGCGGTTTTCGCCGTGATACTTCTTGAGCGGAAATCTGGCGTGGCTCAAGTCGCGGTGATTGGCGTCCCGTTGGTCTTTAAAGATCCCTGGAGTTGTTCAACCCGGTTCAGACGGCGCCCCAGGCTTCACGCTGTACATCCGTGGCGCTGGCCAGGACCTCATCCAGCGAGACTGCCGGATACTTGGGTTTGTAGCTGACGATCTCAGACTGCAGGGTGAGCAGTTTGTCGGCTGCGGATTGTCCTTTGAAATCACTTTTCTCAAGACCGAGTTCATCGATCACCTCATTCCACGGTACCCCTTGAACCATTGGGATGAAGACGATGTTGGCACCGTCGAGGGATACCTGGGCCGGCTTGTCGATGTTCACTACGAACAGCACGGCCTTCATGTCTGCGGCGAAGTCATTCTGGTATTTCTCCAGCAGGTCATTGACCATGCTGATGTCGTCCAGGGCTCCGATCAGCAGACGAATTTTCTCGTCGGCCAGCAGCACCGCGCCCCGCATGACCTTCACCGGTGGTTTGGTATGCCCCTTGTCATCGGCGACTTCCCCCTGAATCAGCACCAGCTCTCCGCGGTAGCTGAACAGTCCGGATGTACTGGTCTGTTCCAGGAAATTGGTATTAAACAGCAGGCCTGAGGCGTTGTATTGTTCCAGCAGCATGAGTGACTCCAGGTTGGCAAAGTATGAGGATATTGCCCCAAAGCAATATTGGTGCCACGCTGAATGCTTGGAAATAAGTTGATTGTTTACAGGTAGATAGTTGATGTGTTTGGGGCCTGAGGGCTGGTACTGTCACAAACGCGACAAACCCTGGTGTGAGTTACCCACCAAGGTCTGTGGCATGCAATCCGGTTGTTCGGTTGTGTGGTTTAGTCTTTTCGTTGACCCAGCCAGCGGGGCAGAACATGCCTCAGCAGCAGAATCGCGGGTAGACCCAGTGCCAATGCGAGCACCAGATGCTCCAGCAGGTGTCCGGCGGTGGCGGGGCCGGCGTGGGCATGTGCGAGATTTGCGAAGAGGGCAGACAGGGTGAATACGGAGACTGGCAATACTTTCATGAAACTCCCACTTCTGATCAGGGTATCGAGATTTATCTGTGGACTCTCTTTAAGGCTGGTTCCCCCGAGGAGATGTGTCAAGGGTCACGCGTCGTTAATTCAGGTTCTGGCATAGCCTGCCGCGGACGCTTAAACCTACAGACCCGACCCCCCCAATACACCAGCGTTCACTTGATAGGGGAGGACTCCACGAGGCCGGGCTAGCGGGACCGGATCCTGATATCCAGGTTGCGTTCCCGGACGAATTCCTCCAGTGCCTGTCGGGTCTCCTCGATCGCCTGGTTCAGTTCATCGTAGCAACGCACGCCCTGCTGGCGGATCTCATTACCCGTGAGCCGGTACAATTCAATGGCCTGATTGAGCAAGTGGCTGGCCCCGATGCTGCTGGCGGCACCTTTAACCGCGTGGATCTCTTCCCGAAACTGTTCAATATCCTGAGAACTCAGGGCGCTCGCCATGCGTGTGGCGCAGGCGTAGACGTCATCGAGGAAGTTGTTCACCAGGTCCTCGAAAAAGTCTTCCCGTTCACTCAACTGGGTGAGCATGTCCAGGGTCTCAAAATCCAGATAGCTGGGTTGATCGGCAAACAGATGCGCCGGCATGTGCGGATCAGCCTGTCCCTTCGGTTTGCCGGATGCCGATCTGCTTTGGATCAGGCGGGTGATACCGCTGAGCAGTTCGTCGATGTTCAGAGGCATCGACATGACCTGGTCAGCGCCTGCGGTACGGCATTCAGCCAGCACACTTTCAGTAATACGGGAAGTCAGAACGATGAACGGAATCCTGCGAATCAGTCCATATCCCACCCGATGCTCACGGATGATTTCGGGGCCGTTCAGATCCGGGAGTTCCCTGCCCACGATTGCCAGGTCGATATCCTGCTCATCGAAGATCTCCATCGCGGATTCACCGGTTTCAGCCAGGAACACCTCGTAACCTGACTTGTTCAGGGTTTCCCGCAGGATCAGGCGGGTGGTGAAACTCTCATCCGCAACCAGAATGCGCTGTCTTTTGACCTCCCGGTTCGCCTGCCAGTGATGCAGTGAGGATACGCCCTCGGGCAGGTCAGTCCCTTGAAGGGCGCTGTGAATGATATTGAACAGCTGACGCTGGTCTTCGGGATCCACGACGAGGGCATCGTGTTCCGGCAGCGATCGGGCGTTCTGATCCTGAGAGTGATTGCCGATGAGGATAAAGGGTATGTGTGCACGCTGCGCAAGGTTCGAACTGATCAGCAACTGAGCCCGGGGATCGGTCAGGTGCTGCAGATCGGCCAGGACCAGGGAGGGTGGGTTTGCAGAGATTCCCTGGTTGAGCGCCTTGGGGGTGGTGATCGCGTCACACGCAATGTCCCAAACCTTCAACTGCTGCTCGAGTTTCTGGTAGAGGCTCAGGCTCTCGGTCATGATCAGAGCCCGATTCTTGAGCGGAGCGCTGGATTCTGACGACGCTTCCCCGGGTAGTTGCGCCTGTTGCACCTCGTCAGTGGCCGGTGGAACCACCCGAGTGGCGCCGCTGGGGGTGTTGGGGGTCTGGTGGGACTTGAGCAGACGCGAAACAAACAGGGATACACTGAGGTTCACCGCAATCAGGCTCATGCCCAGCAGAGGATGACCGCTGAGAAATGGACTGCCGAGGGTCAGGGCCAAGAGTCCGGTGGATGAGATCAGGGTGCCCAGGTAGAGGTATCCCGAACCGTACCGTACACCGTAACCAAGAGTGATGAGGAACATGATGCTCAGCAGCGGTGTTCCCTGCTCGCCGAGACTGTGCATGGCCAGGCAGGCGATGCCCTGGTCGGCGATCAGGGTCAGCAGCCTGCGGGCATGAGAGGCCTGTGTGAAAAACCGGAAGGAGAGCAGTAGAGCCAGAGAGAAGCCGGTATATCCGACGGACAGCAGGATTGCGTGGCTGATGGCGGGTGACGGGTCGAACCGGTCCGCAATCAGAAAGACTGCACTGATCGTGATGGCGAACAAAAGCCGCCGCACGCTTTGCTGGAATTCCGCACCCGCCGTGTCACTCAGGACGCGGTTGAATGGAACGGGCAGATTGTGTTTGAAGTTCTCTTTCATCGATATCGCCTGCCATGGCAACCAGTCGTCTGTTCACAGGGAAACATCAAAACCGTCAACCCATGGCGCCGTAGAAGAATTTAGGCGCGGTTTAGAACAAGGTTAGCGGCTTTTCGTGCAGTTTCTTAAAAAAAAGGGTCTGCCAAACTACCACAGACGGCCTGAAAAATACATTTCCCGGGTCTTTCGTGGTGCTTGGTGGCCCCCGGATGGTGTCCTCGACTAGGTCGACGGGCAGGGCAGGTCCATCCGGGTAACCAGGCTCAGCTTCCGTAATGAAGGCTCAGGTAGTAACTGCGCCCGGGTTGGTTATACCAGGCCGCCGTCTCGTAGGACTTGTCGGTGAGATTTTCCACCCGCCCCTGAAGTCGCCAGGATTTACCCAGTTGATAGCCTCCCCGCAGATCCAGCAGGCCGTATCCGCCCAGTTCGATCCGGTTGGCCAGGTCGTCGTAACGCCGCCCTTCGGCGCTGAATCCCAGACCCAGAGAGTAACGCCCGAAACTGCGGTCCAGATCCAGGTTGAAGGCGCTGCGGGCGCGCCGGGGCAGCCGGTTGTTGCGATTCTCCCCGGCAGACCGGATACGCGGGTCGAGCAGAGTCAGGTTGCTGTTCAGCAACCAGGCGCCATAGCGGGTGTTGAGTACCAGCTCCAGGCCGTCAATGCGCGCCTGATCGATGTTCGATGGCAGGTAGGTGGCATCGAAGCCGATCATCTGATCGATTTCGGTGCGAAACAGATTGGCGGACCACTGACCGTCGAGCAACGGACCGCTGAGGCCGAACTCCAGGGTTTTCGAGGTTTCCGGCTGCAGATCCGGATTGCCGAAGAAGGGGTAGTAGAGATCATTGAAGGTGGGGGCCTTGAAGGCGGTGCCGTAGGCCAAGGTGGTGCGGATGTCGTCGGACCAGGTCATACCCCAGGCAATACTCCCGGTGCTGTGGGCATCGAAACGCTGCGGTTCGTCACGACGCAGGGAGAGTTGCAGGTCCTGTTGCGCCAGGCGTCCCTGGTACTGCACGAATACTCCCCGGTTGTCCCGTTCCGTGTAGGTGTAATCCACATTGCTGTCGAGTTGTTCCTGCTCATAGTCGTAACCCAGGGTGAACTGGTGATCCTCATGCGGCAGGTAGTCACCCAGCAGCGACAGGCTGTCTCTGCGAGTATTGAAACGGGACTGAAATTGGCCGTCCTTGAAACTGTCCAGGCCATCCCAGCTACGTCCCGCGGACAGGGTCAGGCCCCAGTCCCTGTCGGGCAGATAACGCATCTGACCGCTGACCACCTGTTGCAGCACATCGGATTCATTGACAAAGTCGCCGTCGTATTCGTTGTCCGCGGTGCTGCGCAAGGCACGTAGTTCGATCTCCAGGGGCAGTTCAAAACGGTATCCTGCCTGCATTGAGAGGGAGTCGTTGCGATACCCGTCCCGATCGGGCTCCACGGTGAAACAGCCCCCCCCGTCCAGACCGGGTTTGCCCCGGCAGGCGTCGATGCCGTCGGTGTCCGAGTAGGCCCCGCTGATACTGAAGCTGGCGCGCTCGCCGCCACCGGACAGGGCCGCTGAGGTTCCGTGACTCTGCTCACTGCCAAGGTCCAGGTTGAGATCGGTGCGGGTCTCTCCGCCGCCTCGGCGGGTGAAGATCTGAATCACGCCGCTGATCGCCTCAGAGCCGTAGAGACTGGAGCGTGGGCCGCGCACGATTTCGATCCGCTCGATCTGCTCCACGGGGATGTCCTGGAAGGCGCTGGTGCCCAGGCTGGCTGAGCCGATCTTGATGCCATCGATCAGCACCAGCAGATGATCGGATTCCGCGCCGCGCAGCAGTACCGAGGTGGCTTTGCCGGGACCGCCATTGTTCACCAGGGTGAGACCCGGTGTCGTGCGCAGGGCGTCCTGCAGGGATTGGACCTGGCGCCGCAGCAGATCCTCACGGGTGATCACCGTCACCGGAGCGAGGCTCTCGTTCACGGTTTCGGCAGTCCGGGTGGCGGTTACCACGATGGGGTTGAGTTGCTCGGCTGCGAACAGCGGTGAGCAGAGGGACAGAACCGAGGTTCCGGCCAGTAGGGTTTTGATCATCATGTCTCTCTTTCCGTAGGCATGCACACCCGCATGCAGTAGTGGGGACGTTGGAAAGAGAACCGTTGAGGCGTGGAACAGCCTGCCCGGCCGTCGCCCTCCGCAACGCCATCTCAGTCGCGAAAGGCCGGTCTCCGGACTTACGGGTACCCGGTTGCGGCCTGTGACTGCGAGTGCAGCCGTGTGCCTGTGCCGGGACGGATCGATCGCCTTCCCACGCCGGGGCGCAGTGGCTTTGTGATGGATCCTGACTCGTTTACCGTTGCGGGGGCAGTGCCGGATTTGCGTATGGCCTGATCGGGATCCGGGGGTTCGCACCGGTTCATCGGTCAAGGCACATCAGCTCACCGGCTTCCCGTTTAAACCCCGGGATAAGGATCCTGGGGTCACCTGACGCATGATTGCGCGCGAAATATAAACAATTCAGCCGCTCATTGCCATAAGCCGTGGTACGGGTTCTCTCCGGCCGGGAAGAATTCATCAGGCTGTTTCCGGGTCTCTAGTGCTTGCTGGAACGCATATCCCGCTCAAGCCATAAAGAGTAGTGAAAGTGACGAACAGGGGAGGGAGGGTCTTGGCTCGGGGTTGAGTACTGCCAGCTTAATAATCGATAAATACTATCATATTGTTTGTAACAAGCGATTTTCTATATTAATAGGTATTCGCTAACCTGACAGCAGTAAGGGTAATTACACAATCAGGTGAGCCATCATGACTGCCATAACCCACGCCATCCAAGAGCGCTTCAACGGCCAGGGAATCCACTTCGAGCCGGCGGTCCGTCGCGCTGCTGTGGTTGCAGTTTTTTGCTCTGGTCGCGGTCTCTCTTCCCGGTGGGCTGGAAGTTGCCGCCCATACCCTGGCGGATGCCTATCTTGCGGTGTCCGTCTTCGTGGCCAGCACCATTGCCTTGCTGCTGCTCATGGAGCGGGGTCTGGGATTCGATCTGGCATACTGGTTGAACCGCCATCAACGTTGGCACGTGCCCGCGGGTATCCTGCTCGGATCCTTCCCCGGATGCGGCGGGGCGATCATCGCGGTTACCCAGTTCACCCGGGGACATCTGAGTTTCGGCGGTGTGGTGGCCACCTTGGTGGCAACCATGGGTGACGCCATGTTCCTGCTCATGGCGCAGGCCCCGGCCACCGCGTTGACGGTGCTCGCGGTCAGTGCGGTGATGGGATTGCTCACGGGCTATGCGGTGGATGCCCTGCACGGTCCCGGTTACCTGCGTCCGGCGCGGGCGGAAGCTGTGGCTGTTGAGCGGCCACGCAAGTTTCAAGCCGGCAAGTGGCGCACCCGCGAGCGAATTTGGGTCGCTTTGATGGTGCCCGGTATCGTAATCGGGGTAATGGGTGCCTTTCAGGTCGACGTGGACAGCGTGCTTCCGGGGGCGCCCGGGTTGTTGATCGGGGTGAGCGGTTCGCTCCTGTCCCTGTGGATGTGGGTGACGGACGGGGGTGAAAATTCCGTCTGTCACGACGGTGCCTGTGAGGCTGAGGCGCCGATGGTGCGACGGGTGGTGAACGACACCAATTTTGTCAGCAGCTGGGTGATTTTCGCGTTTCTTGGTTATGAAATGCTCATCCAGGGCCTGGGTGTGGATGTGGCGGACGCTCTTTCGGTCTGGGGTCCGCTGCTGCCGGCGGTAACGATCCTGGTGGGATTCGTGCCGGGATGCGGTCCCCAGATCGTGGTCACGTCGCTGCATCTTAGCGGCACTCTCCCGCTGTCCGCGCAACTGGGCAATGCGATCGCTAATGATGGGGATGCGCTGTTCCCCGCCCTCGCAGTGGCTCCCAGGGCGGCACTCGTGGCGACACTCTACAGTGCGGTTCCTGCTTTGATTGCGGCCTATGCCTGGTTGTGGATTTTTGAGTAGTCAGGCATTGCGAGCTCGGGTCATCAAACCTGCAGCTAGCGATACAAGGCATCGTCGGCAGCAAAAAGCAGCGCGAGGAACGAGCGTTGCTTTTTGCTGTCCGAGTGACTGCGGTTGTATGTCCATTGGCTTACCAATAAACCGGATCATTGAATGCATCAACACACATGGGACGTCCGTGAATACTCGGAATCCGTTCACCCGTTAAAGATTGGCCGAGTCAACCGAAAGGCATTGAAAGTTCAAGCGGAGCCTGAATGACCGTTTCTGAGAGCGCCTTGAAACCCACCTTTGAATAAAAAGATGGATCCCCATAGGTGACAACCACATCAACCCGGAGCTTTTTGAGTTCATTCAGTCCGTAGTTGATTAAAGACTGTCCAATGCCGTTTCCCTGATGATCAGCACTGACTGCGACAGGGGCGAGCAGGTAAATCCGGATTCGCTCACTGAAGTGGAGACGGGTAAAGAATATGGAACCGATGAGCGTTTCATTTTCAAATGTGCCGAAACAGATTATTTCGTTATTGTCGATCTTCGATGCCAGCTGAGACGAGAGGTCACCAATCAATTTCCCTTCCTGTTCACCCTCTGACATGGTGAATGCGGATGTGAATAACTCTGCGACCTTTTGTTGTTTAGATTTGTCCAGGATGCGGTGAATCACGGGTCACCTCTTAAGTTTGCTGAAGTCATCGTGTCTGGAACATAACTGTGCTTTGACTTGCCGGTCAATTTTCGGAAGATGTGGACAAGGTTCCTGCCGAATGCACCCAATCGTCGGGCATGGAGTCTGAAACCAAGGAGATGCTGTGTTCAATCTGATCGTGAACGGTATCACACACCCGCTGGACCTGGATCCGCAGATGCCACTGCTGTGGGTGCTCCGGGATCACCTGGGACTGACCGGCACCAAATACGCCTGCGGTGTGGGTCAATGCGGCAGTTGCACGATTTACCTGGACGGGATCCCGGCACGCGCCTGCCAGATTCCCCTGGAGGCGGTCGCCGGCAAGTTCATCACCACCATCGAAGGCCTGGATACCCCGTCGGGACGGGCGGTCCAGGCGGCCTGGCGGGAGTTGGAAGTGGTTCAGTGTGGTTTCTGCCAGTCCGGGCAGATACTCTCCGCCGCAGCCCTGTTAAACGAAACCCGGCAGCCCACGGATGAGCAGATCGACACCGCGATGCAGGGCAATCTGTGCCGTTGCGCGACCTATGCCCGGATTCGTCAGGCGATTCATCGGGCTGCCCGCCTGCTGCATGAGGCGGATGCATGAATACCCGGGATCTGTGCAACCTGAGTCGACGCCGCTTTCTGATGGCTGGCGGTTTGACCCTGACCGGCCTCACCTTGGGTATCCTGCCCATGGGATGCCGGGATGCCCGGAATTCCGGCTACGCGGGCTACCCGCGGGTCGGTGAATCCGGTGAATGGCAGGCCAACGCCTTTCTCAACATCGATTCCGATGATCGCGTCACCGTGATATCCAAACACCTTGAAATGGGGCAGGGCGTCTACACCGGGCTCGCTATGCTGGTGGCCGAAGAGCTGGATGCGGACTGGTCCCGGGTGCGGGTGGAAGGCGCCCCAGCGGATTCGGTCCGTTACAGCAATCTTGCCTGGGGTGGGATTCAGGGCACGGGTGGCAGCAACTCAATCGCGAATGCTTGGGAGCAGATGTGCCGAGCAGGCGCCGCTGCCCGGCAGATGTTGATCGCCGCCGCTGCCCGTCACTGGCAGGTGAATCCGGGTGAGATTGAAGTTGCAGAGGGCGTGTTGCGGCATCCCGACAGCGGACGCGCACAACGCTTCGGTGAGGTTGCCGGGTGGGCCGCCCAGGAGCCGGTCCCCGAACAGGTGAGCCTCAAGGACCCCGGATCGTTCAAGTTGATCGGCCGCTCGCTGCCGCGCAAGGATACGGCGGAGAAACTCAACGGACAGGCGCTGTTTACCCAGGACCTGCGCCTGCCTGGCATGCTCACCGCGGTGGTTCGACATCCGCCCCGGTTCGGCGCCCGGGTGTTGCTGGTGGATGCCGAGCGAGCCCTGGCGGTCAAGGGTGTGCGTAAGGTGGTGGAACTACCCACTGGGGTTGCCGTTATCGGGGAGGATTTCTGGAGTGCCCGGCAGGGGCGCGAGGCACTCTCCATCGTCTGGGATGAATACGAGGCATTTTCGGAAGGCAGCGAACAGATCTTTGAATATTACCGCAAGCTGGCCGCCACGCCCGGCGATGTTGCCACCGAGCGCGGGGATGTGGATATGGCACTGCGGGATGCTGAGCAGATCCTGGAGGTGGAGTATCAGTTGCCCTACCTGGCCCATGCGGCGATGGAGCCCCTTGACTGCGTGGTGCGGCTCGATGAGCAAGGCTGCGAGATCTGGAACGGGGAGCAGTCACAGACTCGGGATCAGATTAAAGTGGCCGAACTGCTGGGTATTCCTGTTGAACAGGTGCGCATCCACATGCTCTATGCAGGTGGCTCGTTCGGGCGTCGTGCCAATCCGGCGGCGGACTATCTGCTGGAGGCGATGCGCATTGCCCAGGCCGTCAAATCGGGCACTCCGGTGAAGATGATTTGGACCCGGGAAGACGACACCCGAGGTGGATATTACCGGCCCGCCTATCTGCATCGCCTCAAAGGGGGCGTGGATGAACAGGGACTGCCCCGGGTGTGGGATCAGCGCATCGTCGGCCAATCGATTCTCAAACACACCGCTCTGGAACGCCACATGGTGAGGAATGGCGTGGACCGCACCTCGGTGGAGGGGGCGGCCAATCTGCCTTACCGCATCCCGCATCTGCGGGTGGATCTGCACTCACCGGAATCCCCCGTGCCGGTGCTCTGGTGGCGTTCCGTGGGCTCCTCCCATACCGCCTTCGCGGTGGAGAGCTTTATCGATGAACTGGCCGCTCGTACCCAGCAGGATCCGCTCGACTACCGCCGCCACCTGCTGGGTGATCACCCGCGCCACCTGGCGGTGTTGAACCTGGCTGCCGACAGGGCCGGATGGAGCAGTCCGTTACCCCCCGGACGGGGTCGCGGTATTGCGGTGCACGAATCATTCAACACCTGCGTGGCCATGGTGACGGAGGTCAGCGTGGCACAGGGTCTGATTCGGGTGGATCGGGTGGTGATCGCGGTGGACTGCGGGATTGCGGTGAATCCGGACGCGGTACGGGCGCAGATGGAGGGCGGTATGGGGTTTGGGCTTTCCGCGGTGCTGGAGAGTGCCATCACCTTCAAGGACGGGCGGGTGGAGCAGGGCAATTTCGATGATTACAAGGTCCTGCGCATCGATCAGATGCCCCAGGTCGAGGTGCATATCCTGGCATCGGCGCAACCCCCGAGCGGGGCCGGGGAACCCGCCACCCCGGTAATCGCTCCGGCGGTGGCCAATGCGGTATTCGCCGCTACCGGGCATCGCCTGCGTGAACTTCCCCTGCGCCTGCCATGATGCCACCGGCCGAGGATCAAGCCGTAATCCGCACAGCCCTGGGCTGGCTGCAGGCGGGTCTTCAGGTGGTTCTGGTGACCGTGTTGCGAACCTGGGGTTCCTCCCCCCGCCCCCGGCTCGCTGCTGGCCATCGATGAGAGTGGACGTTGTGTCGGCTCGGTCAGCGGTGGCTGTGCGGATCAACACCTGGCGGAACGCTACCGAGGCGGCATGGCGGATGAGACCTTCCCCAAGCGCATTGTCTACGGCGTGGAGCCACAGGAGGCAGACCGCATGGGACTCCCCTGCGGAGGTCGACTGGAACTGCTGGTGGAATGTCTTGACGCTCCGCAGGCATTGCAGAGGTTGCATGAGCTGCTGATGCAGAACCGCCTTGTGGCCCGACAGGTCAACCTGCAGAGCGAAGAGGTCACCCTCGATACCACAGCGGAAGGGCCTGAATTTCAGATTGGCGATGTCCAGGTCAGCAAGACCTTTGGACCGGGTTGGGCGCTGTTGCTGATCGGTGATGGACAGATCGCCCGCTACCTGGCGGACATGGCGATGCCACTGGGTTATCGGGTCACCATCTGCGACCCCAGACCCGAGGTCTATGGGGAACCCCTGGACCTGCACGGGGTCAGCTTCTCCCGGCGGATGCCGGACGACGAAGTCCGCGACAATGCTAGCGTGCGCAGCGCTATCGTGACCCTGGCCCACGATCCCCGTCTGGATGACCTGGGATTGATCGCGGCCCTGGAGGGGCCTGCGTTCTATATCGGCGCCCTCGGTTCGGCGCGTACCGCGGAGGCCCGCCGACAGCGTCTGCACTCCCTGGGTGTGGATGCTGATTCGGTGGGCCGTATCCATGCGCCTGCGGGTCTGCCCATCGGCAGCAAACGGCCCGCGGAGATTGCCCTGTCGATCCTGGCGGAGATCACCGCTACGCGTAATCTGAGTGGGGTTTCCTTGTCATGAGAAGTATTGTCGGAGTGCTGCTGGCTGCGGGACGTGGTCACCGTTTCGGTGGTAACAAACTCATGGCGAGGGTGAAAGATGGTGATCGGGTGGGACCGGCAGCAGCCCGACAGCTGGTGCGGGTCCTGCCTGAGAGTATCGCAGTGGTCCGTCCTGAAGATACGATGCTCAAGCAGGCCTTGCAGGAGCTGCCGATTCGGCTGGTTGAAAATCCGCATCCCGAAGCGGGAATGGGCGATAGCCTGGCTCTTGCGGTGCGGGCTTCAGCCGACGCCGCGGGCTGGCTGATCGCCCTGGGCGACATGCCCTGGGTGCAACAGGAGACCCTGAGGCAACTGGTTGTGAGGTTGCAGTGCGGGGCCTCCCTGGTAGCTCCGGTCTATCAGGGGCAGCGGGGACATCCGCTGCCAGCCAGGGAAAGCGAAGCGAAGGCTGGTAGTCCCCGGTAGTCGCGAGGCGATACTGGAAACCCGACGAGCCGTAGGCGCCAAAGGGGATCCAAAGATCGCATCCGAACGCGACGTCCAGTCATTCGGGAGCTGACAACGGAGCGGTGACGAGCTTGCGAAGTCATCGCGTAGTGTCAGTGACCGGGACGGCCGGGGCACTAATAGGCTGTCAAAGATCGAATCGATTTTGGTGGACTTGGATGTCCCAAAATCTTTCATGAGATCGAAGACTCGCTTGCGGTCGGGTTTTTCGCCGAGTGGGGCGGGTATTTGAGCCACTTGAGTGGTGACGCGGGAGCCAGAGATCTATTGACGGTCGAGGCGGATCGGCTTGAGCAGATCGTTACCGGGGATCCCGGAGTGCTGAGTGATGTGGATCATCGGACCGATCTGCTAACACCGATCCGCTGAACCGGCAGAGCGTGCCTGGTTCCCCACGGCGGGTATAGACCCACACCCGAGCCGGTGGAAAATTCCACAACACCCGCTGTCTGATGGACCCTTCCATCTGCAGCGATTCGGACAGGCCGGTACTGATCGGACTCTTGGGTGAGTAGCTGAACTGGATCAGCCTGCCCCGGGGTGTCAGGTTGCGAACGATCTGCGAGAGGATTCGCAGTCGGGTCTGCCGGCGCAGACTCAACAACGGCAGGCTGGAGACTATCTGGTCCACCGGACCGACGTGGATTTCACCGAGCAGTTTCGACAAGCGTGCGGCATCACCGAGAACGATCCTTACCCCCGGAAATCGCCTGGAAAGCTCAGCGGCGAGCAGCGGATCCTTTTCCACTACGACGAGTTGCTGGTCCGACACCCCCCGGGAAAGCAATGCTGAAGTCACCGCACCGGTACCGGCTCCCAGTTCGACGATCACCCCCGGCGGGTGTTGGATCTGCGCCGCCATGGCATGGGTCAGTTCTGATCCGCTGGGCCAGATTGCTCCGATCTGGCGTGGATTTCTCAACCAGGCGATAAGAAACTTGGGTTCGAATCTGAATGGGGTAAACACGCGTGGAAACGACCTGTCCGGGGTTGCGTGGGCGCGAGATTGAAAAACCTCACCCGCTGTGAATGAGAATAAAATTCCTATGCGTGAATTTGAGCATGAAGGGTTCATGTCCGTCATCCGGGTCTCAACCAAGCTGAGATCTCACCAGCAAACCTTGAATGATTAACCGGTAGCGGGGAACCATCGTTGAATCGATGACTACAGTCCTGGGTCAAGCGACGCCTTTCAGATGCGTTGTGGCTCTGCAAACCTCAAAATCAATCCGGTTGATTCACGAACAAGGTTATTTGCCGCATCAGGAAATTCGTCTATAGATTGTCTTATGGCGGTCACAAAAGGGTCATGCTTCGATGGCCAGAGGCCGGTCGGTCGATTGAGCTTTCTAGCTAGTAACACAGGTGGCGGATGACGGAACCTGGCTTCCGTGCGGCGTCATCCGATGGGAGCCTTAATATGACGAAATGGATATTGATTGCTCTGCTGCTGCCCTTTTCTCTGCTGGCGGATGAACATCCCGCTTGCCACAGCCTGCCCTTGAACGGACAGCACGACAGTTCAGATCAGATGCGAGCGATCGCTACCAGCTGCCAGGAGCCCCTGGTTGCGGAGCTCTATCTGAATCGGGCGCACCACCTCAACCTGTTGCACAAATACACGGCATTCGAATCATCCCTGTTTCATTTCGGAGCCCGGGACGATCTTTCATACATCGATGCCTATCGCATCTATATCGGCCTTGCGGAGGCGTTTTTCATCCCGGCTCTGGAACAGGACGATCCCAGATTGGCGCTCAGCCGTTTGAACAGGATTTACGATCAAAGCGAAGAGATCGCCGAATTAAGGTTTCGAGGATACGGTTTGTTGGCGGATCAACTCGAACAGAAGCAACGTAACTACTACTGATTTTGAACTGTTTTGAGTGGCGGTTCAGTTGTGGCAAACCCGGTTGCGTCCCTCGGCCTTTGCCTGGTAGAGCGCCTCGTCGGCCCTCCTCAACAGGCTGTCTCCGTTGTCACCTGGCCTGTATTCGGTGACCCCGAAACTGCAGGTAACCGGACCCACCTCGCCGAACGAACGGCTTTCTATGGTCATTCGCAGGCGTTCCGAAATCTGTCGGGCGGTGTCGAGATCCGTATCCCGGCAGAGAATCAGAAACTCCTCGCCGTCCCAGCGGCCGATGAAATCATTACCCCGGGCTGAGTTGCCAAGCAACTCCGCGAGGGTGCGGATGATCTGATCGCCGAGCTGGTGTCCAAACCGGTCGTTGAAACTCTTGAAGTGATCGATGTCGAGCATGATCAGGGCCAGTGATGATTCGCTCTGTGACTGCTGCTGCAATGTGTCGGTCATGATCTGGTCGAGTTTACGGCGGTTGTAGAGCTGGGTCAGTCCGTCGATTTCGGAGAGGGTTGCCAGTTCCCGGTTCTTTTGCGCCAGGGCCTTCTGTGCCTCGCGCAACTGATCCAGGGTGTTGCTCATTTCCTGGGTCCGCACCTGGAGGATCTTTTTCCTCATGGCTTTCGATGCGATTAGACGAAACACGTAGGCAATGTAGACCGAAAGCGCGATGAATGCGCTGAGAAACAGCATGCGCAAGGCGATGTTGGCCTGGCTTACGTGTGGCGAGACGAACTCATCGGAGATGGTGCCCAGTTCGATGGTTCCGCGGTTTATCGCGAGGAAAACAATCAATCCGTATGAGAAGAGGCTCAGCAGACCCGCCGCCAGGGTAAGCCAGGGGGTAAAGCGCAAGGTGCTCAAACCGATCCACAGGAAATAGAGCAGGAAGGCCTCGGTCTTGAATGTACGGAAGGTACCGAAGCTGTAGATCACGATGGACAGCAACAGGATGTCGATGCTGATCGAGGGATACTTGACCCAGTTAGGGTGCTCCGGGCCTTGCAGGGCTTTGAGGATGAGCAGGCCGTAGACCAGATTGAACAGGGCGGCGACGACGATCGCCTGAAGAGAGTGTGCCGGTAGTTCGTTGCGGATGCCGAAGGCGACACCGAAATAGAGGACCGTCAACAGCAGGCGTGCATAATTCGCATACCGCTCGCTCTTCTGTTCCTCCTGCCTCAGCAGGGCGCGAAGTTCCTCCTTGGATACCGCGTTGCTGTTCTTTGCTGTCACACCACTACCTTGACTCTGCTGTTCGCCATGTACAGCCTTTTTAGCTATGGCGACAGGTTGATAACATCCTTGATCACGCTACGGTGCGCATGCCGCCCTGCTCAGGCGCTGGTCAGCGGAACTGGCGCAGGTACCACCACTCGAACAGCCGTTTCAGCCAGTGAAAGACCGCCATGTTCGGCATCACGATGTTCCGTTTGAGGGTGCGCGCGACCAGCATACCACTGGTCTGGCTGTCCACGATACATACCAGTTCCACCTTGAAGGTTTCCCGGGGTTCTTCTCCCCGCCATTCCGCCAGCAGGTTGCGTGCGGCCGCGGTGGCCTGCAGATCCGCCATATGAGCCTGTTTGGGCATCCAGTCCGGTCCTGGGAAACTGCCAGAGTCTCCTGCCACGTAAACCCTTTCCAGCCCTTCAACACGACACTGGGCATCGGCTTTGAGCAGTCCCCCCGGAGAACGGGGTAAAGCGGTATTGTCAAACCAGGCATTGCCGGTCATACCGGGCATGAACAGGATCAGATCCGCATCGAACACACCGCCCTGGGTCTCCACCGTGGTCTGGGTGAACTTCACCATCTTGTGTCCCAGATGGGTTTCGATCTCCCGCTTTTCCATCTCCTTGACCAGGCCTTTGACGGCCTTGGGTCCGAGTCGTTGACCGGGATTCTCCGCCGGGGTGAAAAACACCAGTTTGAAATTGCCGCGGCGTTTTTCGAGACGCAATTGCCGATCGATACCGAACAGGAACTCGAACATGGGTCCACCGCGCATGGCGCTGGGTTCGTTGGGGTTGCTGGCAAATCCGATGGCGATGATTCCGCCATCCATGTCTTTCAGACGCTGGCGGATTTTCATGGTGGCGTCGATGCCTTCACAGGGTGTGATGGCGTGTTCGATGCCGGGGAGTTTTTTGATGAAGCGGCCACCGGAGGCGATTACGAGTCCGTCGTTGTCGATGGGGCCGGCCGTGGTTTCCAGGGTTCGTCCGTCCTCGCTCAAACCGGTGGCTTCCGCTTGAACATGTTTGACGTTCATGCGGGAGAAGAACGGTTGTAATGGAATGATCAGGTCATGGGGTTCGCGGATTCCGGAGGGAATCCAGATCGAACCGGGCAGGTAGTGAAATTCCGCACGCGGACTGACGACCGTGATGTCTGCGCTGCGATCCTGGGCGCGCAGGGTTTTCACTGCGGTCAAGGCAGCAAAACCGCTGCCTACGATGGTCACTCTGTTCATCTCCATGCTCCTGGTGGTTTTATTGTTCTGCTTGTTTTGGATGTTTTGCGCGAATCGCCCGTCGGTCTGGATGTGGAAGTCATTGCCGAAACGGACTGAACGGGCGAGCGGCTTACACGGACGGTCGTTGTGTTACCGCTTTGTCAGCCGCGATGTTATCAGATTGAGGTGAAAAATATGCCTCCGACTCAGGTGATGCTTTCCGACACTGTCAGGTCTTTGGTAAGGCGGATCAGTCGCTGTTGCCCATGACGCAGTAGGTGCCCCCTTAACTAAGCCACTGATGATTCAGTGAATACCTGTCAGTTTGAAAATCACCACGAAGGACACGAAGCACACGAAGGATCATGGAGACGAAATGCTTAAGCGGCTCGGCGCCACAGATTCCCACGCAAAGTGTGGGAACATCTGGCGAAATTCACGAACAAGTCCGCTTCGCACCGGACAGTTTCATGTCAGTAAACGATCGTGCTTCGTGAACTTCGTGGTAAAAAATGAGTGTCGGCTGCCGGATGGGTGGTTTCTGTAATCCCCCGCCCGTCGGAGGCACGGATCCTGCGGGCGGGGCGGGGTATCTAAAGGCCGATCAATTCGGCGTGCAGGCCCTTGTAGCGTGTAATCGAGAGCAGGTCCTTGCTGTGTACCATAACCGGGTTGTACTCCAGGACAAACAGATGGGGGCGGTTTTCATTGACATGTACCGAGATTACCCCCTCCCGCTGGCGGAAGGCCTCCTCGAGATCGGCCCTGCCTCCTGCGTCCAGGGTTTCGTCAATATGCAGGGTGACATCTGCGAGATCGATATTCATGATTCCCCTCCAGGACAGAGTTGGTATTGTTGGGTCTGATGTGACAAAACAACGCGCACTGCATCGGTGCCGCGGGACCGGAAGGGCGTGTTGGATGAGACTTAACAGGCCTTGGTAGAACCGGTTGGGGTTTCCCGCGCTGGGTAGTGAAATGTCAGACTGACCTCACCGAGCCGGTCGCACGTCCAGCACTCTGTCTAGAGCATAGCCCGAATCCGCAAAAAGGCATCGGTTTCCGTGTGCCCCACAGGGACACAAAACCTTTCAGAGCCGCCCGAAGCAGCGAATCGAGTGATACCCCAAGGGTGTCTTCAATGAGCTGGGGCCCGTCAACAGGCTCTGCTGCAGGTTAGGCGACAACACTAGGCAACGGGCTTGGGTGGTACGCCACCTGGCACATAGGGGTAGTAGTGTTTGATCTTACGCCCGATATTGCACTGCACGACCACCCCGACAATCTTGTACTCGCCCTCTTTGAGTTCAATATCCGGATAGGCGTCGTTCAGCGCGACCAGGCGTTTGTTGGATTCACCCTGGGAAACGAACTGGCGAAACCAGCGGTCGCCCTGGGCCTCGGCAACGACGTATGCGCCCGTGGCGCAGATCTCAGAGGGTTCGACGACGATGATGCACTTGTGTGGAAACTCAGGCGCCATGCTGTCGTCCAGGACCTGTAGGGGATAAAGCTCGTTGTAACTGCAATCGTTGCTCATGGTCGATATCGGGTCTGTTTCGGTTCGCGGCATTATAAACCTCTCATTGTACAACAACCTGTCAAATCTCAATGGACCTGCAGATTCAGGGGTTATTTAGGAAGAGGCGTATGAGGCGAAGTCAGGTCGCGCACATCAGTTTGAATTTCGATAAGATGCCTACTTTTACCTACGAACGATGAAATGACGCACCACATCGCTTATCAGGCCCAGGTCCATGCGGATCGGCGGGATCTGCACAATCTACGCAACATGCTGCCGTTTCTCTGGGATTACCGGGGGCGGGCCCTGTTCGCCCTGGGTTGCCTGGTGCTGGCCAAAATCGCCAACGTGGGCATCCCACTGGTGTTGAAGGAGATCGTCGATACCCTGGAGAAGGGCGACAAGACCCTGCTGGTGCTGCCCCTGTTTCTGCTCCTGGGTTATGGAATACTGCGTCTGTCGAGTTCCCTGTTCAACGAACTGCGCGATGCGATCTTCGCCCGGGTTCGTTACCGGGCGATGCGCAACCTTTCCAACCGGGTGCTCACCCACCTGCACGAACTCTCCCTGCGGTTTCACCTGGAGCGCAAGACCGGGGCGATCAGCCGGGACCTGGAGCGGGGTACCCGCTCGGTCAGCACCATTCTCAACTATATGGTGTTCAGCATCCTGCCGATGCTGGTGGAGTTCACCCTGGTCGCGGCGGTGCTGCTGTCCCAGTATGACATCCGTTTCACCCTGGTGACCTTTGGCACGGTGGCGGTCTACGTGGGATTCACCCTGGCGATCACCGAGTGGCGCATGGAGTATCGTCACATCATGAACCGGCTCGACTCCCAGGCCAACAGTCAGGCCTTCGACAGCCTGATTAACTACGAGACGGTGCAGTATTTCGGCAATCAGCGTTTCGAGTTGCAGCGATTCGACGAAACCCTCTCCCAGTGGGAGGACAACGCCGTGAAGAGCCAGACCTCCATGTCCCTGCTCAACTTCGGGCAGGGCGCAATCATCGCCGTCGGGGTCACCTTCATCATGATCTTCGCCGCCAACGGGGTGATCGAGGGTGAGATGACCATCGGCGACCTGGTGCTGGTCAACACCTTCATGCTGCAGCTGTTCATTCCGCTCAACTTTCTCGGCATCGTCTACCGGCAGATCAAATACTCCCTGGCGGACATGGACCTGATCTTCAAGCTGCTGGAAAGAGAGCCGGAGATCCAGGATGACAAACAAGCCATTGATCTGGTGTTGCAGGGGGGCGAGGTGCGTTTCGAGCAGGTGGACTTCTCCTACCAACCGGAGCGGCAGATCCTGCATGAGGTGGATTTCACCCTGCGGGCGGGTGAAAAACTGGCGGTGGTAGGCCACAGCGGGGCGGGCAAGTCGACCCTGTCCCGGTTACTGTTCCGTTTCTATGACGTCAGCGGAGGACGGATCCTGATCGACGGCCAGGATATCCGCCGGGTCACCCGCAAGAGCCTGCGCGCGGCGATCGGGATCGTGCCCCAGGACACGGTGCTGTTCAATGAGTCGATACTCTATAACCTGGCCTACGGGCGACCCCAGGCGACCCAGCAGGAGATCGAGGAGGCCGCGCGGATCGCCCATATCGCGGATTTTATCGAACAGCTGCCGAATGGCTACCAGACGGTGGTCGGGGAGCGGGGACTGAAACTCTCGGGGGGTGAGAAGCAGCGGGTGGCCATCGCCCGGGCGATGCTCAAGCGCCCGCAGATCCTGCTGTTCGACGAGGCCACCTCATCCCTCGATACCAAGACCGAGCAGGCGATTCAGGAGACCCTGCGCGAGGTGGCGAAACAGCACACCACCCTGGTGATCGCGCACCGGCTATCCACCGTGGTGGATGCGGACAGGATCCTGGTGATGGACCAGGGGCGGATCGTGGAACAGGGCACCCATCAGGAACTGCTGGCCCTGGACGGGCGCTATCACCAGATGTGGCACATGCAGCTGAAGGAACAGGCCGGTAGTGAATCTCCTGACGGGGTTGAGGAACGGGCATGAACAGCCAGGCCCGGAGTGGCAAAATCCCGCCATTGCTCATCAGCATGTGGGAGCAACAAGCGTGAAGATCTATCGGGTCGGTGGCGCGGTCCGGGATCAGTTGCTGGAGATTCCTTATGAGGAAACCGACTGGGTGGTGGTCGGCGCCACTCCGGAGCAGATGCTGGCTCTGGGCTACAAGCCTGCGGATCAGGCCTTTCCCGTGTTTCTCCACCCGCAGAGCGGCGAAGAGTACGCCCTGGCCCGCAAGGAGACCAAGGTCGCGCCGGGGTACAAAGGATTCGAGGTCTCCTGTGGTCCCGAGGTGACCCTGGAAGAGGACCTGTTACGCCGGGATCTCACCATCAACGCCCTGGCAATGGATGAAGCGGGGCAGCTGATCGACGTCTGTCATGGCAGGCGTGACCTGGACGACGGGGTTCTGCGACACGTCACACCGGCGTTTGTCGAGGATCCGGTGCGACTGCTGAGAATCGCCCGTTTTGCCGCGAAACTCGGCTGCTGGGGCTTTCGCGTCGCCCATGCCACCCATCGCCTGATGAAGCAGATGGCGTGTGAGGAAGAACTGCGCAGCCTGACCCCGGAACGGATCTCGCGGGAGATGCTCAAGGCCATGGCGGAACCTCAGCCCTGGCGATTTTTCGAGGTACTGCAGCGTTGCGGCGCCCTGTCGGGTATCCTGCCTGAATTGGCGGAACTTATGCCCTCGGCGGAATCGGGGCATGCCGGTGGGGATGATGCCACATCTGTGCAGGCCTTGAAGCGGGCGGTTCAGCTCGATGCGGGGACCGCTGTACGCACCGCGGTGCTCCTGCAGGCCGTCGCGAAAACCCGCAAGGAAGTGTCCACCTGGCTACAGGACTGGCGTATCGATCGTTACACCGGGCAACTGCTTCAGGACCTGCTGGCAGTTCAGGGCCTGGATGAGGTGCAGGATAAACCTGAGGCGTTTCTGCGATTCATCCAGACCGGCAAACTGCATCAGCAAACACAGCGCTTCAACGACCTGATGCTGGCGATACGCGCCCTGTGGCCGGAACAGGAGGTGCAAATTCTGAAACAGCTGACCCTGGCCCATGATGCGGCCCGCGCGGCAGCGCCAGGTGAAATTCTGCACAGTGGCCTTGAGGGAAAGTCCCTGGGTGATGCAATCCAGGGTTGGCGTCTGGAGCGGCTGCTTCAGGCCTGGCCTGACGGGGCCATAGAATAGGTCATGTCCTTCGTTTCAACAGGATTCGGTCTGATGTCGTGTTTGAACAGGGGGCTTAATCCGAATCGAACCCAAACCATAAACGGTCTGTGCCGCCAGGGGCGCTGGCTTCGAGGTGCGTCCACCAGCGTGACGTCACGTTATAATCCCGAATCAGTACGAGACGATATGTTCGAGTCATGGCATGACAGTTGATCTGAAAAAGAACCGACCCGCAGACCTGTTCCGGCCCGCCCCGAACGTAGGCCCTCTGCACCGGTGGCTGGCTCGTCTTGAGGGCATGGTCGACCGTCGGCACTGGCCGAGTCTGCGGATTCTGTTTGCCGGAAACCTGCTGCTGCCGATTCTTTCCCTCGCGATCAGCCTGCTGGTCAGCCTTACCGCCACCCTGATGCTGGTTGGTGAGAGCGGTGGGCGTTCGCTGCTTCAGGGGCTGATTCTGCTGGGTGTGGGACTTGCGTGCGTGTCGCTGCTGATGGTTCTGGTGCGGCTGCGCAGCCAGTTGCTGCGCCCCCTGGCTTCACTGGAAACGACGGTCACCCAGGTCTGCCAGGGCGAGCCGGTGGCCAGCAAGGGGGGGGCGGAGAAGAGCGGTATCTTTAGTGGCATGGCCCGGGACATAGACAGTCTGAGCGAGGAGTTGACGGATATCTACGAGGACATGGAGGTTCGGGTGGCCCGCCAGACCTGGCGGCTGGCGCAGAAGACCACCTCTCTGCAGGTTCTGTATGATGTGGCCGCCGGGATCAATCAATCGGAAAATCTCGATGAACTGCTGCTGGAATACATGGCGGTGTTCAAACGCATGGTGAACGCCCGCTCCGCCACGGTTCACCTGGTGTTGCCCGGGGACAAGGTGCGTCAGGTCGGGTGTATCGATCAGAAGGACCGGCTCTACAAGGAGCAGGACCTGCTGCCCATCAAGTTGTGCCAGTGCGGCATCGCCCTGTCCCCCGGGGATATCCTGTGTCGCCAGGACACCCGGCGCTGTTCCCGGCGCAACGGCTGGCGCATGTTCGGGCCGGACGAGATCGAGCGGGTCTCGGTGCCTATGTGGTACCACGGGGATGTGCTCGGATTTTATCACCTGTATGTGGACAAGCCGGGTATCTACGACGGACGTGAGGATGTGCTCGATATCCTCAATACCATCGGCAGTCACCTGGGCATGGCGGTGGCCAAGCAGCGCTCCGACTCGGAGGCGCGGCGGGTGTCGATCATGGAGGAGCGTACCTCCCTGGCCCATGAGCTCCACGACTCCCTGGCGCAGACCCTGGCGAGCCTGCGCTTTCAGGTGCGGATGCTCGAGGAGACCCTGCAGGTCGATCCGGGTTCGGGCCGCGCGCTGCTGGAGGCCCGCAGGATCCATAACGGGGTGGACGAGGCGCATGACGAACTGCGGGAACTGATCAACAGTTTCCGTGCCCCCCTGGACCAGCGGGGGCTGGTGCCGGCACTGGGCAAGCTGGTGGAACGGTTCAACCAGGAAACCGGCATTCCGGCCTTCTTTCAGCCCGATTGCCTGAAGACCGATATGGACACCAATCAGGAGATGCAGGCATTGCGTATTGTCCAGGAATCTTTGGCGAATATACGTAAACATGCCAATGCCCACACGGTTAGAGTCTTGTTACGCTGCCGTAGTGCGGGGCAATATCTCATTCTGGTGGAAGACGACGGTGTCGGATTCGAAGGTGCTGCGCCGAAAGGAAATCCGGGCGAGCATATCGGCCTGTCGATCATGGAGGAGCGGGCTCGACGGGTCGGTGGCGAACTGTACATCGAGAGCGAACCCGGGGAAGGCACCCGGGTGGAACTGGTGATTCCGAGTGCGAGAAGCTGAGTGGATCCACAGAGGTGAGATGAGATGCGGGTATTGCTGATAGATGATCATGCGCTGTTTCGCATTGGCCTCCAGGAACTTCTGGAGCGCCGTGGTATCGACGTGATCGCCATCGGGGACTGTCTGAAAGGCATCGAGACCGTGGCCCGGGAGCGACCGGACGTGGTGCTGCTCGACATGCGCATGCCGGACATGACCGGCACCGAGGTATTGAGTGTGCTGCGCAAGCACTATCCCGAGATGCCCATCAGCATGCTCACCACCAGCCGCGAGGAGGGGGATGTCATCGAAGCCCTGCAGAACGGCGTCCAGGGCTACCTGCTCAAGGACATGGAGCCGAATGAACTGATCGATGCCCTGCAGCAGATCACCCGGGGCCAGACTGTGGTGGCCAAGGAACTCACCGGTATCCTGGCCAAGGCGGTGCAGGGTGAGCGGCCGAGCAGCAACGCCGCGGCCTCATCCCTGGACGATCTCACCCCCCGGGAGCGTGAGATCCTCTGTCATCTGGCGGATGGCCAGAGCAACAAGGTGATCGCACGTAATCTGGGTATCTCCGACGGAACCGTGAAGCTGCATGTGAAGGCGATCCTGCGTAAACTCGATGTACATTCCCGGGTTGAGGCCGCAGTGATTGCGGTCGAACAAAATCTATGTTCCAGAGGGTGAAATGAAGAGCTATCTGAGCCTGGTCAATGAGTGTCTCAAGGATGTTGAAGAGATCATGCCCTGGGACCTGGAAGAGCGTCTGCAGGAGAATCCCGGCCTGCTGGTGGTGGATGTCCGCGAACCTTACGAATACGACGCGATGCATATCGAAAACGCCATCCTGGCGCCCCGGGGGATACTCGAGTCCGCCTGCGAATGGGATTACGAGGAGACCATCCCGGAACTCGTGCGGGCCCGGGACCAGGAGGTCGTGGTGGTCTGCCGCTCCGGTTATCGCAGTGTGCTGGCCGCCTACACCATGCAGTTGCTGGGCTATCAAAAGGTCGTGTCGCTGAAGACAGGGCTGCGTGGCTGGAACGATTTCGAACAGCCCATGGTGAACAAGGACGGCGAGTCCGTGGATATCGATGATGCGGACGATTACTTCACTCCGGATCTGCGGGAAGAGCAGCTCAGGCCCCGATAGAAAGGCTTCTGCGCCCGGGGTTTGAGTTGCTCCCGGGTGTTCTGATCGTCATGCAGATGCCACGCCCACTCTGAGTCTTTCTACACCACAACCTCAGGATTGAAGAAAAGGCCAAACAGCTCTGGCGCTCATCTCGATGAGGCAGGGAACGGCTGAATGGCCTGCCCCGTTTTGCAGGGGCGTCCCTCAAAAGTTTGCGGGTGAGGTGGCGCCCTGTTCGGAATGGGGTGGCGCCTCGTACCAGGACAGCTTCTGCTGTAACTCCACCACATGGCCGACGATGATCAGGGTCGGTGGTTTGGGCTGTTCCCGCTCCACCACCTCCAGGATGTTGGCCAGAGTGCCGGTGAACACCCGCTGCATATGGGTGGTGCCCTGCTGGATCAGGGCGATCGGCATATCCGCCGGTACCCCGTGCTGTTGCAGTTCCCGGCAGATCACCGGCAGTCCCACCAGACCCATGTAGAAGACGATGGTCTGATGGGGCTGAGCCAGCATCTCCCAGTTGAGGTTCATGGTGCCGTCCTTGAGATGGCCGGTGACGAAGGTGACCGACTGGGCATAATCCCGATGGGTCAGTGGTATGCCGGAATAGGAGGCGCAACCCGCCGCGGCAGTGATCCCGGGGATCACCTGAAAGGGCACGCCCTCCTCGGCGAGGGTGTCGATCTCCTCGCCACCACGTCCAAAGATGAACGGGTCGCCGCCTTTCAGGCGCAGCACCCGCTTGCCCTGTTTGGCCAGTCTTGCCAACAGTTTGTTGATCTCTTCCTGGCGCATGGCGTGCTTGTCGCGCTCTTTGCCCACATAGATGCGCTCGGCCTCCTGGCGGGTCATCTCGAGGATCGGTTTGGCAACGAGCCGGTCGTACACCACCACATCCGCCTGCTGCATCAGGCGCAGGGCGCGGAAGGTCAACAGGTCCGGGTCGCCGGGCCCCGCCCCGACCAAGTAGACCTCGCCGATGTCATCCTGGGCGCTGGGATGATCCAGCAACCGCTCCATGAGCTGGTCCGCCTCCTCGTCGTGTCCGGAGAAGACCCGCTCGGCAACGCCCCCCTCGAGCACCCTGTCCCAGAACAGTTTCCGGTCCCGGGGTTTTTCGAAGCGATCCTTGACCCGCTGGCGGAAGCGGTTGCACAGGTCTGCCAGACGGCCGTACCCGGCAGGAATGAGTGACTCGAGCCGGGAACGTATGAGCCGCGCCAGGACAGGGGATGCCCCGCCGGTCGATACGGCCGCAATGACCGGGGATCGGTCGATGATGGAGGGTACGATGAAACTGCAGAGTGCCGGCTGGTCCACCACGTTCACCGGGATGCGTCGCTGGTTGGCCAGATCCGCGATACGCTGATTCAACTGCGCATCATTGGTGGCGGCGATGATCAGGTGGCGGTTCTCGATATCCTGCTCCTCGAAGCCTCGGGCCATGTGAGAGAACTGTCCCATGTCCCGCCAGGTAGTGAGATCGTGGGTCAATTGGGGGGAAACCAGCAGCACGTCCGCGCCCGATTTCAACAGCAGCGCGGTTTTTCGCTCGGCCACAGCGCCACCGCCGACCACGAGGCAGGATTTACTGCGTATATCCAGAAAAATGGGGAAAAAATCCATATATAACAACCATTTGTAGTGTTTGTTTTTGGGTTTGTTGCCGGTATCCCGGTTTCACCCGGATATTCTAACCAGTTTGATGGATATGAAATTAATCTTTGTCCATCGGGTATATCAAGACTTCCTGCGTGGATTGGGGCGTACCCAATGAGGTGCGGGCTTTTCGATGATTCTGCTCAACCCCGGGCAACGACCGGTTCCAGCCGCCGGGGCTCAGTTGCATCAAATGCACCTTTTGTATCATTTTATACACTTTAATTCAGTTACTTGAGCGTATCCGGCGCTATCAATCGGTAGTTCCTGTGAAGCATTCCGCAGGGGCGCAATGCCCGCGATTCTGCGTATCCAAAGTGCAAAGACCCCGTAAAAGGGTAAGTTTTTAATGCTTGCAATATTTAAACACATTAATATACTAATGCGCTCAATTTTCGAACCGAGGCAGCCCAATCGTGATGATTAAGGAAATAGACGCTTCCGCCCTTGAGACCCGCATCGCTGAAGGGGATGATTTTCTCCTCCTCGACATTCGCAGCGCGGGTGAATTGGCTCAGGGTGTACTGCCCAACGCGGTACATATCCCGATGCATCTGATCCCCATTCGCATTGCCGAACTGCCCAAAGACAAGGATGTGATCCTTTATTGCCACAGCGGCGCCCGTTCCTACCATGCCTGTGCCTACCTGGCTCAGCAGGGCTATTCCAACGCAGTAAATCTGCGCGGTGGAATCCTCGCATGGGCCCGTTCCGGCTACCGCCTGGAGACCCGACTGGCGAGTTAAAGGGATCGCCCGGGGTGCCGTGCGGCGCTTGCGTTTAGCAGTCGCATGACATATAAAGGTCCGTCTGATTTTACCCATTACACTAAATTAAACACATACAATTGCTGGAGGTCATACCATGGCAGATTTTGATCAAGAACTGGACGCAAGCGGACTCAACTGTCCTCTTCCTATTCTGCGTGCGAAAAAAACCCTCAATGGTATGGAATCCGGCAAAGTGCTGCACATCATTGCAACCGATCCTGGTTCTGTTAAGGATTTCGAGGCTTTCGCCAACCAGACCGGTAACGAACTGATCGAATCCAAGGAAGTGGGCGGCAAGTTTGAATTCCTGATTAAGAAAGCCTGAGCGGCTAATCCCCGATAGGGACTTTTTTGGAGACACTCTTATGTCAGACGAAAAGAAGTTAGCCATCATTGCTACCAAAGGCTCGCTCGACTGGGCCTATCCTCCTTTCATCCTGGCTTCCACCGCATCCGCGCTGGGCTACGACACGGAGATCTTTTTCACCTTCTACGGCCTGCAGCTGCTGAAGAAGAACCTGGATCTTGAGGTCACCCCGCTGGGCAATCCCGGCATGCCGATGCCGATGGGCATGGACAAGTGGTTCCCCGTACTGGGTCTGGCACTGCCTGGCATGCAGGGCATGATGACCGGCATGATGAAGAAGAAGATGGCCTCCAAGGGCGTGGCGGATCTCGCCGAGCTCAGAGAGCTGTGCCAGGAAGCCGAAGTCCGCCTGATTGCCTGTCAGATGACCGTGGATCTCTTCGAGATGAATCCCGCCGACTTCATCGACGGCATTGAATTCGCAGGCGCTGCGCGCTTTTTCGAGTTCGCCGGCGAAAGCGATATCTGCCTTTACATCTAACCCGTTGTAAACAGCAGTCACGGCGCCGCCCCACAAGGGCGGCGTTTTTTTTGCGTGAGGTTCAGGATCGATGCCAGCGAAGGGTGGCAAAAAGAGCGCTCCGGCATGCAGTGCCGGGCCAACTCATGCGGGCTTCAGGCGGTGGGCGGCATGCCGCCCACCGGTTTCCTTACATAAAGGTTTTGGTGATGCCCAGACCGAGCAGATGGACACTCGATTCGTAGGTGCCGTTCACCGCTGTAGTGCCATTCAGCTCCTGACCGGCAACCGCTGGGGTATCGCTGTCGATGGTCCGGTCTTCGAACTGTACATACATATAGCCCACATCGACTGACCAGCCGTCGCCAAAGCTGTGGCCCAGGCCCAGGCTGTAGAGGTGGCGGTCGGCGTCAGGAATTCTTGGGCTACAGTACTCGTCCTGCTGCGGGGTCTTGTCATAGGTGTACCCGATCCGCAGCTGGGTCGCCGTGGTGAAATCGTAGGTGACACCCAGGCGGTAGGCATTGGAATTCTCGAAATGATTCTGGCTGGTGAAGATGGTCGAGCCATACTCTTCATTCTTGACCACCAGTTCATCGAAGGTGCGCCAGCCGGTACGGGTGAAGTCAAATTCCACGCCGAGTTTTTCCATGGCCTGGTAACGGGCGCCGATCTGCAACCGCCAGGGCAGTTCCAGGGTAGCCGTGACGTCATTGGACAGATTGCTCGGCAGTACACCCACTTCATCATCCAGGATGCCCTTGGCCTTGATCTTGGACGTTGAATGATAGCTGGCTCCAAAACTCCATTTATCCAGTACCAGCATGCCGCCGAGGTTGAAACCCACGCTCTTGCCATCCCCCTCGAGATTGAAGCCTGGGTAGGCGTTACCGTCATTGAGTGCACTGTTGAACTCGACCTTCTTCATCCAGTAGTAATCGATACCGAACGCCAGGGAGGCCTGGTCGTTGACTTTGTAGGCGGCGCTGGGGCTGAAGGCGGCGATTTCCAGTTTGGTGTTGGTTGGCATGAAGGTGCCGGCCGGATACTGGTCGCTGTAGATTTCCGTGGCCCACTTGGTTTCCAGGCCGAACGGAGCATTGATCGCGATGCCCAGGGCCCAGTCCTCGTTGACCCGGTTGTGAGCGGAGATGGCGGGTGCGGCGACCAGGTCGTTGGCGTCACTGTCGGTGGAGCCGGCGCCGGTATCCACCGCCATATCGGGTTGGATCAGGGTCGTTCCCAGGGTGACATGACTGCCCTCGTGAAACGACATGGCCGCCGGGTTGTAACTGATGGCGCCCAGCGAATACGGATTCGCCACCATCGCATTGGAGGTGGCCAGGCCGGTCGCGTTCATTTCAGGAACCGCGAAGCCGGATGCCTGGACGGTGTTGCTCACGAGTAATGTCGAACCACAGGCGATTGCAGGGTAAATGGCGTGAGAGAGACTTTTAGGATACATGCGGATCCTCCCTTGGACTGTTGTTTTTGTTCAGACTCACTTCCAATGTTCTGAGTTGTGGGAGGTGATGATCATAAGGGTCGTTTGACCCGTCCTTGATCACCTGACAACCATCAACCATTTCAACCGGTTTGAGATGAGCCCTGCGAAATTATGGAAATTACCATATCCGGTCCAGTGGAAAAAAGTACCCGGAGGCACTCTTTGCTCGGCGGACCCGATTCTGCGGCGATCATAACGGGTCATGGGAGAGGCTTAGGGTTTGCCTGCACCCCAGCTTAATACCGCCGGGCGGACGATGGAATTATTGGATGGCCGTGGATCGGACTCGATTCCCAGTATCAATGGTTTGTGATATAAAAAGCGCTTATCCATACAAAGAACAACTGATTGGAAAGCTCTCTTTATGGCGGATCGCAGATTACAGGTTTTTCACACAGTTGCACGGCTGTTGAGTTTCACCAAAGCAGCGGAAACCCTCCACATGACACAACCTGCCGTGACCTTTCAGGTGCGTCAGTTGGAAGAATACTTCAATACACGTCTTTTCGATCGTACGCATAACCGAATCAGCCTGACCGAGGCTGGAGATCGGGTGTTTGGCTATGCGGACCGGATTTTCGACCTCTATACGGAGATGGAGAATTCGGTACGCGAGATGACCGGCGAGATTCGCGGAGCGCTGACCATCGGCGCCAGCACCACCATTGCGGAGTATATGCTGCCCGCCCTGCTGGGGGATTTCGGTACCCGGTTTCCGGAGGTCACCATCCATCTCAGGGTGTCGAATTCCGAGGGGATCGTCTCCATGGTGGAAAACAATGCCATCGACCTCGGGGTGGTCGAAGCGCCGGTAGGTAACAAGAACCTGGTGGTGGAGGTCTGTCGCGAGGATCAGCTGGTCGCCATCGTGCCCCCGAATCACGATCTGTCGAATCTTGAATCGGTGAGTATCGACAAACTGCTGGAGTATCCCTTCATCTGCCGTGAGGAGGGATCGGGTACCCGCGAGGTCATCAACGAGTACCTGGATACCAATTGCGTCGATTCCAGTCTGAATATCTACATGGAACTGGGTAGTCCGGAGGCCGTCAAGGGTGCGGTGGAGGCGGGTATGGGGGTCTCGGTCGTCTCCCGCGCCACGATTCAGAAAGAGTTGAAGCTCGATACCTTGCGCGCCATCAACCTGGTGCCGCCACTGGAACGGCCCTTCTCATTTGTTCATCAGAAGCAGAAATTCCGCCTCCGGGCCATGGAGGAGTTACTCGATTTTGCCCGTGGTTACTGCGAGGAACACGGGGATGAACAACTCTAGATCACTATTCGAAGGTTACTTCATCCAAACTCTACCGGTATACGCATCGGGGATCGGCTGAGGTGCAGTACATGCCCACCCAGAAGCGACTCAGCGATGCGCAGAAGCGTCTGCTGGCCAGCTTCGACAGGTTGGCGCCCGAGGACCGGGATACTTTGCAGGCCTTTGCCGATTTTCTGGCCTCCCGGGAATCGCCGCAGGGTGAGATTCAGGCCGACACGGGACCCCTGCTGTCGAAACCCATCGAACGGCCCCAGGATGAATCGGTGGTCAAGGCAATCAAGCGGCTCACCGAACGTTATTACATGCTGCAGCGGGAAAAGCTGCTCGATGAGACCTCTTCCCTGATGACGTCCCATATCATGCAGGGGCGCGCCGCGCCGGAGGTGATCGACGATCTGGAAGCGCTTTTCGAGCGGCATTATCAGGACTATCTAAGCCAGTCCTGAGGTGTGACGTGTGCCGATTTGCGGCTTTCGTATCCACGTTTGGGTTGTCAGTATTTTTCTTCGGCGACCGGATGACCTGTTGAGGGTAACATCCGGAAGATGCGAATTGTGTCCCGATAGGTCATCGTATGCAGGTCATCACCAACTGGTTCAAACGCTATTTCTCTGATCCGCAGATCGTCTTTCTGACGCTGTTCCTGATTTTTTTCTTCGGCATCGTCATCACCATGGGGGACATGCTCGCCCCTGTGCTGGCCAGCGTGGTGGTGGCCTATCTGCTCGAAGGGGTGGTCACACAGCTTGAGCAGCGCTCCTGGCCCCGCCTGATCTCGGTGATCCTGGTGTTCATCCTGTTTCTGCTGTTCGTGGCCCTGGTGCTGTTGGGACTGTTGCCCCTGTTGTCCCGCCAGATCACCGATTTTCTGCAACAGCTGCCGAGCATGATCGCCATGGGGCAGAAGGCGATCATGGCCCTGCCGGAGCGCTATCCGGATCTGATTCCCCAGGACCAGGTGGATCAACTGATTCAGCAGTTGCGTGTGGAGATCGGCTCCTTCGCCCAGCGGGCTGTGACCTGGTCACTCGCCTCGGTGGTGGGGGTGATCACCCTGGTGGTCTATCTGATCCTGATGCCCCTGCTGGTGTTCTTCTTTCTCAAGGACAAAAATCTGATCATCGGCTGGTTTGTCTCCTACCTGCCCAAGCATCGGCGTTTTTCGGTCAATGTGTGGAAGGATGTGGACAAACAGATCGCCAATTACGTGAGGGGCAAGTTCTGGGAGATCATCATCGTCTGGTCGGTGAGTCTGGTGACCTTCACCCTGCTGGGACTGAATTACGCCCTGCTGCTGGCGGTGATGGTGGGCCTGTCGGTCATCATCCCCTACATCGGGGCGGCGGTAGTGACCATCCCGGTGCTGTTCATTGCCTGGTTTCAGTGGGGTTGGTCATCCGATTTCGCCTGGCTGGCGACGGCCTATTTCATTATCCAGGCCCTGGATGGCAATGTGCTGGTGCCGCTGCTGTTTTCCGAGGTCGTCAATCTGCACCCCGTGGCGATCATCGTGGCGATTCTGGTATTCGGCGGATTCTGGGGGTTTTGGGGGGTGTTCTTTGCGATTCCCCTGGCGACCCTGGTGCAGGCCGTGCTGACGGCCTGGCCAAGAAGTGACGGGGAGGGTCCGCCCCCAGTAGCGGAGACCTGAGGCCGGACCCTTAACACGCAAAGGTTTGCTCGAAGATCGATCAGGACTTCTTGGTGTTGATGCCGAAGATCGACCACATCGGGCAGTAGGAGATCAGGCCGGTCAGCAGGGGCACCAGGCCGATGGCGCCGAGCCAGTTGATGGGGTTGCTCAGCAGAAAACCCCAGGCAAGGATGGCCAGGCCGGCAATGATGCGGATGATGCGTTCGATACCGCCTACGTTCTGAGTCATGGGAATGCTCCTGTGAATGAGTTGATTGGACAGACTGTTAGACACGGACCCGGATACAAGGTGCGGTCCAGAACGGTTTTCAGGGTAGATACTGATGCATCATTTGTCTGTGATTAAGTCACACAGGCCCCGACCCCGTGGATTTGGTGTGGCGTCCTGGACGAGCGCTGCCAGCCAGGGAAAGCGAAGCGAAGGCTGGTAGTCCCCGGTAGTCGCGAGGCGATACTGGAAACCCGACGTGCCGTAGGCGCCAA
>JBEVVH010000008.1:0-40639 GCA_040507245.1 Candidatus Thiodiazotropha sp.
TGTTAGTGTTCGTGCATCAATTTTTTCCATCCGGGAATAATACGTGATATCCGTTAAAATATCTCCCTATTATTGAGCCGAGTTAATAGCTCGTGAATCGAGGTTCAAGCGCAGCGAAAATCGTGCGTAAACTTTGGTATTAATTGAAGCCTTGATGATTACTCAAAAAAGTTCGGCCAAAGCTGTTATGCAGGATGCTGGAGCAATGTGCAATCTAGGGACATGTCGCGCTGATAAAGAGACTTACATTTGGTGGACGCCAGGTTCGAGAAGGTAAAGCGCAATCTGCCGGAGATCTTATTGCCAGGACATGTGGCCAAGTTCTCTGCAAGCCTGAATTCAGTTTGTATCGAGTATTTTTTCGATGTGGTTGATGTGAGACCTTGCCGGATAAAGCCTCAAGTGTGGGGAGACAGCATCAAAAAAAGGTGAACTGAAATCAGTTCACCTTTTTCAATTGGTGGAGGCGGGCGGATTCGAACCGCCGTCCGCGAGTCCTCTGCCCAGAGATCTACATGCTTAGTCCGATCTATTGTGTTTAACCGGTTGCCACCCGATGGACAGGGCGTGCAACAAGCGATTCCGGATAGGTTTTAACATCGCTGCCCCGGACAGGCTTTGATGCGATTCTGTGAGATATGACGCCTGAAAAGCTGGACGCACAGACACGGCTCCAGTCAGACGGCACCCTACCGGGTATTAAGCGGCGAGTGCGTAGTTGTCGTCGTTGGCAACTATAAGTTTGCAGCTGGATTAGCGAGGTTCTCTGCCCCTCGGCATGCACACTAGGTTTTGCAACCCCCGTCGAAGCCTACGTCGCCCCCATGACGGTTGTGGTCATAGACAGTATACGTGAAGGAAGATTTCCTGGATAGATGTCCGGCTTGGAAATAAATCCTGGGTATTTACCTAACTATATGTAATATCAAGAAATAGAAGTGAGAATGAGCTGCCCCAGGAAATCGATAGGGTTGAGGCTGTGCAGGCAGGCTTCAACCCTGCTTGAACATCCGGGCCTTTTCCCGCTGCCAGTCCCGGTCCTTGTCGCTGGCGCGCTTGTCGTGCTGTTTCTTGCCCTTGGCGAGACCGATTTCCAACTTGGCCATGCCCTTTTTCCAGTACATCGCCGTGGGAACCAGGGTGTAACCCTTGCGTTCCACCAAGCCAATCAGCTTGTTGAGTTCGCTTCGATGCAACAGCAGTTTGCGGGTGCGCATCGGGTCGGGATGAATATGAGTGGAGGCCGTGGTCAGAGGCACGATATGGGCGCCGAACAGGAATGCCTCGCCATCCTTGATGGTGACGTAGCTCTCCTTGATCTGCACCCGGCCTTCACGCAGGCTTTTGACTTCCCAGCCCTGCAGGGCGAGGCCTGCTTCATAGCGGTCCTCGATAAAATAGTCGTGACCGGCCTTCTTGTTAAGAGCAATGGTCGCGCCGCCTGGGCTTTTCTTCTTTGATTTGGTCGACATCGGGGTATTCTAATCGCGGTTTGCCGCGCTCACCAGTAGCGGCTTGTTAATCCGTGTTAATTTACGGAAAATGGTGGGCTATCAATTCAGTAGCTCTAGCCGGAGGCGGTCCGGCACATCACGAGGCAGGGGTACATGACGGAAAGACAGTCCATCCAAGGCCAATGGTCATCACGGCTGGTGTTTATACTCGCAGCCACCGGGTCGGCCGTGGGACTGGGCAACATCTGGAAGTTTCCCTACATCACCGGTGAAAACGGCGGCGGGGCCTTTGTGGTGATCTACCTGCTGTGTATCGCGGTGGTGGGCATCCCGGTGATGATGGCCGAGGTCATGCTCGGTCGGCGGGGCCGTCAGAGTCCGATCAACACCATGACCATGCTCAGCGAAGAGGAGCAGGCCAGTAAGGTCTGGTCGCTGGTCGGCTGGAGCGGCGTGGTGGCGGGCCTGCTGATCCTTTCCTACTACAGCGTGATTGCCGGCTGGGCTCTGGCCTACGTGATACGTGCCGGGGGCGGGGCGTTCAACGGCATGGACGCGGGGGGCATCGAGAGCCTATTCAATCACCTGGTCGGCGATCCCGAACGGCTGCTCGCCTGGCACACCCTGTTCATGCTGCTGACCATGTTCGTGGTGGCCAAAGGGGTCAAGGCCGGTCTGGAGAAGGCTGTCACCTATCTGATGCCGGCCCTGTTCGTACTGCTCATCGTGCTGGTGGGTTATGCAATCAATACCGGGCATTTCAAGGACGGCTTCGATTTCCTGTTCACCCCGGACTTCAGCAAGCTGCTCTACTCCTGCCGCGTGGTGGGGGGGCTGGAGCAATGTGAGCTCAGCGGCAGTCCGATCCTTACCGCTCTGGGTCACGCCTTCTTCACCCTCAGTCTCGGCATGGGCGCGATCATGGTGTACGGCTCCTACATGCCGAAGAAGGCCTCGATTTCCGGGTCTGTCATGCTCATCGCCTTCCTCGACACCCTGGTGGCCCTGGTGGCCGGCATGGCCATATTTCCGATCGTATTCGCCAATGGTCTGGAACCCGCAGCGGGCCCCGGGCTGATTTTTCAGACCCTGCCGATTGCCTTTGGCGCGATGCCCGGCGGGCAGTTTTTCGGCACTCTGTTTTTCCTCCTGCTGGTGTTTGCGGCCTGGAGTTCCGCGATCTCCCTGATCGAACCGGCGGTAGCCTGGCTGGTGGAAAACCGGGAAATGACCCGGGTACGCGCCTCTGCCTGGCTGGGGGGCGTAACCTGGGTGCTGGGACTGGGCACCATTTTTTCCTTCAATCTGGGTTCCGATCTAAAGATCTGGGACAAAACCTTCTTCGATCTGCTCGATTACCTGACAGCGAATATCCTGCTGCCGCTCGGCGGGTTGCTGATCGCGGTGTTCGCGGGATGGGTGATGAAGCAGGCCTCGAGCCGGGAAGAGTTCGCCATGGGTGAATGGATCTATCGCCTGTGGTGGATCCTGATCCGTTACATCTCACCCATTGCCGTGGTAGTGGTTTTTCTGCATGCAATCGGGATCGTCTGAAGTGCCGGTTGTCCAGAAGAGCGCACTGGTTTATCACTCGGCACAACAGATGTACGAGTTGGTATGTGATTTCGAGTCCTACCCTGAGTTTCTGCCCTGGTGCAGCAACAGCCGCCTGATTTCCCGCAGTGAAGAGGAGATCTGCGGCGAACTGGAAGTCTCACGCATTGGTATACGTCAGCGCTTCTCCACCTGCAATAAACTGGTGACCAACGAACGCATGGACATCCAACTTCGCGACGGACCATTCCGCAGGTTGGAAGGTGGCTGGCGATTCACTGAACTTCAGCAGGACGCCTGCAAGGTCGAACTGGTGCTGGAGTTCGAGTTTGCGGGACGTCTCATCGATGCTGCTTTCGGCCGGGTGTTCAGCCAAATTGCCAACACCCTGGTGGATGCCTTTTGTAAACGTGCTTATGAAATCTACGGGCAGTCTGAAAAATGAAATTTGAAGTGGCCTATGGAAAGTTGAACGAACAGGTCCTGCTGGTGGTGGATTCCGAGAATCCGTTGTCCGCCGGAGATGTGATTGAAAAATCCGGAATTCTCCAACGCTTTCCTGAGATCGACCTGAAAGAGAACAAGATCGGGATCTTCGGCAAGGCGGCGAAACTCGATGCCGTTTTGAGTGACGGTGACCGGGTCGAGATCTACCGTCCTCTGATCGCCGACCCCAAGGAGGCGCGAAAGCAGCGCGCGGCGGAAGGCAAACCGATGCGTAAAGGGGCAGGGGCTGAAGCGTCGGATTCCTGAACCCGGCCGTCTAAAGTCGGCCCGGCGGATTTTTACAGCGACCGCTTGCCGGGATGTCTCGCAGTTTTCTCTGATACCCTTATTGCGTGTTCCCACGCTCTGCGTGAGAACACATGAATAGGCCCGATGGGCATTCAATCACTACAAATCACCCGGCTTAGGTAGGCGTTCCCACGCAGAGCGTGGGAACGAGATGTCCGTGGTGGAGTATAGAAGCGTCGTTCCATCAGGCGACCTGAATTTTGGCAGACCCCCGGATGTTGATGGTTTTTGGCTGACACGCGCCGCTCAGGCAAGAGAAGGTCAGTCGACCTCGAAACCGAGGGATTTCCAGAATCTCTCCAGGATGCCCAGATCGCCATCGTAATCCGGCACGCTGACGATCAATTCCCGTTTTTCCTGTTGCGAGACCACGTTCTCGGCGGGTGGGATGTCTCCGCTATACCGGCTCATGTAGTCGCCATTGAAATAGACGCTGAAGCGCTTGATCTCAAGCGGTTCGTTGCGTCGCTTGATCGAAAACAGGTAGTCCCAGCGCTCCTCATGAAATACGTCAATCAGCATCGGGGTGCCCAATGCAAAACGTACCTGGCGCTGTGACATGCCCGGCTGCAGTAATGCGACCATTTCAGGTGTGACGATATTACCTTGTTCAATGTCAGGGGAATGCACCAGGGACAGATCTTCCCAGGAAGTGCAGGCATTCATCAGGGGGAGGATGACTAAAATGAAGATGAGAATCTTTTTCATTATGAGTACAATCTACGTAACTGAGGCGATAGTAACTCATTCCGTTCCCCAGAGACATAGGTTGGAGACGTGTAGGGATGGATAATCAAGATATTCGTAAAGCCGGACTGAAAGTCACCCTGCCCAGGGTGAAGATCCTGGATTTGCTCGAGAGCAGCACCCAACGCCACGTCAGCGCGGAGGATGTCTACAAGATGCTCCTCGACAAAGGCGAGGAGATCGGCCTGGCTACGGTCTACCGGGTGTTGACCCAGTTCGAGGCGGCAGGGTTGGTGACCCGGCACAACTTTGAAGGCGGACACGCGGTGTTCGAGCTGGACCGGGGCGGCCACCATGACCACCTGGTGTGCGTGGTTTGCGGCAAGGTCGAAGAGTTCGTGGACGGCACCATCGAGAAGCGCCAGCGGGAGATTGCCAAGGAGCATGGTTTCGAAATGGTCGACCACTCTTTGATCATCTACGGACACTGCGGCAACCCCAAGTGCCAGGTGAGCTGAAGAATCCGGTTGGCGATGCACTATGGGGCCAGAGTCCCCACTGGGAAGAAGTACCGCTGAATCAGGGCGTAGAGGCCAGGCTGATCATCTCCTGGGCATGCGCCAGGGTCTGCTCGGTGATCTTCACACCGCCCAGCATACGGGCAATTTCCTGAATCCGGTCCGTCTCCCCCAGCCGCGCGATTGAAGTCTGGGTGGATTGCTTCTGGGTTTTCTTCTGTACCTGGTAGTGATGGTTCGCCTGGGCGGCAACCTGGGGCAGGTGGGTGACACACAGAATCTGCCGGTTGGCTGAGAGCTTGCGCAGCATCTGTCCGACAATCTCCGCAACGCCTCCTCCGATACCCACGTCCACCTCGTCGAACACCAGGGTGGGGGTTCGTCCGTACTGGATGGTGGCCACCTGAATGGCCAGGCTGATGCGAGACAATTCACCACCGGAGGCCACATGTCTCAATGCCTGGAGGGGCATCCCGGGGTTGGCGGAGACCAGAAAATCGACCTGCTCCATCCCGGAGGCACCGGCCTGCTCTTCTGGAAGGGGTGTGAGGGTCACTGCGAATACACCACCTGTCATGCCCAGCCCCTGCATTGCCTGGCTGATCTCCTCACCCAGCCGCTCGGCCGCGGCCTGGCGCTTTTTGCTCAGCGTTCCCGCCAGCTTGAGGTATTCGGCGCGATGGCGTTCGACCTGGGCGGCCAGTTCGGAGAGGGTCTCATCGGCCTGTTCCAGGGTGCGGATTTCAGCCTCGATCTGCTCGAGTCGCTGCGGCAGTTGATCTGGTGTGACCCGGTATTTGCGGGACATGTCATGCATGCTGGACAGGCGCTCTTCCAGTTGCTGCAACTCTTGCGGATCCAGTTCCACATCCGACAGGTAGCCCCTGAGGAACGCCAGGCTTTCATCAAGTTGGATGAGGGCACCGTCCAGCATCTCCCGGGGGCTGGCGAGATCGCTGTCGAGGGTTTCGATCTCAGTCAGTTTGTCCACCGAGCGTGACAGCTGGCTGCGCAGGGATTGCTCCTCGCCGTCGAGCCGCTCGACGATCCCGCTGCAGGTCTCCCGCAGATGGGCGGCATGACTCAGGCGGCTGTGCGCCTGGTCGATGTTTTCGAGTTCTTCCAGGCTGATGCCGAGCGCAAGCAGTTCCTGGGATTGGAAGTTCAGCAGGTCCAGGCGGGCGGCCCGTTCCTCGACCGCCTCGGTCAACGCCTGCAGCTGTTTGTGATCCTGTTGGTAGGTCTTGAACTGTTGCGCGACCTGATCCCTGAGCGGTAACAGCCCGCCGTAGGCGTCAAGCAGCCGGCGCTGGTGCCCGGCCTTGAGTAGCGACTGGTGAGCGTGCTGACCGTGGATTTCCACCAGCAGGCCACCCAGTTCCTGAAGCTGCTGCTGGGGTACGCTGCGACCGTTGATGAAACAGCGTGATCGACCCTCCCGGTTCAGGCTGCGGCGCAGGATGCAGCTGCTCTCCTCATCCAGGTCATTCGCCTTGAGCCACTCCCGGGCCTCCGGCAGGGTCTGAAGATCGAACTCCGCAGTGACCTCGGCGCGATCACTGCCCGCTCGAATCATGCCATTGTCGGCCCGTTCTCCCAGGGCCAGTCCCAGGGCGTCGATGAGGATCGATTTGCCGGCGCCGGTTTCGCCGGTCAGGGCGGTCAGCCCAGTCACCAGGTCCAGCTCCATCGAGGTGACGATGGCCAGGTTGTGAATCTGCAGATGGCTCAGCATCGTTTCTTGTTCGGGTTTTCAGCCCACCCCAGCTTGGCGCGCAGGATACTGTAATAGTCGTACCCTTTGGGATGAATCAGGCGAACCGGGTGTTCCGATTTGCGAATCCGGATGCTCTCGCCGGGCATGGCTGGTACCGTGGCCTGACCGTCACAGGTGATCTGCACGTCCTCCGCATGGGCGAAGTTGAGGCGGATTTCAATTTCACTGTCCCCGTCCACCACGATGGGACGATTGCTCAGGGTGTGCGGACAGATCGGAACCAGGGCAATCGCATTCAGGGACGGGTGGAGCAGGGGGCCGCCACCGGACAGAGCGTAAGCGGTGGATCCCGTGGGGGTCGATACGATCAGACCGTCGGAGCGCTGATCGTTGACCAGTTGCCCGTCCACATGGGTCTCGAACTCGATCATGCGGGCGATGTTCCACTTGTGCAGGACCACATCGTTGAAAGCGAAAATCGGGGTGTGCTGGGTCGACTCGTCACCCATGCGCACCTCGAGCAGAAAGCGGTGTTCCTGCTCATAGTTGCCGTTCAGGATCTCACCCAGGCGCAGGATCATCTCATCCGGGGAGATGTCCACCAGGAATCCCAGGCGTCCCAGGTTGATGCCCAACAGAGGAATGCTCTGTTGCGAAAGAACCCGGGCCGCATGCAACAGGGTGCCATCTCCGCCGACCACGAAGGCCAGGTCGGGGCGACCCGGCAGGGAGATCTCGGCTCGTCCGGTCAGGGTTTCCCCGTCCATCAGACGGCGGGTGTGATCCTCGAACACGACCTCATGATTCCGCTCGCTAAGGAAGTCGCTGAGTTTGCGCAGCGTTTCCCGGACCGTCGGATCCCCGTGTTTGCCGATGAGGCCGATGCTGTGGAACCTTTGATGCATGTGTTCAGCGATGAGTTGGGTGTTCAGGCGGTCATAGAGGCCAGGGTGTGATAATCCGCAAACGTTAGCACGCCGATAGTGCCAATCCAAGGGTCAGGCGAGTGAGACTCGGGTGGTTTCCGGCAATCGGGATAAACAGCGACCTGGTTAAGCGGGGCCGCCTGCAATGCCGTGCTTTGGGGGGTATCCACTGAGTCTGGTCCGGGTGGGATGAAGAAACGGAATGGTGTTCCTGTACATGTGCTCACCGCGACCCTTGGCAGGTTTCCGAAACTTGACTCTCACAGTGCGAGTTGCTAATTTCTGACTGATTGGCACTCAACTGCCATGAGTGCTAATGATTACGCGGAGAGAGCTTTGACAGAGAGCAGTTCAGGAAAAGATGCCGTTGTCAGCGAACGTGCTCAGCACTTTCTCAAGGCGTTGATCGAACGCTACATTCGGGAAGGCCAGCCGGTGGGTTCCCGCACCCTGGCGAAAGACACCGGCCTGGATCTGAGTCCGGCGACGATACGCAATGTCATGGCCGATCTGGAAGAATTGGGTCTGGTCTCATCCCCCCACACTTCGGCGGGACGCATCCCCACCATCACCGGCTATCGCATGTTTCTCGACTCCCTGCTCACGGTACAGAACCTGCAGCAGAGCGAAGTGGAGCGGATTCGCAACGAACTGCTGATGGGTGGTGAAGAGAAAACAGCGCTGCTGGCCTCTGCCTCCCGACTGCTTTCAGGGGTCACCCGGATGGCCGGTGTGGTGACCCTGCCGCGCAGGGACAATACCACCTTTCGCCAGATCGAATTCCTGCCCCTCTCCGAACGCCGGGTGCTGGCGATCCTGGTTACCGATGCCGGCGAGGTGCACAACCGGATTCTCAACACCCACCGGGAGTTCAAGCGCGCTGAACTCAAGCAGGCGGCGAATTTCCTGACCCGGTTTTTTGCCGGGGAGGAGATGGACCGGGTGCGCAAGCGCCTGCTTGAGGAACTCAATGATGCCCGGGAACGCCTCGACCAGATCATGACCCAGGCATTGAGCATGGCTGAGGAGGTGGTCAACGCCTCCGAGTCGAAGGAGGACTGTGTCATCGCGGGTCAGACCAATCTCATGGAGTTCAAAGAGTTGTCAGGTCTGGCGCAACTGCGAAAACTGTTCGATGCCTTCACTGAAAAACGGGAGATCCTGCATCTGCTGGATCAGTTCCAGACTGCGGATGGGGTGCAGATCTTCATCGGTGAAGAGTCGGGCTATCAACTGCTCAATGGCTGCTCCCTGGTGACCGCGCCGTACCAGGTGGATGAGAACATCGTGGGCGTCTTGGGGGTCATCGGGCCGACCCGGATGCATTATGAGCGAGTCATCCCAGTGGTGGATGTGACCGCGAAAATTCTCAGTGCCGCCTTGAAAAAACACTGATCATCCCCACATACAGGCTACCTGCCGTGTCCGGACCTCTGAAATCGTCCGGACCCATGCATTTGCTGCGTCCCGTCCGCCGAGCCGGTGGGACGTTAACGACAGATACAAGAATTGAGGTCAAACGAAGTGAACGATAAGGAACAACCGCAGGATTCTGCCGAGATAGTCGAAGAGGCCCAGTCTCCGGATGCCGGTGACCGACCGGATCCATCCCCTGCAGAGGCGTCGTCGAATCCGCAACAGAGTCATGAAGAGTTGACCAAACTGCTGGAGGATGCGCGTTCGAAGGCAGACGATCACTGGGATCAGCTGATGCGCACCCGGGCGGAAATCGACAACCTGCGCAAGCGGGGTCAGCGTGATCTGGAACATGCGCACAAGTTCGCGGTGGAGAAGATCTCCCAGGATATGCTGCAGGTGTGGGACAGCCTGGAACTGGGGTTGCAGGCGGCTAATGAGGAAAACGCGGGTGTGGACAAGATCCGTGAAGGCACCGAGTTGACGCTCAAACTGCTGGTGGACGTGATGGGACGTCACGGGATCGAGCAGATCGACCCCCAGGGAGAGGTCTTCAATCCCGAATTTCATCAGGCGATGTCCATGCAGGAACGGGATGATGTCGAGCCGAACACCGTCGTGGCGGTGTTCCAGAAAGGTTACATGTTGAACGGTCGCCTGTTGCGTCCGGCCATGGTGATGGTGTCGAAGACGGCATCCAGCAGCCCGATCGACGAACAGGCTTGAAACGACACACGATGACCCCACATTAGGGATAGTCGAACAGAATTATCATTTTTTCACGAATTTCGGAGAGTTAGCATCATGGGCAAGATCATCGGTATCGACCTGGGAACCACCAATTCCTGTGTTGCCGTCATGGAAGGCAGCACCACCAAAGTCATCGAGAACAGCGAGGGTGATCGCACCACGCCTTCGATCATCGCATTCACCAAGGACGACGAGATTCTGGTGGGTCAATCGGCCAAGCGCCAGGCCGTCACCAACCCGCAGAACACCCTGTTCGCGATCAAGCGGCTGATTGGCCGCATGTTCAAGGACGAGGTGGTGCAGCGTGACGCAGGCATGGTGCCCTACAAGATCGTCAAGGCCGACAACGGCGATGCCTGGGTCGAGGTTCATGGCAAGAAGATGGCCCCGCCGGAGATCTCCGCAAAGATCCTGCAGAAGATGAAGAAGACCGCCGAGGACTACCTGGGCGAGACCGTCACTGAAGCAGTCATCACCGTGCCGGCCTACTTCAACGACTCCCAGCGCCAGGCGACCAAGGATGCCGGCCGCATCGCCGGACTCGAGGTCAAACGCATCATCAACGAGCCCACCGCGGCGGCCCTCGCTTACGGCATGGACAAGAAGCGCGGCGATCAGACCCTGGCGGTCTACGATCTGGGTGGCGGCACCTTCGATATCTCGATCATCGAGATCGCGGAGATCGACGGCGAGCACCAGTTCGAAGTGCTCTCCACCAATGGTGATACTTTCCTCGGCGGTGAAGACTTTGACATGCGCATCATCGATTTCCTGGTGGCCGAGTTCAAAAAGGAGCAGGGTGTGGATCTGCGCAACGATCCGCTCGCCCTGCAGCGCCTGAAAGAGGGGGCGGAGAAGGCCAAGATCGAGCTCTCCTCCAGCCAGCAGACCGACATCAACCTGCCATACATCACGGCGGACGCCAGCGGTCCCAAGCACATGAACATCAAGCTGACCCGTTCCAAACTGGAGTCCCTGGTGGAAGACCTGGTCAAGCGCACCATCGAGCCTTGCAAACTGGCCCTCAAGGACGCCGGTGTGGATGCCTCCAAGATCGACGAAGTCATCCTGGTGGGTGGCCAGACCCGCATGCCCAAGGTGCAGGAAGCGGTCAAGGCGTTCTTCGGCAAAGAGCCGCGTAAGGACGTCAACCCAGACGAGGCGGTGGCCATCGGCGCGGCGATTCAGGGCGGCGTGCTGGGTGGTGAGGTCAAGGACGTGCTGCTCCTCGACGTGACCCCACTGTCACTGGGTATCGAAACCCTGGGTGGCGTGATGACCAAGCTGATCGAAAAGAACACCACCATTCCGACCAGCGCCTCGCAGGTCTTCTCAACCGCGGACGACAATCAGACCGCAGTGACCGTGCACGTGCTGCAGGGTGAACGCGAACAGGCCGCGGGCAACAAATCCCTGGGTCGCTTCGACCTCAGCGATATTCCGCCCGCACCCCGTGGTGTGCCGCAGATCGAGGTGAGTTTCGACATCGACGCCAACGGTATTCTCAACGTCTCCGCGAAGGACAAGGCGACCGGCAAACAGCAGTCCATCGTGATCAAGGCCTCTTCCGGTCTGAGCGATGACGAGATCGATCGCATGGTCAAGGATGCCGAGGCGCATGCAGATGAGGACCGAAAGTTCCACGAACTGGTGGCGGCGCGCAACCAGGCCGATTCGATGATCCATGCGACCCGCAAATCCATGCAGGAACTGGGCGATGACAAACTGGAAGCCGGCGAGAAGGATGCCATCGAAAGCGCCATCAAGGATCTTGAAGAGGTCATGAAGAGCGACGACAAGGAGGCCATCGAGGCGAAAACCAAGGTGCTGGCCGAGGCTTCCGGTAAAATGGCCGAACGACTCTATGCCCAGCAGGGCGACAACGCCGCAGCGGCCGGTGCATCGGCTGATGCAGGCGCCGGGCAGGAGAGTGCCTCGGCCAAGGGCGATGACGATGTTGTGGATGCGGAATTCGAAGAGGTCAAAGACAACAAGAACTGATCCGCAGTCAGGGATTGCCAAACCGCGCACCGGCCTGTCCGGTGTGCGGTTTTTGGCGTTTTATCACTGGCAACATATTACAGGGCTATGATAGCCGGCAGGTTGTCATAGCGGTTCACTAACGAAGTAAGGCAAAAACGCAGCGATCATGGCGAAACGAGATTATTACGAAGTATTGGGCGTCAACAAAAACGCCAGTGAGGCCGAGATCAAGAAGGCCTATCGTCGCTTGGCCATGAAGCACCACCCGGATCGGAATACCGGGGAAGCCGCCGTCGAGGCGGAAAAACAGTTCAAGGAGGCCAAGGAGGCCTACGAGATCCTTTCCGATGGTCAAAAACGGGCCGCCTACGACCAGTTCGGGCACGCCGGCGTCGACCAGACCATGGGAGGTGGCTTCGGCGGATTTGGTGGACGCGGTGGTGAGGCGAGCTTTTCGGATATCTTCGGCGACGTGTTCGGGGATATTTTCGGTGCCTCCCGGGGCGGTGGCGGCGGCTCCCGGGTGCACCGGGGCGCGGACCTGCGCTACAACCTGCAACTCTCCCTCGAAGATGCTGTGGCAGGTACCACGGTGAAGATCCGTGTACCCACCCTGGTCAGTTGTCAGACCTGCGGCGGCAGCGGGGCGAAGAAGGGTTCCACGCCGAAGACCTGCGACACCTGCGGCGGACACGGCCAGGTACGCATGCAGCAGGGCTTCTTTTCGGTTCAGCAGACCTGCCCGCGCTGTCACGGCAAGGGCACGGTCATCGATAATCCCTGCGGTACCTGCCATGGCCAGGGACGTGTCCAGGAGCACAAGACTCTGTCGGTGAAGGTCCCGCCCGGGGTCGATTCCGGGGATCGCATCCGTCTTGCCGGCGAAGGCGAGGCCGGAGAGAACGGCGGACCGGCGGGGGATCTGTATGTACAGGTTTCGGTCAAGCCCCACGAGATCTTCAGCCGGGAGGACAGTCACCTGTTCTGCGAGGTGCCGATCAGTTTTGCCACTGCGGCCCTTGGGGGCGAGCTGGAAGTCCCGACCCTGGACGGCAAGGTGATGCTGAAGATTCCGGCTGGCACCCAGACCGGGCGTATGTTCCGGATGCGCGGCAAGGGAGTCAAACCGGTGCGTGGCGGCCCGGTGGGTGATCTGATGTGCCGGGTGATCGTGGAGACCCCGGTGAAACTCACCAGTGAGCAGGAAGATCTGCTCAAACGCTTCGACGAAACCATGAAGCAGGGTGGGGCGAAACACAGCCCGCATTCGACCAGTTGGATCGATGGGGTGAAAAAATTCTTCGAGAATATGGGGTTCTGAGATGACACGTGTGGCAGTGGTGGGCGCCGGTGGGCGCATGGGACGATCCCTGGTGCAGGCGGTTCACGAAACCGCGGGATTGACCCTGGGCGCGGCGACGGAGCGTCCCGCAAGCAGTCTGCTGGGCGCGGACGCCGGGGAACTGGCGGGTATCGGAAAACTCGGCGTATCGTTGGTCGAGGATCTGACCCAGGTGGTGGGAGATTTCGATGTGGTGATCGATTTCACCTCGCCTCAGGCTACCCTGCAGCATCTGGAGGTGTGCCGGGCGAATGGCAAGAGCCTGGTGGTCGGCACCACCGGTCTGGATACCGCGCAGAAAGATATTTTGAGAAGTGCCGCGGAACAGATCACCATCGTCTTCGCGCCGAACATGAGTGTCGGTGTGAACCTGTGTTTCAAGTTGTTGGAGACTGCGGCGCGGGTTCTGGGTGACGAGGCGGACATCGAAATCATCGAGGCGCATCACCGCCACAAGGTGGATGCGCCTTCCGGCACCGCCCTGCGCATGGGCGAAGTGGTGGCCGAGACCCTGGGACGGGATCTCAAGGATTGCGCGGTGTATGGACGGGAAGGGCATACCGGCCCGCGGGATCGCGCCACCATCGGCTTCGAGACGATTCGCGCGGGGGACGTGGTGGGTGAACACAGCGTCTGGTTCGCCATGGACGGAGAGCGTATCGAGATCGCGCACAAGGCCACCAGCCGGATGAATTTTGCCCGGGGTGCGGTGCGTGCGGCCGCCTGGGTGGCCGGTCGGGATGCCGGCCTGTTCGACATGCAGGACGTGCTCGGCCTGCGCTGAGCCGGCGGCCATCGGTTATTGGGTTTCTGATGACGGGGCGCTCGCCACATACCATCGGGTTCATGGCAGCTTTGATGCTGCTGGGTCTCTGCCTGAGCGGTTGCAGCGGGGACCCTGAGACCCCGGAGAACCGATTGCGTGCCACCCTGGAAGCTGCGGAGCAGGCTCTGCAACAGCGGGATCTGGGGGCCGTGATGGGTTTCGTCCACCCGGAATACCGCTCAAATGACGGCCAGGATTACCGTCTGCTTCGTGCTCAGTTGATGGGGTACCTGCTGCGTCACAAGAGTATCCACATTCTCTACCGAATCGAACACATGGAGATCCGTCCTGAAACCGGGGATGCAACGGTGAGGCTCTACGCGGGTGTTGCCGGCGGCGCCCAGCAGTCCATCGATTCCTTCGATCAGTGGCACGGTGATCTGCTCTACCTGGAGTTGGGCTTTCGCGACGAGGCTTCAGAGGGTTGGCTATTGACCCACGCCCGCTGGGAGCCGGTGCGGGCCGAGTCAATCTGAGCCTAATCCGGGATTGGCCCGGAAACTGCTTGATATCTGGCGTCAGGAACTCAATGAAACAGGAAACGCCATGGCACAGATATCCTCTCTTCCTCTGGTGGCCGGGACCGAAGCACCCACGGCAGCAGCGGTCAGCACGGATCCCTCGCAGCTCGGGCTCACCGCAGAGGGCCAGGTTATTGGCTTCAGCTTCGACCAGACCCTGAAACAGCTGCTCGAATCCCAGGAGGACGGGGAAGTCATGCTGCTGTACGCCATGCAGCAACCGATGGTCACCGATCCAGAGTTCACACCCCAGGCACTGCTTTCCGAGGATGGCAATCTGTTGCCGCTGACCCTCCAGGTGGACGGCAAATCATTGCCGCTCATGGTCAGACCGGAAATGATGTCACAATTGAGTCCGGAACGGCCCCAGCCGCTGCCACAGATCCAGCCAGTGGTTGAGGAACCTACGCTGCCGAACCTGGTTTTGACCAGCCTGACCAGCGAGCAGAAACCCCTGTTGCTGAACGAACTGGTGGGTCGTGTGGAGGGTCGTTCACTGGTGGAGTCACTGAAAACCGGCGAAACCTCCGCGACGAATACCCAGTCCCTGTTGACTCAGCCTGCTGTGACGGGCGGTACCCAGCCTAGAGCAGCCACCCTGGCGTTGCCGTTAAACCTGCCTGTGGGTCAGCCTGGATGGGACCAGGCAGTGGGCGAACGGGTACAGTGGATGGTCAACCAGAACATCCAACAGGCAGAAATCAAATTGACACCACCCAATCTGGGGCCGCTGGAGATCAAGATTTCCGTTCAGCATGGTCAGACCCATGTCACCTTCCTGGCGGCCCAGGCACCGACCCGTGAAGCCCTAGAGGCGTCGATCCCCCGGTTGCGGGAAATGCTCGGAGACATCAATCTGAACCTGGCAAATGTGAATGTCGGCCAGCAGCAGGCCGGGGGTTCGGAACGGGGTGGAGGAACCGACAATCCGGAGTATCCGGGCGCAAGCGGCACGGAAGTGTCGAGCGCAGCTTTGAGCACCCAGCGTTCCGGAGTGCCTCTGTCGGGACAGGGATTGTTGGACACCTACGCATAACCGACCTTTTTCACCACGAAGGGCACGAGGCGCACGAAGGGTCTTGGAACGGGACGCATAATCGGCATGCGACTCGTTCCCACGCTCTGCGTGGGAACGCATACCGGAACCCTATGGTATTGCCAGGTTTCGACGGGTTTGCCTGAGCTGGGGTCTGCATTCCCACGCAGAGCGTGGGAATGGGACGGGCACACGGGCTTCTTGCGCAGTGTGGAGGTCCCCTCAGCGGTCCACTCAGGGTTTCTGTCCGAAAGTATCCCATTGAAGTATTTTCCCTCCCAGTTGACTGGCCCGGTTCATCCTATTCAAACCGTTGAATCATCCGTCCTGTCCCCCAGGCGACGGTGATTGATGTCTTTCGGCATAGTCTTGAAGACGCCATTTGAAAAAATGTTGTCAAATTGTGCGAGTGGCTGGATGAAATATCCTCGCCAGTAAGCGAGAATGATGCATGCCCGGATAAACACGGTATCTCAGATGCGATTGATAAAACTCTTCCTGGTGATCCTCATCATGATCTTCGGCGCGGCCTTTGCGGTGCTGAATTCGAATCTGGTGGAGGTGAATTATTATTTCGGGCGCCAGGACATGGCCCTGTCCCTGGTGCTGACGCTGGTTCTGGGTCTGGGCGTGGTGCTCGGGGCGCTCTCCTCGATGTCGCGGATTCTGAGGTTGAAACGTGAGCTTCAGGCCCTGAAACGGCGAACTGACCTGGTCAGCAAAGAGGTCAATAATCTCCGCGCCCTGCCCTTGAAAGAGTAGACGGGTCGAATACCGGGTATGGGAGCAGGCAGAAACATCGGATGGACCGTCATGGGGAGCGCATCGCGGTTAGCGCCGAGGGTAGGTACTGATGGTTGAATGGTACCTGTTCCTGTTGTTGCCGGTGGCGGCCGCCACCGGGTGGCTGGTTGCGCGCCGGAGTATCTCCTCCAAAGCCCAGAAACAGCCCCAGGAGATATCCCCTGTCTACTTCAAGGGCCTCAACTACCTCCTCAACGAACAGCCGGACAAGGCCATTGACCTGTTCATCAAGCTGCTGGATGTGGACAGTGACACGGTGGAAACCCATCTGGCCCTGGGTAACCTGTTCCGTCGGCGGGGTGAGGTGGAACGGGCGATCCGGGTGCACCAGAACCTGATCGCACGCCCGAATCTGAGTCGTGAGCAACGCGCCGAGGCACTGCTCGAACTGGGCCAGGATTACATGCGCGCAGGACTCTTCGACCGGGCCGAGAACCTGTTCATCGAACTCACCGAGCTCAAGCTCTACAAGGAGCAGGCGAACATCTACCTGCTCGAGATCTACCAGCAGGAGAAGGACTGGAAACGCTGTCTCGATGTGGCGGAACAGATCACGGTCGCCCACTATCCGGCGCGGCACAATGCGGTGGCGCACTTTTATTGCGAATTGGCGGAACAGGCCATGCGGCAGCAGAACATGGTGCTGGCTGAAAGTTATCTCAAGCGTGCCCAGCAAGTGAAGCGCAGCAACGTCCGGGTGCTGATGTTGCAGGCCGAGATCGAGTTCTCCCGGGGTGAATGCCGTTCAGTGGTGCGTCTGTTGCGACAGGTGGAGGAGAGTGATCCCGCCTATCTCGCGGTCGCTTTGCCCCGCCTGATCGAATGCTACAAAAAGCTCGGCCAGCAGGAGGAGATGTACGCCTATCTGAAGCAGCTGTACCAGATCCATCACTGTACCGATGCGATGCTGGTGGTGGCCGACCGGATTGCGCAATCCGAGGGTCTGGATGCGGCGGTAGAGGCGGTGCTCGAACATCTGTCCGACAATCCCGACCTGAAGGGGTTGGAGCGTCTGATACGGCTCAATCTGAAGCGTGATGCGGAGCGTCCCAAAGAGACCCTTGAGATGTTGCTCAGTTCGGTTTCGAAGCTGCTCGATCAGGAATCGGCCTACCAGTGTGAACATTGCGGTTTCACGGCCAAGAAGCTTCACTGGCATTGTCCCAGCTGCAAAACCTGGGGTGCCATCAAGCCGCGACAGGGTTTGGCCCGGGTGGCCCATGCTCGGCCCTGAGCCGTGTTGTACGGTTCCTGCGGATGGTCAATTGACGCACCTTGGAAAAACCACCTTGAAGCTCATAACAGATTGATTTATAAAGTGCTTGCTGCGATTCGGGTTTGCTTGACCGATGCGGCGATTTTAACTGACAGGAGGCCCAGCCATGAATCAGACCGACGCCCGAGTCATTGTTGCACTCGATTTTCCTCAGCAACAACAGGCCCTGGCGCTGGTCGATCGGTTGGACCCCTCACTTTGCCGTCTCAAGGTCGGCAAAGAGATGTTCACCCGGCTCGGCCCTGGATTCGTCGAGAATCTGCGTAAGCGGGGATACGATATCTTTCTCGATCTCAAGTTTCACGATATACCCAATACCGTTGCGGCGGCCTGTGATGCGGCGGCCGATCTCGGGGTGTGGATGATGAATCTGCATGCCTCCGGGGGACGCAAGATGATGGAAGCGGCCCGTGAGAGGCTGGAGCGGCACACGGATCGTCCCTATCTTGTTGCGGTGACCATCCTGACCAGCCTGAGCAAGGACGACATCAGCGAGGTCGGTTTTTCCGGCGAGGTGGCCGACCAGGTCCTGCGCCTGGCCAGCCTGACCCGGGACGCGGGGCTTGACGGCGTGGTCTGCTCGCCTCAGGAGGCCCGGACCCTGCGGCAATCGTTGGGGGAGTCTTTTCTGCTGGTGACTCCCGGGGTACGCCCGAAGAGCGTCGCAACCCATGATCAACAACGGGTCATGACCCCTGGGGACGCGATCATCGCGGGTTCCAGCTATCTGGTGGTCGGGCGCCCGATCACCGGTGCGGATGACCCGATTCAAGCACTCCAACAGATCAATGCGGAAGTTTCCGCGGCCTTGCATGACTGAGACAGGCGTCATGTCTGTCGGCCCGTTCGTTGACATGCGAACCGGGACCCGCCTAGGCTAGAGGCTTTTGGGCCTGTCAACAGAACTCGGAAATGAACACACATGCCTGAACCCACAGGAATAGGAATGAATAAAAAGATACGTAAGGCCGTCTTTCCGGTCGCCGGTATGGGAACCCGTTTTCTTCCCGCCACCAAAGCCAACCCGAAAGAGATGTTGCCGGTTGTCGACAAACCCCTGATTCAGTACGCCGCTGAAGAGGCGGAAGAGGCCGGGGTCACTTCCCTGGTGTTCGTCACGGGACGCAACAAGCGTTCCATCCCGGATCACTTCGACAAGGCCTACGAACTGGAGAACGAGCTCAAGGAAGCGGGCAAGACCGAACTCCTGAAAAAGGTACAGAACATCCTCCCCTCGGACATCAGTTGCATCTACCTGCGTCAGGCCGAGGCTCTCGGTCTGGGGCATGCCGTGCTGTGTGCCGAGTCAGTGGTCGCGGACGAACCCTTCGCAGTCATACTGGCCGACGATCTGATCCGCGGTGACGGGGGCAAAGGTGCGATTGCCCAGATGGCGGAGATCTACGAGCGTTGCCAATGCAGTGTGATCCTGGTGGAGGAGGTGCCCTGGGATGAAACCGGTAAATACGGCATCGTGGAGATCGAGTCCGATGACGGTGAATCGGCACTGATCACCTCCATCGTGGAAAAACCGAAGCCCGAGGATGCGCCGTCCAACTTGGCGGTGGTGGGTCGTTACATACTCACTCCGAGAATCTTCTCCCTGATCAGGGAGACTGGGGAGGGCGCCGGAGGTGAAATCCAACTCACCGACGCCATCTCGGAGCTGCTGAAATATGAAAAGGTCCGCGCCTACCGGGTCAAGGGCAAGCGCTACGATTGCGGCAGCAAACTCGGATACCTGGAGGCCACCGTGGAACTGGGTCTGGCCCACAGTGAATTGGGAGAGGGTTTTCGCGAGTACCTGAAACAACTCTCCAGCGAGCTGTAAGCATCTGGCAAGGAATTCATGTGCTGGGGAATTCTGCGAAGATGAACCTGGCGACACCTGGAAGCGCCAGCCTGGACGGGTTTTCCCTTAACAGGTTCTTGAGTGGCTAACATTCCGGGTGGAACAGTTACCTGACCCTGTTTTCGGTATATGGCGGGGTTTTGGGAGGGTGAAAAAAAAAGGCCGCTTATACAGCGGCCATTTTGATTGGTACTCCCTAGGGGACTCGAACCCCTGTTACCGGCGTGAGAGGCCAGCGTCCTAACCACTAGACGAAGGGAGCAGCTTCTTGCGGAAGGCGGTATTATACTGACTTGGTTACCAGGCTCAATGGCCTGGAATAAAAAAAACGGATGGTTGGACCTTGAAACAAGCTGCAAAGTGGCTGTTGACGAAGTTTTCCGGATTGATCAGCAGCCCGGCACCGAAAAACAGCCCGGAACATTCAACAGGCATCATGCCGATAAATATTCCCAGAGACGCACACAACATCTCCCGCTCGAATATCAGCAACAATGCGGTGAAGGTGCTCTATCGCCTGAGCAATTCGGGCTACGAGGCCTATCTGGTGGGTGGCGGGGTGCGTGACCTGTTGCTGGGGCGGGAACCCAAGGATTTCGACGTGGCAACCAATGCCCTGCCGGAAGAGGTTAAGCAGGTTTTCAGCAACTGCCGCCTGATCGGACGCCGGTTCCGCCTGGCCCATGTGCATTTCGGCAAGGAGATCATCGAGGTCGCCACCTTTCGCAGCAACCAACCCGCTGCTGAGGATGCCGATCGCCACCTGGAAAACGGGATGATTCTGCGGGACAACGTCTACGGCACCCTGGAGGAGGACGCGCAGCGGCGGGATTTCACTATCAATGCGCTCTATTACAATATCACCGACTTCTCCCTGCTGGATTTCGCCAACGGCATGGAGGATATGCAGAAGGGTGTGATCCGGCTCCTGGGTGATGTGGAGAGCCGTTTCCGGGAGGATCCGGTGCGCCTGTTGCGGGCGGTCCGTTTCGCTGCCAAACTCGGATTCGTCATCGAGCCGCAGACCGAGGCGCCGATGGAGGATTTAGCGGTTCTGCTCGAGGACGTGCCCGCCGCCCGGTTGTATGAAGAGGTTCTGAAACTGTTCCTCAGTGGTCACGCTCTGGAGAGTTTCGAGAAGCTGCGTCATTACAACCTGTTTGGTCATCTGTTTCCCCTCACCGAAGAGGCCTTGTCCCATGAGGAGCATGAGTTCCCCCTGACGTTCGTCAACCGGGGCATGTTCAACACCGATGAGCGACTCCGCCAGGACAAATCCGTCACCCCGGCGTTTCTCTTCGCGGTGCTGCTCTGGGAACCGGTCAGACTGCGTTCCGAGGCGTTTCAGGCCCAGGGGGTGCATCCGGTGGAGGCAATCCAGAACGCCGCCTCTGAGGTGCTTTCGGAGCAGTCCAGCAAGGTCTCGATACCCAAGCGTTTCAGCTATCCGATGCGGGACATCTGGACCCTTCAGCCCCGCTTCCTGCAGCGCCAGGGTAAACGTCCGCAGCGCTTTCTGACCCATCCGAAGTTCCGCGCGGCTTACGATTTTCTGCTGCTGCGCGCCGATGCAGGGGAGGCCGACAAGGAACTGGCCGACTGGTGGACCCGCTTCCAAAACGCCAACGGCACGGAACAGCAGGGTATGGCCGAGCAGGCCAAACGGGGACGTAAGCGAAGACGACGTCGCAAAAAGCCCGCAAGTACCGATGAGTGAGTCTGAACAAACCACCGTCTACATCGGTTTGGGCAGTAATCTGGAAAATCCCCGTCAACAGGTGATCGATGCCCTTGATGAATTGAATGGGCTTGAGGAATGCCATGTGTTGCGATGTTCCTCGCTCTACCGGACTCGCCCGGTGGGTCCCCAGGATCAGCCGGACTTCATCAACGCGGTGGCCGCACTGACGACCCGTCTCGAACCCCATGCCTTACTTGATGCATTGCAGGCCATTGAACAGCGCCACGGACGGGTGTGCAGCGGGGAGCATTGGGGACCTAGGACCCTTGATCTCGATCTGCTGCTCTATGGTGAGCAGCAGATCGATACTTCCCGACTGCAGGTGCCACACCCGGAAATGACCCGGCGGGCCTTTGTGCTGGTGCCATTACGGGAGATCGCTGAGGAAGCGCTGTCGATTCCCGGTGCGGGACAACTGAAGGACTTCCTCTCCGATGTTCATATGGACAGACTGAGATGAGTGAGGAGCGGCAGAATCTGCCCCGCTTTCTGGTGGTTGAGGGGCCGATCGGGGTGGGCAAGACCAGCCTGGTTCGGCGCTTGGCGGAATACTTCAAGGTCGAAACCCTGCTGGAGGGCGCCGAGGAGAACCCGTTTCTCAAGCGTTTCTATGAGAATCCCCGGGAAGCGGCGCTACCGGCACAGCTGTTTTTTTTGTTTCAACGCAGCCAGCAATGGGGCGGGCTGGTGCAGAACGACATGTTCCGCGAGCACCTGATTGCCGATTTCATGCTGGAAAAGGATCGTCTGTTTGCCCAGATCAACCTCGATGCTGACGAAATGCGTCTCTATGAGCAGGTCTATGATCAGCTGACCCTGCATGCGCCGCCGCCGGATCTGGTGGTCTACCTGCAGGCGCCGGTGGATACCCTGATGCAGCGGATCAGGCAGCGGGCCAGGCCCCAGGAGCGCACCATCACGGCAAAGTATCTGCAGCGACTTTGTGATGCTTATGCCGATTTTTTTTACTATTATGACCGATCGCCCCTGCTGATCATCAATGCGGCCGAGATCAACCCGCTGCAGCGGGACGAGGATTTCCAACTGCTGATTCAGCACATCATCAGCGAGGGTGCGGACCGGCGTTACCTGAATCCGTCGCTTACGCTCTGAACCGAGGAACCATGAGTCAGAACATCACCGTCAAAACCCTGCTCGAGATGAAGGCATCGGGTGAAAAGATCAGTGTCCTGACCGGTTATGATGCCGGATTCACCCGCCTGATCGAAGCCGCCGGCGTGGAAGTGATCCTGGTGGGGGATTCCCTGGGCATGGTGATCCAGGGACAGGAGAGCACCCTGCCGGTGACCCTGGATGAAATGATCTACCACACCCGTAACGTGGCCCGGGCCAGAAAACGTGCCCTGCTGGTGGCGGATATGCCGTTCATGAGTTACCGATCGCCTGAACTGGCTCTCGAATCGGCCGGACGTCTGATGAAGGAGGGCGGGGCGCAGATGGTCAAGCTCGAGGGGGGCGCGGTGCAACGGGAGACGATTCGCCAGCTCTCTTCCCAGGGGATACCGGTGTGCGGACATCTGGGACTGCTACCCCAGTCGGTGCATAAGCTCGGGGGATACCGGGTACAGGGTCGTCAGCAGGAGGACGCGGAACGCCTGCTCGATGATGCGCAACTGCTGCAGGATGCCGGAATCGATCTGCTGGTGCTGGAGTGCGTGCCGGAGGGACTGGCGGCCAGGGTCAGCGAACAATTGTCGGTGCCGGTGATCGGCATCGGCGCCGGCGCCGGGTGCGACGGTCAGGTGCTGGTGCTCTACGACATGCTCGGCATTACCCCGAACCCACCCCGCTTCGTGAAAAATTTTCTCCAGGACGGTCGCACCATCGAAGCGGCGCTGAAGGCCTATGTGGATGCGGTGCGGGCCGCTGAATTTCCGGCCCGGGAGCACAGTTTCAAATGAGCTCGGAGTTGATCACGGTCTCTGCGATCCCGGAACTTCGGGAACGGATCCGAACCTGGCGCGGCGCCGGGGAAAAGGTGGGATTCGTGCCCACCATGGGTAACCTTCACCAGGGACACCTGGATCTGGTGGCCGAATGTCTTCGGCACGCGGACCGCTGCGTGGTGAGTATCTTCGTCAATCCCATGCAGTTCAGAGTGGGGGAGGACTACGATGCTTATCCCCGCACATTTCAGCAAGACCGGGAAAAGTTGATCTCTGCGGGTGCGGATCTGCTGTTCTCGCCTGAAGTCGCAACCATCTACCCCGAAGGTGACGGGCAACAGACCCGCGTGGAGGTGCCGGGCATCTCGGATATCCTGTGCGGTGCAAGCCGTCCCGGGCACTTTGTCGGGGTCGCCACGGTGGTTTGCAAGCTATTCAACCTGGTGCAGCCGGATCTGGCGGTGTTCGGGGAGAAGGACTTTCAGCAATTGCTGGTGATACGCCGGATGGTGGCGGACCTGGCCTTTCCCATAGAAATACTGGGGATGGCCACCGTACGCGAGTCAGATGGCCTGGCCAGGAGTTCCCGCAACGGCTACCTGGATGCGCAACAGCGGGCGCTTGCACCGAATCTCTACCAGGTGCTGCAGGCGACTGCTCAGGCGATTCAGACGGGTGAAAAGGATTATGAAAAGCTCGAGCAAGTGGCCTGTGAACGCCTGGACAAGCTGGGTTTTCGCACCGATTACTTCACTATCCGTCGTAGCGTCGATCTGGCACCGGCGACTGGGGCTGTGCGGGATCTGGTGATTCTGGCCGCGGCTTATCTGGGTAGGACCCGGTTGATCGACAACCTGTCCGTAAACCCATCCTGAACCTAATTCGGGCAAAAATGCTGCACAGCAACATTTTTCGTTGATAGGCGCGGCAATATGGCGGATAATTATAGATGCATGTCTGAAATTGTCTGTGGATTGCAGCGGCCCGTCGGCCAGGTTCCGGTAGGTACAGGCTTATCAGGATGCCCTGAGGAAGGGTCCGGGCTTTTGCCGGTGTGGCGTTTGCTCAACGGCCGCCCGGACATGCAACGGGTCTTTCCAAACGACTTCCCGGGCCATGGCCCCGGTCGGGATAGACAGGATCGGTACATTCATCGTAAAAGGTCATAACATCCATGCAGTTGACAGTACTCAAGTGCAAGCTACACAGAGCCTGTGTCACTCACTCCGAGTTGGATTATGAGGGCTCCTGTGCCATTGATGCCGATCTCATGAAGTTGGCCGGTATCCATGAATATGAGCAGATACAGATCTACAACGTGACCAATGGTGAACGTTTCACAACCTATGCAATTCTTGCGGAGGCGGGCTCCCGGGTGATTTCCGTGAATGGCGCCGCTGCGCACAAGGCTGCGCCGGGCGATCGCGTCATTATCTGTGCCTATGCGGGCTTGGACGCCAGCGAGATGAATACCTTCAAACCCGATCTGGTCTATCTGGATGAGGAAAACCGGGTCCTCAGGACCGGAGACAAGATTCCCGTTCAGGCCGCCTGAATCTGCCCATCTTTATCAAGAGCCTCGTTCCCACGTTCTGCGTGGGAACGCATACCTGACAAGATCCACTGATCCGATCCAAGCAAGTCCGACAAACCGGGAAACTGCTTTCCCACGCACAGCCTGTTAGATGCCGGGATCGTCAATCGCGGTCTGGTAGAGTTCCAGGTAGTGCTGGGCACTGGCCTCCCAGCTTAGATCCTGCTGCATGCCGGTGCGCGCGAGGATTTCCCAATCCGTCCGTGAACGCCGGTAGAAGTTGATCGCATGCTCCACTGCACCCCAAAGACTGGAACCGTCTGCGTTGTCAAACACAAACCCTGTGGCGGTGCCATTGGCCAAAGTGGTGGGTGAGACATCGACCACACTGTCTGCCAGCCCCCCAGTCCGTCTTACGATGGGTACTGTGCCATACCTGAGGCTGTACATCTGGTTCAGGCCGCAGGGCTCAAACCGGGAAGGCATCAGAAAGCAGTCGCAGCTGGCCTCGATGCGATGAGATAAAGCCACATCGTAACCGATACGCACACCCACCCGACTGTGGTACCGGTTGTGGATCTTCTCAAGGGCATTCTCCAACCCCTGATCGCCTGACCCCAACATGACCACCTGAGCACCTGAGTCCATGATGCCGGGCAGAACCTGGAGAATCAGGTCAACGCCTTTCTGATCGACCAAACGCCCGATATAGCCGAACAGCTGGATGTGCTCGTCCTCGTGCAGTCCAAAGGCCTTCTGCAACGCCAGTTTGTTCTGATATTTGGCTGAGAAGTTGTCCTGGGAATAGGGCACTTCCAGATGCGGGTCATTCCTCGGATCCCATTCGTGATAATCGATGCCATTGAGAATGCCGCTGAAATGGTGCTCCCGGTGAACCAGGAGACCTTCGAGACCATAGCCGAATTCTGAGGTTTTGACCTCATCGGCATAGGTGGGACTGACGGTGTTGACCCGGTCCGAGAGGGCGATGCCACCTTTGATGAAAGACAGATGACCGTGAAACTCCAGGGCATGGTGATTCCATAGTGACGCATCCAGGCCCAGACGCAGGAATGTGGCATGGTCGAACATCCCTTGATAGGCCAGGTTGTGAATGGTGAACAGGGTGGCTGGACGATCCGGTTCATTGAGCATCAGGGGGGCAATCAGTCCGGTCTGCCAATCGTGGGCGTGGAGCACATCCGGTTTCCAGTCGAGCCCGGCCTGGCCCAGTGAGACTGCGGCCGCAGCCCGGCAGAAGAGCATGAATCGATCTGCATTGTCGGGCCAGTTGTATCCCTTGGGTGTCAGGTATGGATTGCCTGGGCGATCGAAGTACTTGGGGGCATCGACGACGTACAGAGGTATTTTGTGAGGACCGCTGGTGCCGAAATGCAGGGTCACCGGTGCTGCGGTGCCGGGCAGCGTGAGCTGGCCGACGGGTTGGAGATTGTCCGCCTTGGCCATGACATCGGGATACCCAGGGACGATCAGGCGGCAATCCTGGCCGATGTGGTCGAGTGCCACGGGCAGGGCTCCGGCCACATCGGCCAATCCACCGGTTTTGATAAGAGGGGTTACTTCACTGGTAGCGAAAAGGATCTTCATGAGGCTGGGTCAAATCCGACAGACTGTTTATGCCGTCAAATTAAGCATGTTTTCTTTTGATTTGGCAACCGAGCAGATGGATAGGGAATCAGGCTTTGTCAGGGTTCGCATGAGTATGTTGTAATCATCTTTGCGGAAGGGGTTCACTTCCAGTCAGACAGATATGCGAACAATGACTTGCAGACTTGTGCTGAGCCGGGGATCTTCTTAGTATCCCCCCGTTGCGGCAGAATTCACCGGCCGGGGACAATCGGGGAAAGGGTCCGGATCAGGATGCCAGACATCCCAGAAACAAAATAAAGAATACTCGATCATGATAGAAATAAATCAGACGGATGAATGGCGCGCGCTTGAGCAGCATTGGACTGAAATCGAGCCGTTACTGATGCGCGATCTCTTTCAGCAGTCCCCTGAGCGTTCCGAGCAGATGTCTCTCAGACAGTGCGGCATTCTGCTGGATTACTCGAAGAACCGGGTGACCGGCCGCAGCTTGAATCTTCTCCTCGCGCTGGCCCAGTCGGTTGACCTGGATGGCTGGCGTCGTCGCATGTTCTCCGGTGAACGGATCAACATCACGGAGAACCGTGCGGTCCTGCATGTGGCACTGAGAAACCGCAGCAATCAGCCTATCTGGTTCGATGGTGAGGACGTCATGCCTGCAGTCAATGCAGTGCTGGACAAGATGGGCCGGTTCGCTGAGTCGGTACGTTCCGGGGAGTGGCGCGGTTTCACCGGCAAGTCCATTACCGATGTGGTCAACATCGGCATCGGCGGGTCAAACCTGGGACCTCTGATGGTCTGTGAGGCGCTCAAGCCCTATCAGAGCCCGGGCCTGCGGGTGCATTTCGTCTCCAACGTGGATGCCACGCACATTCATGAGACGGTGAAGTCCCTGAATTCCGAAACCACCCTGTTCGTGGTGGCTTCCAAGACCTTCACTACCCAGGAAACCCTGACCAATGCCCGCACGGCCCGGGATTGGCTGCTGAACAGTCTCAAAGACGACGCGGCTGTGGCGCGTCATTTCGTTGCGGTTTCAACCAATGCGGAACAGGTTTCAGCCTTCGGCATCGATGTGGAGAACATGTTTGAATTCTGGGACTGGGTCGGTGGCCGCTACTCTCTGTGGTCCGCGATTGGCCTGCCTATCGCACTGGCTATCGGTATGCCCGGTTTTCTGGAAATGCTGGAGGGGGCCCACGAGATGGATCAGCATTTCCTGCATGCGGATCTGTCTCAGAACATGCCGGTGATCATGGCCTTGCTGGGTATCTGGTATGTGAATTTTGCCGGCGCTCACAGCGAAGCGGTCCTGCCTTATGATCAGTATCTGCAATACCTGCCGGCCTATCTGCAACAGGCGGATATGGAGAGTAACGGCAAGCGGGTCACCCGACTGGGGCGTCCGGTGGAGTACAACACCGGTCCCATCATCTGGGGGGCGGCGGGCACCGACGGTCAGCATGCCTTCTACCAGTTGATCCATCAGGGTACCCACCTGATACCCTGCGATTTCATCATGCCCGTGAACAGCCACAATGAAACCGCTGATCACCATCAGAAACTGTTCGCCAACTGCCTGGCTCAGAGTGAAGCTCTGATGAAGGGGAAGACCCGCACCGAGGTCAGGGAGGAGATGGAACAGGCGGGAATGGATCCGGAGAAGATCGTTGATCTGCTGCCACACCGCATCTTTCCCGGTAACCGTCCCAGCAACACGCTGTTGATCGACAAGATCACCCCGTCCCGGCTGGGTTCCCTGATTGCACTTTATGAACACAAAATCTTCGTTCAGGGGGTGATCTGGCGGGTCAATTCATTCGATCAATGGGGTGTGGAACTGGGCAAGCAGCTGGCCGGAGTCATCTTGCCGGAGCTGATGGACGAACAGACAAGCTCTCCACATGACAGTTCGACCCAAGGCATGATCAGCTATTTTCATCGTCACCGGGCAAAGTCCGGTTAACCGCCGAATCATACGGCTGATTTTTGCTCCGGATCCCTGCCAGTTAACACCAGAATGGCCGTGTGGCAATTTAATGTCCTGGCCTGAAGCTTAGCTCGCTTAATACCGAGCGGAACCCGATTATTTGAGCCTCGTTCCCACGCTCTGTGTGGGAACAGATACCGGAACCAGTGGTATTGCCCCGCTTCGATGTGTTTGCATAAGCCGGGCCTGCGTCCCCACGCAGAGCGTGGGAACGAAGCGATTAGTACAGCAGAATGAATCCCGAAACTTGAGTGATCAGCCTGTTCACCCCCGACCGCCATGGGTCAGTGATTGGCTCAATCGGATACCCGCTGCAGCAGAATCGCGCCCAGAGGGGGGAGGGTCAGTTCGATCGACTGGTCACGTCCCATCCAGGAAATCGGCTCGCTCACCAGGGGTTTGCCGTTACCCATATTGCTGCCGCCATAGAATTCCGAGTCAGAATTCATGATCTCCTGATAGACGCCGGGAATATTGACACCGATACGGTAACCGTCGCGGGGAACCGGGGTGAAATTCAATACCACCAGCAATTCATTGCCCTGGCGGTCCTTGCGTAGGTAACTCAGGATCGACTGGGAAGTGTCATGACAATCGATCCATTCAAACCCGGTGTACTCAAAGTCGACCTCATGCAGTGGCGGTTGCTCCTTGTAGACCCGGTTGAGGTCGGTCATCAGGGTGGTGATGCCACCATGATGGGGGTAATCCTGAAGGTACCATTCCAGCTGTTCCGCGTCGTTCCATTCCCGACCCTGGGCGAATTCGCAGCCCATGAAGAGCAGTTTTTTACCCGGATAGGTGAATGTGTAGGTATAGAGCAGACGCAGGTTGGCGAAACGCTGCCAGTCGTCACCCGGCATCTTGTCCAGCATCGAACCCTTGCCGTGCACCACCTCGTCATGGGAGAAGGGCAGGACGAAGTTTTCTGTGAAGGCGTAGAGCAGACCGAAGGTCAGCAGGTCGTGATGGTAATGGCGATAGATCGGATCCTGGGACATGTAGGAGAGGGTGTCGTGCATCCAGCCCATATTCCACTTCATGCTGAAGCCCAATCCCCCCAGCCAGGTTGGACGTGATACCTGAGGCCAGGCGGTGGACTCTTCGGCGATCATCAGGGTGCCGGGATGCAGGTCGTGGGTTACGCTGTTGAGCTCCCTGAGGAAATCCACGGCCTCCAGGTTCTCCCGGCCACCGTACTGGTTGGGCACCCAGTCACCGGGTTCCCGAGAGTAATCGAGGTACAGCATCGAGGCGACCGCATCGACCCGCAGGCCATCGATATGAAACTCTTCGAGCCAATAAATGGCACTCGATATCAGAAAGTTACGAACTTCATTTCGACCAAAATTGAAGATCAGTGTACCCCAGTCCCGGTGCTCGCCTTTGCGTGGGTCAGCATGTTCATACAATGCCGTTCCATCGAACTGGGCCAGCGCGTGGCGATCCTTGGGGAAATGGGCCGGCACCCAGTCCAGCAGCACGCCAATGCCATGCTGGTGCATATGATCGACAAAATAACGAAAGTCATCCGGCTCGCCGTAACGACTGGTCGGCGCAAAGTAGCCGGTAGTCTGGTAACCCCAGGAGCCGTCGAAGGGATGTTCGGTAATGGGCAGCAATTCGATATGGGTGAATCCCAGTTTCAGCACGTGCTCACACAGCTGGTGAGCCAGATCCCGGTAATTGAGAAATTCCCCCTGGTCATCCCGTCGCCAGGATCCCAGGTGAACCTCGTAGACTGACATGGGTTGCTGTTGCCAGTTGGCTTTGGATCGGGCGCTTAGCCAGGTTTCGTCGCGCCATTCATAGGCCGATTCCGAAAGCACCACCGAAGCGGTTTCAGGGCGTCGTTGAAAATAGTTGCCGTAGGGGTCCGACCTCAGTGAGATATCCCCGGATTGTGTGCGGATTTCGAACTTGTAGAAACTGCCGATCTTGAGATCGGGAATGAATAACTCCCAGACCCCGGTACCGCCCCGGCTGCGCATTGGGTTGACCCGCCCATCCCACTGATTGAAATTCCCCACCACCGAGACCCGTCCGGCATTGGGCGCCCAGAGCGCGAACAGTACACCCTCGACTCCGTCCACCGAATGAGCGTGGGCGCCAAAAAAACGGTAGGCATGGCGATGCCTGCCTTCACTGAACAGGTGCAGGTCGAATTCTGGTAACTGGGCCGGAAATGAATAGGGGTCATGCTGCTGATGCACATGTCCGAATTTGTCCGTCCATTCGAGCAGATAGCGCTCGGGGATTTGTTCGGCGGGGGATTCCAGCCGGAAAAAATCAGTCCCGGCGATACGAGGTATTTCGGTTCGGCTTTCGGCCAGCATCAGCTTTTCGGCATCTGGCAGAAACACGCATATCTGACAGATATCGCCCCGAATGTGCCTGCCAAGCACCTCGAACGGGTCATGATGCAGGGCATCGATGATGCGTTGCATGGCGTCGGAAATTTTGTCTGTCTTGCGAACTGTCATAATAGAGAAAACCTAGCTTCTTTATGGTACGCCTCAATGGGGACATGATGTTACCATAGCTAGTGTAGTGTCTCATGTTGTTTGAGGATACCAGTACGTCACCTGCGGGCAGATGCGAGTCGAACGCCAGGGAAGACGCAGTCCGAGTACCCTGGCTACGGCGGGAAGCGCGGACTCTGTACGGTTTCAGACAGGATCGGGCACCTAAATTGAGTGGCGTCGCGTACACCGATCTGATGTGTCGGCCACCGAGGACCCCTCGACCGATGTTGGCTCATAGTGATCCCACGGGTTGCTGAAGCCCATCGTGCAATACCTAAATAACGAAGATTTGTGGCCACTAGGTCATGGAGGTATGCTCAATGACAGACCAGAGCCTGCGTTTCGTCAGCCGCTTGACACGAAATACCCTTGCACTGATCCTGGCGGGAGGACGTGGTTCCAGGCTCAAGCACCTGACGAAATGGCGATCCAAACCTGCGGTGCCATTTGGCGGTAAATTCCGCATTGTGGACTTTCCGCTTTCCAACTGCATCAATTCCGGTATTCGCCGGGTAGGGGTGCTGACCCAATACAAAGCCCATTCGCTGTTGCTGCACATTCAGCGAGGTTGGGGGTTCCTGCGTGGCGAGTTCGGCGAATTCGTCGAACTGCTTCCCGCTCAGCAACGGATCGAAAGCAGCTGGTACGAGGGTACTGCCGACGCGGTTTACCAGAACCTGGACATTCTGCGCAGTCATGATCCCGATTACGTGCTGATCCTGGCGGGTGACCACATCTACAAAATGGATTACGGCACCATGATCGCTGAGCACGTGGAATCCGGTGCAGATATGACCGTAGGCTGTCTCACGGTGGATCTGGAGAGCGCCAAGGAGTTTGGCGTAATGACCGTGGATGCGGACAACTGGATCAGCGAATTCCAGGAGAAACCCACTAATCCCAAGCCCATGCCCGGGCAGGACAACCTGGCGTTGGCGTCTATGGGTATCTACGTCTTCAACCGGAAATTTCTCTTCGAGCAACTGATCAAGGACGCGGATACCCCGAATTCCTCGCATGATTTCGGCAAGGACATCATCCCCAGGGTCATCGAAAGATACCGGGTTCTGGCGTACCCCTTCCGGGATTCCAGCAGCGGCAAACAGGCCTACTGGCGGGATGTGGGAACCATTGATGCCTTCTGGACCGCCAATCTGGAACTGATCGGCGTCACCCCGCCGCTCAACCTTTACGATCGTACCTGGCCGATCTGGACCTATCAGGAGCAACTGCCTCCGGCAAAATTCGTCTTCGACGATGACGAACGTCGTGGCATGGCGGTCGATTCCATGGTCTCTGGCGGGTGTGTGATTTCCGGCGCCAAAGTGACCAACTCCCTGTTGTTCTCCAATGTGCGGGTCAACTCTTACTCGTCGGTTGATCAGACCGTTGTACTGCCCGACGTGAACATCGGGCGCAATTGCAAAATCGTCAAGGCGGTGATAGACCGGGGCTGTGACATACCGGAAGGCACCCAGATCGGCATCGATCCCCAGGCGGATGCCGAGCGACTCTATGTCACGGAGACGGGTATCGTACTGGTAACTCCGGAAATGTTAGGGCAGGTCTTGCACCATGTCAGGTAGCAGCAAGCCGGATGACCGGCTGCAGGTGGTTTTTTGCTGGCACATGCACCAGCCATACTACAAGGGTCCGGAAGACAGTGATTACCTGTTGCCCTGGGTCTATCTGCACGGGCTCAAGGACTATTCGGACATGGTGGCCCACCTCGAAGAGGTGCCCGGCGCCAAAGCAGTGGTCAACTTTGCTCCGGTACTGCTTGAACAGATCGGTGACTATACCCGGCAGATCGATGCCTGGCTGAACAAGGGAACACTGATCCGCGATCCGCTTCTGGCTGCCCTGGCCGGGCTGGGACTGCCGGTCGATGTGCCCAGCCGCAAGGATTTGATCTCAGCCTGCCTGAGAGCCAACGAGCATCATCTGATCGGGCGTTTCAAACATTTCAAGGAGCTGTCCGATCTGGCCCGTCATGCACTCAAGCATGAGGCCATGATTGCCTATTTTAACGATCAGTATCTGGTCGATTTGCTGGTCTGGTACCACCTGGCCTGGATGGGCGAATGTCAGCGGATGAATGATATCCGGGTACGCTCGCTGCAGGCCAAAGGACACGGCTTCGATAACGATGACCGGCGTCGTGTCATGGAAGCACTCTATGAAACTCTCAGCGGTCTGACCGGGAGATACGCAGCGCTGGCGAAGAGCGGTCGGGTGGAACTCTCTGTTACACCTTACGCCCATCCCATCATACCCTTGATGATCGATCTGGATTCGGCGAAAGAGGCATTGCCAACCATTCATATGCCGGCATTGGAACAGTATCCGGGCGGCGATTCCCGTGCCCGCTGGCATGTGCGCAAGGGTAGAGAAGTGTTTAAGAAACACTTCGGTTTTCAGCCACAAGGCTGCTGGCCTTCCGAGGGCGGGGTGAGTGAATTAACCCTGAAAATGCTCGAAGAGGAGGGCTTTCAATGGGCAGCAACAGGCCAGCAGGTTTTAAGCAACAGCCTGATGGCAGGGGGCGGTGATTCCCCGCTGCCGGATAACTGGGTGCACACTCCGTACCAGGTTCAGGAAGGGCATCTGAATGTGTTTTTCCGCGACGACGGCCTTTCGGATCTGATCGGCTTCACCTACGGTGAGTGGCATGCCGACGATGCGGTGGGGGACCTGATCAACCACCTGGTGAATATCGCGGATGCCTGTAAAGGCAATCCGGATGCGGTGGTATCCATTATCATGGACGGGGAAAACGCCTGGGAGTACTACCCCTACAATGGCAGCTATTTTCTGAGCACCATGTACAAGCGTCTGGTCAGCCATCCACGTCTGAGTCTGACCACCTTCTCGGAGGTGATGAAACAGTCGCATAATCCGCTACCCAGACTCTCACGTCTGGTTGCCGGAAGCTGGGTCTACGGAACCTTCACGACCTGGATCGGCGATAAAGACAAGAACCGTGCCTGGGATATGCTGGGCGAGGCGAAGCGGGTCTACGATCAGGCCATGGAGGAGAATACCTATTCGACCAAGGTACGCAAGGAATTGGAGAAGCAACTGGCAATCTGTGAGGGCTCGGACTGGTTCTGGTGGTTCGGTGATTACAATCCCGGTTCTACCGTCAGTGATTTCGAATGTCTGTTCCGCAGTCAATTGTCGCACCTCTATGATCTGTTGGGTGCGGAAAAGCCGGATTACCTCTCCAAGGTGTTTGCAACGGGTAGCGGAAATCCCGCCCAGGGCGGGGTGATGAAGAAGAATGAAAATTAAAGAAAAATTTACACATTAACGGGCTGTTGGATTTTGTCTGGACGAATACGAGACAAGGCGAAATTCACAGAAAAGCGTAGTTTAGTGGAGATGACCGGCATTTCGAGGGGGATTTCAATGCAGGATTGTGCCGTCAGAGTAGAATTCAACAGCCTGAATAACTGAATTTCATACCAAGTGCAGAGTAACCGCCCTGATGAGAAAGCCCTATGAATGAGGCCGCGAGTCCTCCGCTTCTTTCCATGCACCGTTTGCTGAAACAACGGCGGGCGGGTGTTCTGCTCCATGTGACGTCACTGCCCGGACCGGCCGGTGTGGGTGACCTTGGCTGTAACGCCTACCGGTTTGTCGATTTCCTGGCTGCCTCGGGCATGACCGTTTGGCAGATCCTGCCGATCGGTCCCACCATGTTTGACAATTCGCCTTACCAGAGCAGTTCCGTCTACGCAGGCAATCCCCGTTTGATCAGCCTGGAACTGCCGGTGGAGCGGGGTTGGCTCAAGGAGATGCCCGACACTGTCATCACTGACAGGATTCGCAGTGAAGCGATCCAGCAGGCGTTTCAAGGGTTTTGCAAACACGCCGGCAATCACGATCAGCACGACTATCAGCGCTTCATTGCCGAGCAGAAGCATTGGCTAGAAGACTATACCCTTTTCCGGGCTCTGCACCAGGAAGAGAACGCATGCTGGTGGGATTGGCATTATACTCTCCGCGACCGTCAACCTCAGGCCTTGGCGATGGCCCGTGCGCGCTTGAAAGCGTCGATCGATATCATCCGATTCGAGCAGTACCTGTTCTACACCGAATGGACGAATCTGAAGCGTTACGCGAATGATCGGGGCGTTCTGCTGTTTGGTGATGTACCGATTTTCGTTGCCCACGACAGCGCCGAAGTGTGGGCGCACCGAGACCTGTTCGATCTGCTTGACGATGGTCATCCCCGGGTGGTGGCCGGTGTGCCGCCGGATTACTTCTCCGCAACCGGACAGCGTTGGGGAAACCCGCTGTATCGTTGGGATGTGATGCAATCCGACGGATTCCGATTCTGGATTGAACGCTTACGGGCTCAGGCCACGCTCTTCGATTTGCTGAGAATCGACCACTTTCGAGGTTTCGAAGCCTACTGGGAGATTCCTGCCAATGAGCCGACCGCAATAAACGGACATTGGGTTGCTGCTCCGGGTGATGAACTGTTCGACGTGCTGTATCGGAAACTTCCCGATCTGGCGTTGGTTGCAGAGGACCTGGGTGTCATCACCCCGGAAGTGGACGCGCTGCGCAAGGCATATCATCTCCCGGGTATGAAAATTCTCCAGTTTGCGTTTTCCGGTGGCGCCGATAACCCCTACCTGCCGTTTCACCACAACCAGGAGTCCGTGGTCTATACCGGTACCCACGACAATGATACGACTCTGGGCTGGTACAAGTCTCTGGATGATGCGACCCGGGAGTTCGTGGATGAATATCTGGGAAAATCCCTCGAGGTGATGCCCTGGCCGCTGATCCGTTCCGCATTAGCCTCGCGGGCCAATTTGGCCATCATCCCGTTCCAGGATGTGTTGGGCCTGGACTCGGCGCATCGGATGAATACCCCGGGCACCACGCAAGGAAACTGGAGCTGGCGTTTTGCCTGGGATGACATCAAGCCGGAAACCGAGGAACGATTAATGCGACGTATCAGGATGTACGGCCGTTGATCAAGGATAAAAAAGCGGAATCTATACGGACGAAGTTAAAAAAACCGCTTCGTCATGACGTCGAAGCGGCTATACCAAAGGAGGATGGAGGAGATAAGCCACCAGAAAAACTGCGTTTCCGGTCGACTTGCAGGTATTTCATCACTGATGTTCAATTGGTTCATTGAGATTAATCAATTGCGTAGGAATGAATTTCATAGAAGTGACATCTGAGTGAAATTTGAACTTAATCAACAAGGTGTTAGCTTGTGATTGAGAGAAATTCGGAATATGAACGGGTTCACACTTCCTGCTCTAGGAGACTTCCTCTGACTGAGGTATTCTGAGCCCGCAGTCAATTGGAAGGCTTCTGAAGCACCTCCGAAGGGACCGGGCCGCTGTGCTGTATCGCCACTCATCTCTTCCCAAAATCCAGCAGTTTGCGAGTGTCACCTGGGCGTCGCGACGACCTGGGTTCTGTTTCAAAATTTTCCATTGGTCTGAATGGCCGTCGAATGAACCTCATTTGATTAGGAGTCATCTGCGGATGGTTGATCGTTTACGGTGGTTTTTTTAACAACCCACCGTGAGTACGAATCCGCTGACATCGACGGCTTAAACAGGTCTCTATGGAGGAGAACTTTCGGCTTTCGCCGAATCTCGGCAATCCGGCAGTGTGGTTACACGTTGTTGGATTGCCATTTTTTTTGTGTATTCGAGTATCATAGGTGCCTTTCAAATCCCAGGACAAAGGCTCGACGATGTTGATTCTCCGTGGCGCGCCCGCTCTTTCCGATTTTCGTCTTCAGAAACTCTCCACCCGACTCTCCGAGCGGTTGCAGGTACCGGTCAAATTGGCTACCCAGTTTTTACACTTTGCAAACATCGAACAGTCCCTGGAAACCAGGGAACAGGAAGTGCTTGAGACACTGCTCAGATACGGCCCGGCAATGCCGGCCTCAGAGCCGATGGGAACCCTCCTGCTGGTTGTGCCGAGACCAGGCACGCTGTCTCCCTGGTCCACTAAGGCAACGGATATTGCGCACCATTGCGGATTGAAGAAGGTACAGCGGCTGGAACGGGGTATCGCCTACTACCTGAGCATCGATGGCGCCTTCCTCGACAGCGACCAGTTCGTCGAGGCGGCGGCCTTGCTGCACGATCGCATGACCGAGACCGTATTGGCTGATGCGGACGATGCAACCTGCCTGTTCAAACTCGCCGAGCCGGCCCCGTTCGTGCGGGTGGATGTCCTGGAGGGTGGCGAAGCGGCGTTGCGTAGCGCCAATCTTGAACTCGGCCTGGCCCTGTCGGACGACGAGATCGAATACCTGGTGGAAAGCTTCCAATCCCTGCGGCGCAATCCCACCGATGTGGAACTGATGATGTTCGCCCAGGCTAATTCAGAGCACTGCCGGCATAAGATCTTCAACGCCGACTGGATCATCGATGGGGAACAGCAGGACCACTCCCTGTTCAAGATGATCCGCAACACGACTCAACACTCACCGGACAATGTGCTCTCGGCCTACAAGGATAACGCGGCGGTGATGCAAGGACCTCGCGCCGAGCGCTTTATACTCGATCCGCAAACCCTGAGCTATGGATTTGGCCAGGAGGATATCCACATCCTGATGAAGGTGGAGACCCATAACCATCCCACTGCGATCTCACCCCATCCGGGCGCCGCAACCGGTTCGGGCGGTGAAATCCGCGATGAGGGCGCCACCGGGCGGGGTTCGAAGCCCAAGGCCGGGTTGTGCGGTTTTTCAGTCTCCAATTTGCGTATCCCTGGGGCTGAATTACCCTGGGAGACGGATTTCGGCAAACCCGGACGCATCGTCTCGGCCCTGGACATCATGCTCGAGGGACCGATCGGTGCGGCTTCGTTCAACAACGAATTCGGCCGACCCAACTTGTGCGGTTATTTCCGCACCTACGAGGCGGAGGTGCCCGGCCCTGATGGCGATGAACTGCGGGGATACCACAAACCGATCATGCTGGCTGGCGGCCTCGGCAATATTCGTGGCGAACACATCGAGAAGAACGGTTTTCCCAGCGGTTCACCGCTGGTGGTGCTGGGCGGTCCGGCGATGCTCATTGGCCTGGGTGGCGGCGCCGCTTCGAGTATGGCCAGCGGCACCTCTGCGGAGGATCTCGATTTTGCCTCGGTGCAACGCTCGAATCCGGAGATGCAGCGGCGCTGTCAGGAGGTGATCGATGCCTGCTGGTCCCGGGGGCAGAACAACCCCATCCTGTTCATCCACGATGTGGGTGCGGGGGGTCTCTCCAATGCGTTGCCGGAACTGGTGCATGATGCGGCCCTCGGCGGTCGCTTCGAATTGCGCGCAATCCCGAATGACGATCCCGGTATGTCGTCGATGGAGATCTGGTGCAACGAGTCCCAGGAACGTTATGTGATGGCCGTGGACGCGGCCCGGCTGGAGGAGTTCAAGGCCATCTGCGAACGGGAACGTTGCCCTTATGCCGTGGTGGGAGAGGCCATGGATGAGGAAACCCTGTTTCTCGGCGATGCCCATTTCGACAATAATCCCATCGATCTGCCGATGAGTCTGCTGTTCGGCAAACCTCCGCGCATGCTGCGGGATGTGCGACGCAAAACCTTCAAGAAGCAGGAACTGGACTTTTCCGGGGTTGATCTGGAGGAGGCTGCGCGACGGGTGCTAAGCCTGCCCAGCGTGGCCAGCAAGACGTTTCTGATCACCATCGGGGACCGCTCCATCACCGGCATGGTCACCCGGGATCAGATGGTCGGCCCCTGGCAGGTGCCGGTTGCCGATGTGGCGGTGACTGCATCAGGGCTGATGGGCTACACCGGTGAGGCCATGGCCATGGGTGAATGCACCCCCCTGGCCCTGCTCGATGCACCGGCGTCCGGACGCATGGCCATTGGTGAGGCGATCACCAACATCGCGGCATCCGCTATTGGCCATATTTCGGATATCAAGCTCTCCGCCAACTGGATGGCGCCCGCCGGGCATCCCGGGGAGGATGTAAAGCTCTACGAAACCGTTAAAAGCGTGGGTATGGAACTCTGTCCGGCCCTCGGAATCGCCATTCCGGTGGGTAAAGACTCCATGTCGATGAAAACCGTCTGGCAGGAGCAGGGCGAGCAACGGGCGATGACCGCACCGATCTCCCTGATCATTTCAGCCTTCGCTCCAGTGAACGATGTGCGCCGGACTCTGACGCCCCAGTTGCGCACGGATCTGGGGGATTCCGATCTGATTCTGATCGATCTCGGAAAGGGCATGAATCGGCTGGGTGCCACGGCGCTGTCGCAAGTCTACGGGCAGATCGGCCACCATGGTGCCGACCTCAACGATCCGTCGGCGGTACGGCGTTTCTTCGAAGTGATTCAGGAACTCAACCGCAGCCAGTTGCTGCTGGCTTACCACGATCGTTCCGACGGCGGACTGTTCGCGCTGCTCTGCGAAATGGCGTTCGCCGGTCACTGTGGCATCACCATCGATGTGGGTGACCTGGGTGAAGACGATCTGGGTGTGCTGTTCAATGAGGAGTTGGGCGCTGTGATTCAGGTTCGTCACAGCGAGACCGACGATGTTCTGAAATTACTGAGCGATGCCGGACTCGGCCGTTGCAGCCATGTGATCGGCACCCTCAATCTATCGGATCGCATCGAGTTCCGGCGTGCCGGCAGTCCGATCCTGCAGGCGGCACGCAGTGACTTGCAGAAAACCTGGTCGGAGACTTCCCGGCAAATGCAGGCGCTGCGGGATAACCCGGAGTGTGCCGAGGAGGAGTATGCCCGGTTGGATGCAGCGGATCCGGGAATGACCGCAAAGCCAGGCTTTGATATCGAGGAGGATATCGCCGCACCGATGATTGCTACCGGTGTGCGTCCGCCCATGGCGATTCTCCGCGAGCAGGGGGTCAACGGCCAGTTGGAGATGGCTGCAGCCTTCCACCGGGCGGGATTTGAATGTGTCGATGTGCACATGTCCGACATCATCGAGGACCGGGTCGATCTCGACCGCTTTAAGGGTCTGGTCGCCTGTGGCGGATTTTCCTACGGCGACGTGCTGGGTGCCGGCGAGGGCTGGGCAAAATCCGCTCTGTTCAACGGCCGTGCCCGGGAGGCTTTTCATCGTTTCTTCAACCGCACCGATACCTTTGCACTCGGAGTGTGTAATGGCTGTCAGATGCTTTCCAACCTGCATGACCTGATTCCCGGTGCCGAAGACTGGCCGCATTTCGTGCGTAATCGTTCGGAGCAGTTCGAGGCGCGCTTCATCAGTGTGGAGGTGGCCGACTCGTCCTCCATTCTGCTGACCGGCATGCAGGGTTCCCGTCTGCCCATTGTGGTCGCCCATGGGGAAGGACGGGCGGAATTCCGGGATGCCGGGCACCTGGAGCGTGCCCGGGAACTCTCGGTCATGCGTTATGTGGAAAATGATGGGCAGGTTGCCCAGCGATACCCGGCGAATCCAAACGGTTCACCCGAGGGATTGACTGGATTCTGTAATCAGGATGGGCGGGTGACGATCATGATGCCCCACCCTGAGCGGGTGACCCGCAGCGTACAGCACTCCTGGCGTCCGGACCACTGGGGCGAGGATGCACCCTGGTTGCGCCTGTTTCGCAATGCCCGGGTGTGGGTCAACTGAGGCGCAGACAACTGTGCAAAATTCAATGATGTTCTTACTGGTAAGTTGTTAATCATTAAACTAAAGTAAGCAATTCTGTTTGCTCTGGTCCAGGTTTTGTTGGGTCCCCGATGGTAGGTTGAAACCCTGTGCGAGGGGCTGACAAAGCGGGCCGCATGACGCCCCTTTGCAAGCGAGTCTTCGATCTCATGAAAGATTTTGGGACATCCAAGTCCACCAAAATCGATTCGATCTTTGACAGCCTATTAGTGCCCC
>JBEVVH010000009.1:0-40404 GCA_040507245.1 Candidatus Thiodiazotropha sp.
GTAATCCTTGTAACGGGCCATCATCCATTCTCCATGCCAGTATTGTGATGCCTTGATTCTAACGAAAAATAGGGTTTTTCTACAGCCTCAATAGTGACTATAAATATAACAAGGTTTTACTTGAACTCGGTTGAGCCTAGAATTCCAGGATCCGAGTAACCCCCCCATGCTGTGAGCCATACCCACAGACGTTCATAGCCCAGCCTGCGTTGGCTGGCTCGTTCACTGCCATGGTTCGACCGGACACAATTTATCTTTCACGACTACCAACCAGCGGCATGTGAGCCAGACTGGAGAGTGCCGGTTCAGATCAGACGGCACTTCCAGTGGTTGATACGGCATGCCACGACCCCTGACGACTGTAAAATTCAACCAAAACGAGGAGAGACTAATGGCCACAATCACACTCGAAGGCAATCCCATCCACACCAGCGGAGAACTCCCCGCTGTCGGCTCCAGCGCCCCGGAATTCACCCTCACCGCCGGTGACCTGTCCGATGCCACCCTGGCCAGTTACGCAGGAAAAAGAAAATTACTGAACATCGTTCCCAGTCTCGATACCGGTGTCTGCGCCACTTCCACCGTAACCTTCAACAAGGCCATGGGTGACAAACCCAACTCCGTGGCCCTGGTGATTTCTGCGGATCTGCCCTTCGCCCAGGGCCGGTTCTGCAGTGCGGAAGGTATCGACAATGTCATTTCCCTGTCGATGATGCGTAATCGCAACTTTGCCAAGGACTATGGGGTACTCATCAATGACGGTCCCCTGGCCGGCATCTGTGCTCGCGCTGTAGTCGTTCTGGATGAGAACAACCAGATCGTCTATACACAACTGGTCCCCGAGATCGTTCAGGAGCCGGACTATGAGGCCGCGCTGGCCCACTTGAACTGAGACCGAACCGCCCAACATCCTGGCTCAGGCCAGGATGTTGAGTCCCCTCACGCCTTCATTCCTGTCAGCGCTCACTCCCGTTCAATACGACCACCCGGTCGCCATCCCGACATGACCATGCATCAAGTCAAGCTGGTATCTTATGCATGAGCGAGAGGTTGCCGATTGAGCAAGTATTCCGATGCGCCTCGGCGGCGCGAACCTGGAGAACTCGCGCTGGTCAGTGCAAGCGTCCTCAGGGGACGGCCGATCATGCATTTCCAACACGCAGGTTGAATACCCCCATCTAACCGATACCTGACACCTGGGACTCGAAACCACCCGGAACACCCAGACACACCAGCTTCCGATCAACAGACGACCCGGGTGTGATGACCTATCCAGAGCAGCGACCATCGGTTCTTTCAGGGTTATCTTGCAGCACCGGTGATGACCGATTAAAGTGCCTGTTTACAAAATCAGCACGGCCCGGCGTTCAACATCGATTTGTAGCTCAGCGGCATGCTGATTTCATCGCGAGGCCTCCCCGGTTAGCCGGGCGAGCAGTTGCGCAAAATGAGTAGACAAGATAAGTACCCCAATGTTGAGACTATTCAAAATTGAAGGTGGACTCATTCTCGATATGGGTATTCCACCGGAAGAGCAGGCTTCCCGTATCGGCGAAGCGGACTGGATCGATGCCCACGAACCGGATGAGGAGGAACGTCTGCTCCTGCAACGGCTGTTGCGGACCGACATTCCCGAGTCGGATGATGTGGAAGAGATTGAGGCCTCCGCACGCTGTTTCGTGGATCAGGCCGGCATCCATGTCCACTCCCTGTTTCTGGCACAAACCGAAGGACGGCATAACTCGGTCTCCGTCGCCTGCATTCTGCAGCGGGATCGTCTGATTACGATCCGAGAGGATGATCTTGCGGATTTTCGCTTGTTGCGCATGCGTATCAGACGCCGCCAGATCGAGGCACGGACCCCCGCAGAGTTGCTCGTTACCTTGTTCGAACAAAAGGTCGAAAATCACGCGGATACCCTTGAGGACCTGCACCGGCAATTGGAACTGGTGAGCTATCTGGTGCTTGAGGACGACGAGGCGGATCTGGAGGACGCGATCAGTAAACTGGCCCGTCTGGAAGACAGCAACGGAAAGATTCGACTCTGCCTGATGGACACCCAGAGGGACATCTCCTTTCTGCTCAGACATCTTCGTTCCGAACCGGAACAATCAGAAACCTTGAGGGAGATCATGCGGGATACTGAAACCCTGATGTCCCACACCACCTTCCTGTTCGACAAGATCAACTTCCTGATGGACTCCACTCAGGGTTTCATCAACATCGAGCAAAACCAGATCATAAAGATCTTCTCGATCGCTGCAGTGGTGTTTCTTCCCCCTACCCTGGTGGCCAGCATCTATGGCATGAACTTCGCTCATATACCGGAACTCGAATGGCTGCTGGGTTACCCCTGGGCAATCGGGTTGATGATCATGTCAGGCATTGCACCCTACTGGTATTTCAAACGCAAAGGCTGGTTGTAGGCAGAATCTCAACTCATCTGTTGGGATACGAAACAACCCTGCTTCACGACCAGCTAATGAGATAGCGCATGGGGAATCTGGTGGGTGCGGCCCGCTGCGGCAGAATGAGGCAGCGGGCCGTGTTCACATCGAATCAGCGGTAATAGCTGCCGGGATAACCCTGCTGATAGGCAGGCGGGGCATAGGGTGCATTATAGCCAGGACGGCCGTACCAGGCGGGCGGAGGCGCCATGGCATCTTGCAGATCCCGTTCGGCCTGAACCCGGTTTTGGGTGGCCTCCATCTCGGCCTGAGCCGCGTCACGCAGATCATCAAACTCCTTGAGTATCTTGCTGACAGACTCTTCATGCGCTTCGCGGGCCGCCTGGTGCTGGGCCGCGACGCTTTCAGCGGGAGAGACAGGTTTTGGTGTCTCAGTCTGAGCCTGTGTCATGTTCTCTTGCGCTCCTTGGCCCGCTCCCTCTGCAGCCGGTTGCGCAACCTTGGTCTCTTCGGCAGCTGACGTAACAGGTTCTTGGAGAGTAACTTTGGGTGGTGGTTGCATGAAGCTAAACCCAGATACCGGCTCTCTTGCCTGAGGCGCCGCCGCAACGGGTTCCTTTGAGGAGGTTTCCGCTTCGGCGGCTGGCTGCGCTTCCACAGCCTGAGCGGCTGCAGGCTCTTGCTTAACCGTCTCAGAAGGTGCTGGCTTTACCTCGGTGACAACAACCTCCGTGATTTCAACCGATTCGACCGGAGCAGCCTGATGTGGGGTTGCCGCGACCGGCTCAGTCGCACTGTCTTTGGCCAGTGAACGAATGTAAAGGAAGCCGAGCACGATAATGATCAACCAGAAGATGACCTTTATCCAGAAACCGCTCGAACTCTTGGTGTCCGTTGACATAGGGGATTCCTCCGAGGTTTTGTTTTGATTTTCTATTTTTGCTTGTACAACTACGTTAGTGGACGCGGACTTGGACCCGATCGATACGACCTTGGGTTCTGAAGTCGGACTCTTGGAGGCAGCGACGGCGGCAGCAACCGTGGTGGGTGTTGCAGGTTTCGGCGCCTCTGATTTGTGTTCTGTTTCCGGCTTTTCAGTTTCCTGGGCCGCTGCTGGCGCCGGTTTTGATGCGGCCGTAGCCGTACTTGCCGGCTTGGATTCAGTCACCGCTTTTTTCTTCGGCGCAGCCTTCTTTGCCGTGGCAGCCTTCTTCTTCGCAACCTTCTTCTTGGCCGCTTTCTTGGTAACGGTTTTTTTCTGCGCGACTTTCTTTTTCACGGTTCCGGCTTCTTCTGCCGGTGTGGACTTTGCATTGTCCTCGGTCTGATTGGTCTCGTCAGCCATCTTTCCCCCCTTGTGGCGTTCGGCATATCACCCGACCATTTTACCCAAAAACCAGGGAAGTCAAGAATATTCCCAAAAAGATTAATCAGTTAGCTTTCGTCCTGATCAACTGACCAGGTGCACACCAAACTTGGTCGGTGCTGGAAAACAGCTATCTTTCAAGCAACGCGATAATCAATCGCTTCGCCTGCTCCATGCCAGAAATGAGATGCTTTTCGATCTCCGACATGGTGATCGGCGCGGCCTGTTTACCTGCTGCCCAGTTGGACACCACCGCACAGGAGGCATAACAGAGCTTGAACTCCCTCGCCAGAGCCGCTTCAGGCATACCGGTCATTCCCACGATATCACAGCCGTCACGTTCCATGCGAACGATCTCAGCAGCGGTCTCGAGGCGCGGCCCCTGGGTCGCTCCGTAGGTTCCCTGAGGGACGCAGTCCACCCCACTCGCTTGGGCAGCCACAATCAGGCGCTGTCGGAGCTCTTCACAGTAAGGATAGGTGAAGTCGATGTGCATGACCTGCTGTAAATCGCTCTCGAAAATCGTGTGTTCACGACCGTATGTGTAGTCGATGATCTGATCAGGCACCACAATGCTGCCCGGCCTCATGGCATCAGTAATGCCACCCACAGCGGCCACACCGACGACCAGATCTATACCCAGGTGGTGCAGGGCCCACATGTTCGCCCGGTAATTGACACGATGCGGAGGAATGGTGTGTGAGGCGCCGTGCCGGGGGAGAAAAACCACCTCGGAACCGGCAATCCGTCCATGTGTGAAGGCTGCTGAGGGGTCGCCGAAAGGCGTATGGGAAACTTCACGGTGGGTGATTTCCAGGTCCGGTATCTTGTCCAGACCGGTGCCACCGATGATGGCTATCTTGGTCATGCCCTGTTTTACTGTACCTTGATTCTGTCTAAATATTTCTGTCGACGATAGCCCTGCGAAGATTCGACCCGGGCGAATCGTGCGTCGATCCGCCCGATCGGGTCAAAGCAGATCGGCGTGACTGGCGAGATAATCAGCCACCCCTTTCGGACTGCCTTGCATTCCGTCGTCACCCTGTTTCCAACCCGCTGGGCAGACCTCGCCGTGTTCTTCGGTGAACTGCAGGGCGTCGATCATTCGCAACATCTCATCGATGTTTCGTCCCAGGGGCAGATCATTGACGATCTGATGCCGCACGATGCCGGACTTATCGATCAGGAAAGATCCCCGGAAGGCGACCTTGCCATCCGGCGTTTCCACGTCGTAGGCCTTGCAGATCGCATGATTGAGATCGGCAACCAGAGGGTAACCCACGGGACCTATCCCCCCATCATTGACCGGGGTGTTGCGCCAGGCGTTGTGAGTGAAGTGTGAGTCGACCGAACAACCCACCACAGCCACCTGACGCTGCACGAACGCATCCAGCCGGTGATGAAACGCGATCAGCTCTGAAGGACAGACAAAGGTGAAATCCAGCGGATAAAAAAACAACACCGCATACTTATCCTTGATTGCCTCACTGAACGTGAAGTCATCCACGATGCTTCCATCGCCCAGCACCGCGGATGCGGTAAAATCCGGAGCTTCGCGCCCGACCAATACGCCCATGTTGTACCTCCTACTGCTTTCGAACCATGAATTCTGAATTGGACTGCCTGGATCCCAAGTGTTTCGGGGGCTGCGGTCCGTGAGGTATATTAGTGGGTCTTGTCGGAGGATGCCACGAAAAAAAGGGGGCTAGAAGCCCCCTCACATCTCCTCCACCATCCCAACACTACATGGCCCGGGCAAAAACCCCGGATTTCTCCAATGTAGGTATCAGGATTGTCTCTTCGCGCTGAATGCGATCTTCGATCATGTCGAAGATTTCAAAGGTATCCGCAATGAAATCCTCACTGAAATTGAAATCGCAGTTCTTGAGCCATTTGTTATGATATTGCTCAAACTGTTTGCGCATGGGTTTCTGGCCGTTGAGAAATCCCCAGGCCATTGACTTGAGTTTAGGGTCCTGATGGGTCAACAGATCGGGATAAATGCCCCGGTCCTGCTCAATCATGTGGTCCTTCATCTTATCGGCCAGATCACAGATCAGTTTGTGTGCCGTCATTGCAGTAGGGCGGATGCTCAACTGCTCCCTGGTCATCATGGCTCTCAAGTCGCTGATGATTTCCTGCATATCGGTATGGCTACCGCGCAGACTTTCCAATGTACTCACTCTCTACCCTCCTTCAAAGATGGTCCTGTTCCGTTGTTTATCGGAATCAAGAATTTCGCTGGAAACCGCAATGTCTCCCGATCTTCGCCGGGTTGTCTCATGCTTGATATGAAGCTTGACCCATTTACCTGTAAATGGCAATAGACGCTTAATATTTCTACGCTTTTTCTAGGAAATTAAGCAGGGATATCCCTAGTGGGAATACCATTATCGTTAGGGTTTTTACTAATTATCAGAAGACGCTAATGGCTGATGACCCATTGCATAGATAGCCGGCAGGTTTCGATGATATTCCATGTAATCCATGCCGAAGCCGAACACATAACGATCCTCAACCTCAAGACCGACGAAATCCGCGCGAAAACCGTTACCTCGATCATGTAATTTTTCCACCATCACGGCGGAGTAAACCTCTGCAGCACCGGCTTCTCGACAGGCCCGGACAATGGCCTCCAGGGTAATGCCCTGATCGAGTATGTCGTCGATCACCAAAACGGTTTCACCTTGCAGGGAACTGCTTGGCCGACCTATCCATTCCAACTCGGCGCCCGTGATGTCGCCTCGATAGCGGGTTGCATGGACATAATCCTGGCGTAAAGGAAAATGCAACCGGGTCAGCAGATGTCCCGCGGGAATCAAAGCGCCGTTCAGGACACACAGCACCAGGGGGTTCCTGGTGGAGAGTTTACCGGTAATCTCCAACGCCATGCGATCGAAGGCATGCTCCACCTCTGCCTGGGAGTAGAGCATGTCGGCAGTCGCCAGTGCCTCGGAGGCTTGTTGTGGTGTGATGGCCATAAGGTCTGTCTCGACTCCTCTTCGCTAAGTGGGTGCAGCGGCCCGGTTCAATCCAGGGGCAGATCCAGACTTGCGACGCTTTCCGCTGGGGTGAGTTGCTCAACCGCCTGTTTCCAGCGCGGATCGAGATGCAACTGCTGCCAGGTAACGGGCTTCCGACCATGCATCCGCACCAGCCGTACATGCGCCGCGGGATCATCGTGATCCTCGAGCCGTTCGAGTACCTGGCGGGCGGCAGGACGATTGTTGCAGATCAGAACCATATCACAACCGGCCTCAAGTGCGGCCATGGCCCGCTCTCCATAATCCCCCGCCTCCTGAGCGGCGGCCATATTGAGATCATCACTGAAGATCGCGCCCTGAAAACCCAGTTGTTTACGTAACACGGTTTTCAACCAGAACGGGGAAAAACCCGCCAGATTGGGATCAATCCCCTGATAGATGACATGAGCGGGCATGATCGCCTCCATACCGGATCGAATCATGTTTTCGAAGGGCCTGATGTCTTCCAGTTCCAGATCCTCGAAACGCCGCTGATCCACCGGCAGAGCCAGGTGAGAATCCTCTGCTACCCCGCCATGGCCGGGAAAGTGCTTACCCACCACCGCCATTCCGGCCGAGTGACATCCGTGCATCCAGGCCTGAGCCAGGCGTGACACGACCTCAGGACGCCGGGAGAAGGCCCGGTCACCGATCACCTCGCTCACGCCGTGACCAAGGTCCAGAACCGGAGCAAAGCTGAAATCGACGCCACAGCTGCGCAACTCCATGGCCATCAGCCAACCGCCCTGTTCGGCCAACCGGATGCCTCTGTCCGGATGTTTCTCATACTGCTCACCGTACCAGGCCGCGGGTGGCAACTGGGTGAATTCATCTCGGAAACGCTGTACGCGACCCCCTTCATGATCCACGGCAATCAACAGGTGGGGACTACGGGCCTCATGGATCTCCTGGCATAGCTGCCGCAGTTGCGCCATGGACTGATAGTTTCGTGTGAACAGAATCACTCCACCCACAGCGGGATGCTTGAGCAGCAAACGCTCCTCATCCGAAAGGCGGCTGCCCTCGAGATCAAGCATTACTGGTCCGAGACTCATTCGCCCTGCCTCCTGAACCGATGCACGAACCCCGGGATTTCTCTGCCGCGATGAGCATCGGGCAATGTATGGCACATGGCTGTTGATCCTGTTGGATGTTGGGTGAGCGGTCTTTTGTAATTCAATTGCTTAGTGACTGCAAGATTCAGCTTGCCGGAGCAGGGTTGCCGCTCCCGGTACAACTTGCAACCAACAGGCGTTCCATCCTTAAATGTTTCGGGTCAAGAGATGGGGAATGATGCCGTAAACCTGATAGACCCCGAATCCATTCCCAGTAAGCAAAATCGAAACCATGCCATTTTCAAAATTGACCCGATACCTGATCGCCGGCCTGCTCCTGTTGTCGGCCCAGCCACTATGGTCCGCGGATGAAGAGGAGCCGCCCAAGGTCATCAGCTACTACCAGATCAAACCCTCCCTGGTGGCCAATCTCGCCAGCGGCGGTAAATACATCCGTTGTGACATTCAGCTCATGACCAAGGATGAGGCATTTCTGGTAATTCTCAATCAGCATGGGCCCGCGATCCGTCACTCACTGCTGCTGTTGCTGTCGGAGCAGAACGGCGCCGAACTCAATACCAGTGAGGGGAAAGAGGCGCTGCGCAAGCAGGCCCTCTCGGAAATCGACAAACTGATGCAGAAACTGGAACACAAAAACGCGGTTGAGGGGCTGTTCTTCACGACTTTTTTTGTTCAGTGATCGCTCCGCCAATCAGCGAAATTTGCTCAGACAAGCACAGAATTCCAGGACTGCGGAGCCTGTTGAAATGGATTTCACACGCCACAGCGAACCTTTCAACCCTGCGATCACCTGGGCCCATGGGCTCAGTTGTGACATCACATCCGGTGATCCAGCCAGTCCCGCAGCCGATCCCCAATTAGGTTGAGGGACAGTACCACCAGCATGATCGCCACACCCGGGGCGAGTACCATGTGGGGCGCCATCAGCATGTAGCTCGCCCCATCCCGGATCATGCTGCCCCAGGACGCCTGAGGCGGCTGTACTCCCAAGCCCAGGTAGGAAAGCCCCGCCTCCGCAATCACCGTACCTGCCAGCCCGAACGTGGCCTCGACGATCAGGGGCGCCCCCAGCAATGGCAGGATGTGCCGGCCCAGAATCCGCCATCCGGGGATGCCCAGGGCTTGTGCCGCGGTCACATGCTCGCGCTGCTTGAGCGACAGCACCTGGCCCCTGGCCAGGCGGGCATACCCTACCCACCCCACCGCGGAGAGGGCGATGATCAGGTTGTCGATGCCGGGTCCCATCACACCCGCGAGGGCAATTGCCAGGAGGATCCCGGGGAAGGCCAGAAACACGTCGACGATGCGCATCAGCAGCAGATCCATCCAGCCCCCCCGATAACCCGAGACCAACCCCACCAGGGTACCGATCAGCAGAGACAGGGATACCACTCCGAAAGCCACCAGGAAGGAGATCTGAGCCCCGGACCAGAGCCGGTAGAGGATCGGGCGCCCCAGGTCGTCAAAGCCCAGAAGCGATCCCCCGCCGGGTGGATCGAGAATTTGCTGGAGATGAATTCGGCTGGCGGGTTCACCGGCAAGGTCCGCGCTCAGCGCTGCCAGGGCCCACAGGAGTATCGGCAGCAGAGGCAGCCAGCTCCGCGTGGACTCAGCCATCCAGACGTATCCGGGGATCAACCCAGGCATAAGCCAGGTCGGTCAGGGTATTCACGCTCACATAGGTCAGACTGATCAGCAACACGCACCCCTGCACGACCGGGTAGTCCCGTTGCTGTATAGCATCGATCAACAGAGAACCGATTCCCGACCAGTCGAACACCACCTCGGTCACCACGGCCCCACCCAGCAGCGCCCCCAACTGCAGTCCGACCAGGGTCAGTACCGGCAGCCAGGCATTGCGCATCGCATGATGCCAGACTACCTGCCACTCGCTGAGGCCCTTGGCTCGTGCGGTACGTACAAAATCCTCCCCTAGCACCTCGAGGAGACTGCTGCGCACCATGCGCGCCAGGATCGCTGCCAATGAGGTTCCCAGTGTCAAGGCCGGCAGGATCAGGCTCGAAGCCCCCTCACGGCCACTCACCGGGGTCCATCCCAACCACAATGAGAACAGCATGATCAACAGGGGACCCAGCCAAAAATTGGGAATGGCCGCGCCCAGCATGGAGAATCCCATGGTGCCCCAGTCCCAACCCCGACCCCGCTTCAGTGCTGCGAGAATGCCCAGTGGCAGTGCCAGCATGAGCGCCACGATGAGTGCCGCCGAGGCCAGTTCCAGGGTGGCCGGAATACGTTGCGCGAGCAGTTGGCTGACCGGCTGACGGTTATGCAGGGAAGTGCCCAGGTCCAGCCGGATCAGACCCGTGAAGTATTCGCTCAACTGTTGCGGTATGGATTGGTCCAGCCCCAGACGGGCGCGTAGAGCGGCCCGATCAGCGAGCCGGGCGGATTCGCCCAGCATCACATCCACCGGATCACCCGGTACCAGATGGATCAGGAAAAACACCAGCAGCACCACCCCCAGGGTGGCCAGCAAGGCGCTGCTCAGGCGTGAGAGCAGGAAATGTCCCATCAGCCGACGATCTCCACCGGTATCCCCGGCTCCACCCAGTCGAAGAGCTGCATCAGATCCCGGTTTCGCATGCGAATGCAGCCATGGGAGGCCGCCACACCCATGGGCTCAGTATCCGGGGTGCCGTGAATGTAGATATAGCGGCGCAGGGTATCCACCGATCCACCCCGGTTGTACCCCGGTTGGGCACCGGTAAGCCAGAGGATGCGGGTCAGGATCCAATCCCGCTCGGGTGCCTGCCGGGCCAGGACAGGCGTGTAGATTTCACCGCTGGGCCGACGCCCCACGAACACCGTATTCTCCGCGCAGCCAGCACCGATCTTCAGACGGACCCGATGATGTCCCCGGGGCGTGCAGCCGCTGCCGTTGGCTTCACCGGCACCGTTTTTTCCCGTGGACACGGCAAAGCGCAGGACAACCTGACCATCCTGCAGACCCAGCAGGGTCTGGGATGCCAGATCGACACGCAGTTGCCGGTGTCCCGATGTGGGTTGTTTGGCAGGATATTCACTCAACCGAGCGACTCCCTGAAAGTTGCAGTGAAATCGATTCCGAGTTGTCAGCCATCGTCAATTCAGGGTTTTCAACCAGGTGAATCTGTTCGAGCCCGTCGTAATTGCCGTCACTGCTCAAATCATACCCGGTTACACGCCGGCTGTGAGCCAGGATCTGATCCTCGTACCAGAGGGGTATGTAAGGCAGATCCCGATGCACCGCTTCGGCGATGTGCCGATAGCGTTCCGCCTGCCCGCTCAGATCCAGGCCGTTGCGGGTTTCATCCAGCCAGGCATCAACCTTGGGGTTAGTGTAGCGGCCACGGTTGGCGCCATTCGGCGGCACCGCATCGGTGGCAAAGATCTCGCGATAGATGTCCGGGGTGCGCAGTCCCACCCAGGTGAGGCTGTAGAGCTGAAAATTGCCTTGTTTGATGTCACCGAAAAAGGTGCCCCAATCGTAGCTGCGCACCTGTACGGCGATGCCCACATCCCGTAACTGGCTCTGGATGATGGTGGCGAGACGCACACGGAAGGGATCACTGGAGGTTTTGTAAGTGAGCCTCAAGGGATGATCCGGGGTATATCCCAGCTCCGCCAACAGCGCCCGCGCCTTGTCCGGATCATGGCGGTACCCGGAAAGTACGCTACCGGCCCAATGCCCGGCCGGAAACAGGGATTCAGCCGGTCGGGCGGAACCTCGCATCACCCCCTGGATGATCGCCGCTCGGTCGATCGCGTAAGCAATGGCACGGCGCACCTGGAGATTCCCGGTGGCCGGGTCTGCGTAGTTGACTCCGAGGTAGGTGAAGTTGCTGCCGGGACGTTGACTGACGACAACCTCATCCCGGCTGCGCAGGTAGGCGGTCAACTCCGGGGACAGATCGCTTTGCAGCAGATCGAGCTCACCACGCAACAGCTTCAGGACCCGGACAGTGGGGTTCTTCACGGCCACCATCTCGAACAACCGGCCATCCCGACGGCGTTGCAATTGGATCCTGCCCGGTTCCGGCCAGGCGCTGAACTCGAAGCCCCCGCTACCCACCGGCCGGGTGGAAAAATCATGACCCGAGTGGATCAGGTCCGCAGGCAGGATATCGAGGGTCAAGTAGGCTGGGAACAGGGGGTCTTCACGCTCGAGTGTGAATTCAACCGTCTGCTGATCCCGGGCATCAACTCTTGATATGAGGCTGAGTGCCGCCCGTTTTGGTGATCCGTTGTCAGGATCCAGCACCTGGCGATAGGTTTCCACCACATCCCATGCATCGAGCATCCGGCCGTGTGCAAAGCTTGAACGCTGGGAGGTCAGGTAAAAACGATAGTATTTCGGTGTGATCCGCTCCCAGGTCGCAATACCCGGAACCGGCATACTTCGATCATTGAACTCCACCAGGCGTTGGTAGAGCAGCCGGTTGATCCTCTCAGAGGTGGCGTCCGTGGCGAAACGGGGATCCAGGTTGAGCGGAACGGTCGACAGGGCCATGCGAATCGGTTGTTGCCGGGATTGATGCGGAGAATCCTGACAGGCACCCAGAAGCGTCAGGACACCCCACAGCAGCAGCTGATGCCAGCCAGTCGGCATTACCAGTCGCAAAAGGGATGGGTCACCAGGCTGGCGTTGTAATAGCGGATATCCCCGGAGACTTCTTCACCCACCCAGTCAGGCACCTCGAATCCTTCACCCTCATGACTCAACTCGACTTCCGCCACGACCAGCCCTTCATTGGCGCCAAGAAAATGGTCCAGGTCCCAGACATGTTCAGCATGTCTGACCTTGTATCGGACCTTGTCGATCACCGCTCCACTGACCAGGTGATCGAGCATCTCCTCGGCATGTTCCAATGGAATCGGATATTCATACTCCCGCCGGCTGATTCCCACCGTGGTGCCCTTGATATTCAGGTTGGCCTGCTCGCCATCCACCCGGACACGCACACTGGCCTGCTCGGTGGTGGCCAGGTAACCCTGTTTGATGGTGGCTTGACTGATCACGCTATCCTTCCAGTTATCATTGATAACCAGAAACTTACGCTCTATTTCTATAGCCATTTACGATCTCTTTTCAAACAATGCGATGGACTCGACATGAGCGGTATGCGGAAACATGTCCATGACGCCGGCGCTCACCAGTCGGTAGCCGTGCTCCCCGACCAGCACCCCGGCATCCCTGGCCAGGGTACCCGGGTAGCAGGAGACGTAGACAATCCGCCGGGCGCCCAGTCGGGGCAGATGATGCAGCACCTCGAACGCACCACTGCGCGGCGGATCGAGCAGGACCTTGTTGTAGCGGCCCTGCATCCAGGGTTCATGTTCGAGCTCTGCGTATAGGTTGGCGGTGAAGAAGTCGGCATTCCGGATCCCATTGCGACGAGCGTTCTCCCGGGCCCGGGCCACCAGTCCGGCGTCCCCCTCAACCCCCACCACCTGCCCTGCACGGCGGGCCAGAGGCAGGGTGAAATTGCCCAATCCGCAGAACAGATCCAGCACCCGATCCTCTTCGGTCAGTTCCAGCATCTCCACAGCCCGCAGGATCATCTGCCGGTTGATATCGGAATTGACCTGGGTGAAGTCACTGGGTTCGAAGGCCAGGGTCACATCAAAGGCTGGCAACTCGTAGCTGAGTTCCACGTCCTTACCATCCAGGGGTCTGACGGTATCGGGACCGCCCTCCTGCAGGTACACCGCCACCTGGTGCTCCGGGCCGAACCAGGCGAGCCGCTCCAGATCAGCAGAACTCGGTGGCGAAAGCAGGCGAAAGATCAGTACGCAGACCTGGTCGCCCATCGCCATTTCGATCTGTGGCACCTGGTCCCTGATCGACAGCGAACCGATCAATTCCCGGAGGGCCGGCAGCAGCTCATCCACCCGTGGATGCAGAATCGGGCATGTCTCGATGTCGGCGACAAATGAGGAGCTGCGCTCGCGGAATCCCACCAGCACCCCACCCTTTTTCGCCACGTACTTGACTCCCAGGCGGGCCTTGCGCCGATAACCCCAGGCGCTGTCACCCCGTAATGGGTCGAGTACCTGGGCCGGTTCGACCCGACCGATGTGTTTCAGACTGTCGAGCAGGGATTGCTGTTTGGAGCGGATCTGAACCGTCTCATCCAGATGCTGAAGGCTACATCCTCCGCAGATGCCGAAGGCACTGCAACGGGGCTCCACCCGGTCGGTGGAGGCCTCCAAAACCTCGACCACCCGGCCCTCGTCGTATTTACGCCAGCGGCCGGTGTACTGGAAACGTACCCGTTCCCCGGGCAGCGATCCGTGCACAAAGGTGGCCTTGCCGTCCACATGCGCCACACCTTTGGCATCATGGGTCAGGGATTCGATTTCAACCTCGATCGGCTCTGCCGGAAGAGGCTTGCGTTTGCGACCGCGGGACATCGTCAGTCGGCCGGGAACACATCGGTGGACAGATACCGGTCACCCCGATCACAAATGATCGCCACGATCACCGCATGCTCCACCTCGGCTGAGAGCTTGAGCGCTGCCGCAACCGCACCGCCCGATGAGATCCCGGCGAAAATACCCTCCCGGGCCGCCAGTTGACGGGTGGTCTCCTCGGCCTCCTGCTGTGAGACATCGATGATCCGGTCTACCCGGCTGGCCTCGTAGATCTTTGGCAGGTAGGCCTCAGGCCAGCGGCGTATTCCGGGTATGCTGGAGCCTTCCATGGGTTGCACGCCGACGATCGTAATGTCCGGATTACGTGACTTGAGATAACGGGAGGTGCCCATGATGGTGCCGGTGGTTCCCATGGCGCTGACAAAATGGGTTACCTGCCCATCAGTGTCCCGCCAGATCTCCGGTCCGGTGCCTTCAACATGTGCCTGGGGATTATCCTGGTTGGAGAACTGGTCCAGGATCACCCCCTCACCCGCCGCTTCCAGTTCCCGGGCCTTGTCGATGGCGGCCTCCATGCTGCCTTCCTTTGGGGTGAGGATCAGTTCCGCGCCGTAGGCTTTCATCACCGCGCGTCGTTCCACGCTCATGTTCTCCGGCATGATCAGGATCATCCGGTAACCCTTGATGGCTGCGGCCATGGCCAGAGCGATACCGGTATTGCCGCTGGTGGCCTCGATCAGGGTATCTCCGGGTTTGATGCTGCCCCGGGCCTCGGCCAGGCGGATCATGCTCAGGGCAGGACGATCCTTGACTGAACCGGCCGGATTGTTGCCTTCCAGCTTCACCAGCACGGTATTGGTCGAGTCAGGGACCAGACGCTGCAGCCTGACCAGGGGGGTGTTGCCGATAAAGTCTTCGATGGTTTTGTATTGCATGGCGGGGATTCTAACCTGATTGCATGGCCGGTTACATCCGCAGTCACAGGCTGCTGGACCCGACGCGGTTTCGCACCGACACATCGAATGCCCTATGATGAGCCCATCCACCCACGCACACGAAGTCGACCGCTTTCAAGCCATGAGCACCCGCGTTTCCCTACCCAACATCGACCGGGCCTGGTTTACCCGGGCTCAGGAGTCTGCAACACCCTGCCGGCTACCCGGTATCGATACTCATCAGGTATATGAATACCAGGGATTCCGCTGGTTACGACATGAGGATGGGAGTATCCAGTCGATCATATGGCTGAAGCACCCAGACTACCCGGTGTTCGAGTATGTCAGAGGCATGCTGTGTGGATTGCTGTTTCACCCCGAGCCGCAACGCTTGCTCAACCTGGGATTGGGTGCCGGAACACTGGAGCGTTTCCTGTTGCGTAATTCGACAGGCATCGCCCTCACCAGCGTTGAACCGGATCGAGATATACAGAGAATGGCCAGAGACTGCTTTGACCTGCCGGATGGGCATAACGTCGTGAGCCAGTCCGCACAGGACTACCTCAGCGGAATTCAAACCACTTACGACACCATATTCTGCGATATTCACCCGGGACCCGGGGAAAACAACCCGCTCAATGAGGATCGCTTTGTGGCCGAACTGGCCCGCGTGCTGGCACCCGATGGCGTGGTCGCCATCAACCTGCTGCCGGAGAATGAAAGGGACATCGTGCAACTGCTGATGCAGATGCGTCGCCACCTGCCCCATATCGCACTTTTCGATGTGCCCCGGCAACAGAACCTGGTCCTGTTCGGGGGCACTTCGGTGCTTACTGATCGGGAAGTCCTGCTGTCCCGCGCTCAGGATCACTCCCAGTATGCTGCGCTTGAGGCGCAGCGACTGATTGAAAGATTTATCTGGCTACCTTCCGCTCGCTCACCCTGAAACCACGAGTCAATACATCACCGACATGGCATACACCCCGGTGATCAACCCCACATCAGAGCCTTCATTTCCCGCACAGCCTGGTCAAGGCCGGTAAACAGGGCACGACAGACGATCGCATGACCGATGTTGAGTTCCGTCACTCCCTCGATGGCCACGATGGCTTTGACATTGTGATAGTCCAGGCCATGTCCGGCATTCACCTGCAAGCCGAGTGAATTGCCGTAGCGCACGGCCGCGATAATCCGTTCGAGTTCAGCACGCCGGGTAGTATCCTGGTCCGCATCGGCGTAATGTCCGGTGTGAATTTCCACCACCGGAGCGCCTGCCGCCTTGGCCGCCTCAAGTTGCTTCATGTCCGCATCGATGAACAACGAAACCCGGATCCCCGCTTCCTTGAGCTCCGCGCAGTAGTCGGTCAGGTAGTCAAGATTGGCCGCGACATCCAAACCACCTTCGGTGGTTAACTCTTCCCGTTTCTCCGGCACCAGACAGCAGTCATGGGGACGAAAACGGGTTGCGATGGCCGCCATTTCCGAGGTCGCCGCCATTTCCAGATTCATCCGGGTCTGCAGGACATCCGCGAGAATTTCCACGTCACGATCCTGAATGTGCCGCCGATCCTCACGCAGATGCAGGGTGATGGCATCCGCGCCGGCCTGCTCCGCGGTCAGGGCCGCCTGAACCGGCTCCGGATAACGGGTGCCACGAGCCTGGCGCAGGGTGGCCACATGGTCGATATTGACCCCGAGCAACATCTCATTGTCTGTCATTGCGATTTCCAATCATGATCATACTTAATTGACTGAAGCATTTGGTTTCAGGGCTTGAAACAGCTCGCGGCTTTTCAAGGGACGATTTCCCAGGTAGTGAGCCAGCACCTGTCGCATGAGAAATTTCGCCTCCCGGTTTTCCGTCGCGTCCAGGACAACCCGTTGATGCAGATTCAGCAAGGTACTTCCCTTGACGGTCCTTTCCGGGTTGGTGGAGAGAGCAACCACAGGCCCATGCTCCACATGATATTCGTATCGCCGATCCGCTTCGACGGGCTCATCGGTATCCGCGGTACGATCCAGCAACAGACCGTAACCCAGTTCCAAGAGCATCTGCAGTTCGAACTCCCTGAGACAGCGATCCATGGACTCCTCGCCCGCCAGACGTATCAAACCTTCAGAATAGGCCCGATACAACCCGGGTGCGGGATCACTGCGGTGAAGCAACCGAAGCACCAGTTCGTTCAGATACAAACCACAATAGACCCGTTCGCCACTCAATCCGTACGGTCGGCCGTCCGCTTCCACCTGACTCAGTGTCAACACTTCACCCCGCCCACTGAGACTGACCCGTAGCGGGGCAAAGGGATGGAGTAGCATCGCGCGGCCGGACCTGGCGGACTTGACCCCTTTCGCAATCGCCGCCACCCTGCCTTCGGTCTCGGTAAACAGCTCCAGCAGGAGACTGCTGTTGCGGTAATCCCGGCGATGGATGACAAAAGCCGGAATCAGGTCTGCCCGGATCACAATCGCCCGCGATCAGTCGCTGTAACCCAACCGCACCAGGGCAGCCTCGTCACTGGACCAGCTCTTCTTGACCTTCACCCAGACCTCCAGATGAACCTTGCAGTCGAAAAAGTCCTGCATGGCTTTTCTGGCCTGAGTGGCCACCTCTTTGAGGGCCTGGCCCTCCTTGCCGATTATGATCCCTTTCTGCCCTGGCTTTTCGACCCATATGACCGCGTTGATCAGGTAGCGCCCATCTTTCTCCTCAAACCGTTCGATCTCCACCGAAACCGCATAGGGTAGTTCCTTGGCATAACGTCGTGTCACCTGCTCGCGAACCATTTCGGCGGCAAAGAACTTTTCCGGACGATCGGTCAACTGATCATCCGGATAGAAGTTCTCGCCTTCCGGCAGCGCCAGGAGCACCGCAGATTCAAGCTGCGGAAGATTCTGCCCCCTTTTGGCTGAGAGAGGAATGATCTCAAGAAAATCATAGCGGGCGGCCAGTTCGGAAAGATAGGGCAGCAAAGCCTCCTTCTGAGGCACCTTGTCCACTTTATTGACCGCCAGCAGGGTCGGCACCGACTGTTCGCGAATCATCTCCAGAACCTTTTCATCCTCCCGGGTCCAGCGCAGGGCTTCCACCACGAACACCAACACATCCACATCCAGCAGTGCTGTACGGGCAGTACGGTTGAGGTAGCGGTTCATGGCGTTGTCCTGGCGCTCATGGATGCCCGGCGTATCCACATAGATGATCTGACCCTGGCTCAGGGATTTGACCCCGAGGATGGAGTGGCGGGTGGTCTGGGCCTTGTGTGAGGTGATGGCCAGGCGTACGCCGATCAGGGCATTGAGCAGAGTGGATTTTCCCACGTTGGGCCGGCCCACAATGGCGGCATAGCCACAGCGATTGATGTCTTTACTCATGATTCAACTCCGCCAGCATCTTCATCGCGGCGTCCTGTTCGGCCTTACGCCGGCTGGTACCCTCCCCCTGACTCTTGGTCTGCAGACCGGGAACCTCGCAAAGCACCCGAAACCGTTGATCATGGGGATCTCCGCTGATATCCAAAATGTCATAGCTGGGGAGTTCAATTTTGTTCGCCTGCAGGTATTCCTGCAAGCGGGTCTTTGGATCCTTCTGGGACTGCTGGGGATTGAGTTGGTCCACCCTGGGCAGAAAGGTCGTGAGAATCATCTCCCGGGCTGCCGGGTATCCCCCATCCAGGTAGATCGCGGCAATCACCGCCTCGACACTATCGGCGAGAATGGAGTCGCGCCGATGCCCCCCGCTTTTCAGTTCACCTTGTCCCAAGCGGAGATAATCACCCAACTTGTACTGGCGTGCCACTTTTGCCAGTGTATCCCGTTTCACCAGAGCGGAGCGCAGGCGGCTCAACTGCCCTTCCGTCGCATTCTCAAAGTGATGAAACAGAACATCAGCGATGACAAACCCGAGCACGGCATCACCCAGATATTCAAACCGCTCATTGTTTTTGCCACCAAAACTGCGATGGGTCAGGGCCTGTATGAGTAATTCGGGATCTCGGAAGTGGTAGTCCAGATCCCGGGAAAGTTTGTCATAATCCGGCTTCAATTCGCTGTCAGCTCAACCGATTCGTCAAAGGTCATTACGATCGCGGCGTTGTAGATGATATGCCTGCGTTCTTCATAGGCAATTCGAATCGTGGTTTTGGACTTGTCCCGCTTGATGGTGATGCTATCGCCGTCCAAGGTGCGGATATTATTGATATCCAGCCGGTTGAGAATTGTGTTTTTCAGTTCCCGTACAGATTTACGTGCAGCGAAAGGTTCTGTTTTCAGCGACTCGAGAATCGATTTGACCGCATAGTTCTCGATATATACCGGCGCCACCTTGATACCAACCAGCGTCAAAAAACCGGCCACAATCAGTATCACCACCCAACTGATCAGGGTAAGCCCTTGTTGTCTCTTTCTAGATTGCATCATCATCCCTCGCGTAAAGTGTGCCTGAACCGGGTTATCGGCAGGATAGTCGAATCAGTTAACAGGCCGCTCAAATTTTACTCAAATGCCGCGTTTCAATGGTGAAACTCTCCTCAGAAAAGCACATTTCATGGTAGCTCGCAGCCTTTGAGCAGGTAACAACCACCCGTTAATCGATCCCCTTGCCAATCCGCTCCCAGGCGATAGGAGGAAAACTCTCGATATTGGAATCCCAGTTCATCCAGATGCCGAACGCTTTACCGACCAGATTGCCTTCCGGAACAAAGCCCCAACAGCGGCTGTCGTTGCTGTTATCCCGATTGTCACCCATAACAAAATACTGGCCTTCGGGGACCTTTACCGGTCCCTGGCGCAGCACTTGGCAACCCAGGGGCAGGTCCGGCGCATAGGGGTTGATCAGAATGCTGTGCTCCACGCCATCCAGGTTTTCGATGGCCACCATGGCGCCGTTCATCTGCGCACTGGTTCCGATACCCGTGTACTGGCCGACCGGGGTCTGAGGCATGGGCTCGCCGTTAACGAACACGGTCTTGTTATGGTAGAAAACAGTATCACCCGGCAGTCCGATGACCCGCTTGATGTAATCGACCCCGGGCTGTTTTGGATAACGGAAAACCACGGAATCCCCTCGTTGAGGCTCACCCAATTCTATGACCTTGCTGTTAAGCACCGGCAAGCGAATGCCGTAACTGAACTTGTTGACCAGGATGAAATCACCCACCAGCAGGGTCGGCATCATCGAACCGGAGGGTATGCGGAACGGCTCAACCAGGAAAGATCTCAAAACGAGCACGATGAAGATCACCGGAAAAAACGATTTCGAATACTCGACGATCAACGGTTCCTTAACGCCCTCCTCCCCGATTTCCAGGCCTTCGGCCTCATCGGGAACTCGCGCTTTGCGCTTGTTGGCAAAGAAAACACTGTCAAATAGCCAGATGCCGCCTGTAAAGGCACTGGCAATGACGAGAAATGTTGGAAAATCGAAATTCATGGCTTACCCGCTTCCTCTGATGCTTGCGTACTGTTGTGATTGCAAATGTCACTCCATCCCCGGCTGATGGAGTCCCCTGATCCTGAAGCGTCCCGAATTCGAAGATCTGAAATCAGCATTAACCGAATCTCCGGAAACCCACCCAACAGACCATCCGAAGCTCCATTCCACATCCATACAACCCGCTAATTATCCTTACCGACCTGAAGTACGGCAAGGAACGCATCCTGTGGAATCTCAACTTTGCCGACCTGTTTCATACGTTTTTTACCCGCCTTCTGCTTCTCGAGCAGTTTGCGCTTGCGGGTGATATCGCCCCCGTAGCATTTCGCGGTGACGTTTTTGCGCAAGGCCTTGACCGTGGTGCGGGCAATGATCTTGCTGCCGATCGCCGCCTGTATAGCCACTTCGAACATTTGCCTGGGAATGAGTTCTTTCATCTTCGAGGTCAGGTCCCGACCCCGGAACTGGGCTTGGTCACGATGTACGATCAGGGACAGCGCATCGACCCGCTCCCCGTTGATGAGAATATCCAGTTTCACCAGGGGTGCGGCCTGAAAATGGGTGAATTCATATTCAAACGAGGCGTATCCCCGGCTGACCGATTTCAGGCGATCAAAAAAGTCCAGCACTACCTCATTCATGGGCAATTCGTAACTGAGTTGCACCTGCCCCGCCAGATATTGCAGATTCTTCTGCGTGCCGCGTTTTTCAATACACAGGTTGATCACGTTCCCCAGATAGTCCTGAGGCACCAGGATGGTGGCCACGATGATCGGCTCACGCACCTCCAGCAGCTTGGCAGGATCAGGGAGTGCCGCCGGGTTCTCGATATGAGTGACCTCCCCGTCGGTCTTCACGATCTCATAAACCACCGAGGGTGCGGTGGTGATCAGATCGAGATCGTATTCCCGCTCCAAGCGTTCCTGCACGATCTCCATGTGCAGCATTCCCAGGAATCCACAACGAAAACCGAAGCCCAGCGCCTGGGAGACCTCCGGCTCATAATGCAGCGCTGCGTCGTTAAGGCGAAGTTTCTGCAAGGCGTCACGCAGATCTTCATAATCATCGGAGGTGACAGGATAGAGCCCTGAAAACACTCGTGGATGCATCTCCTTGAACCCTGGCAGCGCCTTTTCAGCCTGGCGATTTTCCAGGGTGATGGTGTCGCCCACCGGGGCACCGTCGATCTCCTTGATACCCGCAATCACGTAACCGACCTCTCCGGCCCGCAACTGGGGTTTGTCGAATTGCTTGGGGGTGAACACCCCTACTTTTTCAACCTGGAATACCCGCCCCGTGGACATGACCCGCATCTTGTCTTTGGGTTTGATTGCACCGTTCATCACCCGGATCAGTGAGATCACCCCGACGTAGGAGTCGAACCAGGAATCGATGATCAGAGCTTGCAGCGGTGCCTCGGAGTCCCCGGCCGGTGGCGGTATCGTAGCCACCAGCTGCTCCAGGAGTTCGCCGATGCCCAAGCCTGTTTTGGCGCTCACCCGGATGGCGTGAGAGGCGTCCAGACCGATGATCTCCTCGATTTCCTGGATTACCCGCTCCGGCTCGGCAGAAGGCAGATCGATCTTGTTGAGAACCGGTAGCACCTCCAACCCCTGTTCGATAGCGGTATAGCAGTTGGCCACACTCTGCGCTTCCACACCCTGGGCCGCATCCACCACCAGCAGGGCGCCTTCACAAGCGGCCAGGGAGCGGGAAACCTCGTAGGAAAAGTCCACATGCCCGGGGGTATCGATGAAGTTGAGCTGGTAGGTCTGTCCGTCCTGGGCATGATAGTCGAGGGTCACGCTCTGGGCCTTGATGGTAATGCCCCGCTCACGTTCGAGATCCATCGAATCGCAGACCTGATCGGCCATTTCCCGATCGCTCAACCCACCGCAGGTCTGGATAAAGCGGTCAGCAATGGTGGATTTGCCATGATCGATATGCGCGATGATGGAAAAATTACGTATGTGATGCAGGTCTGCCATAGCGCTCTTGATTCTACCCGAAAAAAGAGAAACGCCCCGGGTTGGGGCGTTTCAACGATTCTTTGAAGCCACAAATGTCGGATTTCAGTTGGGGATCCGGCTTGCGGGTTGTCCCGGAATATCCTGTCCGCGACTCGAGACGCGACACATCCGTGGAATCATACCAAATCATCTGCCCTGCAAATAGCTCAGAAGCCGTTTTGGATCAAGGTAATACTCACTCAAACAACGCTCCTGCCCATCCAGCAGCAGGGGTATCCGTTGGCCGTATCGGGTCTTGAGCGCCGCATCCCGGTCGATATCAACCTCGATCAACTGAAACTCAAACGATTCCAGATACTCGCCCAGGGCGTCCCGCATGTCCTCACACAGGTGACATCCGTCCCTATGGTAGAGGGTGAGTTTCAGCTCACCGTGTGCCACGACTTTGCGCGACTCCATGCTCGTCATGGGTTATCCGGCAGGCACCCGCAGCGCCAGGAAGATCGGTCCTGTTTCCCGGTAAACCAGCAAGGCCACGGTTTTGTCCCCAGGCAGTTTCTTGATCAGCATGTTGAACTGCTCCACGTTTTCGACATTCGTGTTGTTCACCATGGTAATCACGTCACCGGGCTGAACCCCCGCTTCACGGGCCGCCGGTCCGGTCACCGAATCCACCAGGACGCCTTTCCCCTCGGGCAGACTGAGCTGCTCCCTCAACGGGTCAGGAATTTCAGAGACCACCATACCAAGACGGTTCTCCGAAACCCTGGGCGCGGGTTTGGGTGTCATCGCAATTTGTTCCTGATCCGGCAGTTCTCTGATATTGACCCGGATTCTGATGACTTTTCCGTTACGCAGAATCTCCAGCTCACTGGCCTTGTTGACGTCACTTCTTCCGATCAGGGGAGGCAGTTCCGATGAGGTTCTGATCGGCACGCCGTTGAATCCGAGAATCACATCTCCCACCTTGACACCGGCCGCCTCGGATGGGCTGTCAGGCAACACCCGGGCGATCAGCGCACCCCGGGGCTGATCCATACCGAAGCTCTCCGCCAGATCGCTGGTTACATCCTGAATCAACACACCCAGCCAGCCCCGGGTGACATGCCCCCGGGTCTTCAACTGGTTCGCCACATTCATGGCCATTTCGATGGGTATGGCGAAGGAGAGTCCCATGAATCCACCCGAACGGCTGTAGATCTGGGAGTTCACCCCAACCACTTTTCCCTGCATGTTGAACAGGGGTCCCCCGGAATTACCGGGATTGATCGCTACATCCGTCTGAATAAAGGGCACATAGTTTTCACTCGGCAGACTGCGTCCTTTGGCACTTACGATACCCGCGGTTACCGAATGATCAAAGCCAAACGGAGAGCCGATCGCCAGTACCCATTCACCGACCCTGAGCGCTTCGGAATCGCCAATCGTGACCACAGGAAGATCACCGGCATCGATCTTTATCAGCGCGATATCGCTGCGATCATCCCGCCCCACGACATCAGCCACGAACTCGCGCCGATCGTTCATTCGCACCAGGATCTCATCGGCATCGTCCACCACGTGATTGTTGGTCAGAATATAGCCATCCTCCGATATGATGAACCCGGAACCCAACGACTGCTTTTCCGCCTCCTCTTCCGGCATCCGGAAGCCGTGGTTACCAAAGAAACGTCGCATCAAGTCACTCAACGGGCTGTCTTCGGGCAGATCCTGCAATTCCGGCACATTAAAAGGCATCATGCCACTTCCGCCGACAGTATGTTTGGTGCTGATATTCACCACTGCAGGAGCATTCTGCTCCGCCAGATCGGCAAAGTCCGGTAACTCCACCGCAGGTGCCGATATCGCCATCAGCCAGCCCAGGCAGATCAGCACGACATTGTTGGAAAGCTTATTCAGATATTTCATGAAATGACTCCCGATGGGAATGGGGTGCGCACAACCCGGGGTAGATGTTGTACGGGCAAAATGCGGGACAGAATGAACGGAACCGATCAGACAAAGCCCACCTTGGTCTGACCTTCTCGACGAAGGATGACGGCCTGATAATTCGGATCGTTCTGCCTGTTTCGGGAAAACCGCTGGAGTAACCAGAATCCACCCGCGAGGCCCAATAGCCCACCGATGATCTGGGGCAGTTCACCATCTGCACCGAGGTAATCACGGCTCCAGAAATCAACGATAATCGCACCAGCGATCATGCTCAGGATCGGCATCAGATAGGCCAGCAGGGAGAGTTTCACCAGCGCCTGTTCCTGTACCCCGATGATCACCTGCTCACCAGGACGCACATCCAGGGTATTGAGTACACGCAACTGGTTGTCATGACGCTTGAACAGACCCGCCAGCACTGAAGTGCTGCAACTGCCCGAGCTCTGACAGGAGCCGCAGGCAGCACGTTGCTGGGTTTCAACCACAGCAAAACCACCCTCGACACGGAGGACCCGGGCATTCTCCTCAATCATGGGTGGGATTGAGCTGCATACCCTGGACGACGCCAAGAATGGTCACGGCGGGCACCTCTCCCACCGCGGTTACCTGATAACCCTGTACCTGACCGCCCCAGGCGTTGACCGCACCCAGGCGAGATACCCCGCTGAACGCCTCATCACGGGATTCCGGCTCTACAAATACAGAAAGGGAACCCAGGCCGTCACTGAATACATACTGTTCGATAGGCGTTTCGTGCCCGGCATCGTGCAACAGATGCTGCATGCTCAGGCGAAATCCGGGTGGCAGCCGGGTAAAATGCCAGCGGCTGCCTGAAGCCTCGGAGATGTCGACGCTCTCCCCCTCATGGCTTTTCAGACGGTAGGTGTAGAGTGACTCCCGTTTGTGGATGTCACCGATTTCGGCCACTCCGATCTGCAGATCGGTGAACAGGGTCTGCTCCACCGGTTCCGCCTGTTCGTTCATCAGATCCGATTTCAGGGGTAATCCGCTTGCGATATCCAGGTAGAACCGGTAGCCGTATCGCAGTCGGTCATTTGGCATGATCATCACGACCTGGGCAGGCCGGTCGGTCATGCGGGTCTGTCCGGCCTTGCGAAAGGTGTAGTGATCCTCAAGCTGCTGCAGGTCCTCGGGCAGGATGTTGAGAAATTTAGAGCTGGGCGAACGGCGGTCAATGGAGACTTCATTCGCCTCCGGCATGACACAGGTCACCGTTTCATCATCCCGGATCACCTCTCGGGGTGTGCCGTTGAGGGATACCAGACTCTCGCGAACCCGGTCGCCATCGACCGCATGGGCAATCTTCATGATCTCCAGTTGGTTGTCATGAAGGAACACGAAGGTACCCTGGTAATTGAGCTTCTGCACCGCCTCCATCATGCGTTCCAGCCACTGCTTGGCGCTGCGTTCCTCATCGGCATGCAACTGGGGCACGACGGTCAGTAGCATCAGACTGCTGAGCAGGAGACGGCCAAAAACCCCGGGCGTTGACAGTAGACTCATCCGCGAACTATCCACTACTGCTTGTTTTCATCGTAACTGACGAAATTGGCAAACGGCATGATGCCTTTCATATTGTTCGTCGGTGACAACTCCTGGTGATTCACCAGGTAGGCATTGAGTCGTGATTCCACTTTTGGCTTTTTGAGCAGTTCCCAGCGGGTGCCGTTGTCCGCTACATACAGGGTCTGGGGACTCGCTGTCTGGGTGGCCGCCACATTCTGCTGGGGCATGTCGGAACCTTCGGGATTGATCATCTGCGGCACCATCACGACCGCAGCGGCAGCCAAAGATGCAGCGACAGCCACCCCGGTGTAGGTGTGTTTGCGCTTCGCAGTGTGACGCCGGAGCGCGGCCGGGGCGATCACAACGGGTTCGTCCTGGATGCGTTCACTGATCGCCTGGGCCAGACCCGGGGCGATCTGCCCACCGATTTCACCGCGCATGACATCGCCGATCAGATGGTAGTGGGACCACTGTTCGCGGCTCGACGCATTACTTGACAACTTATTGATTTCCATTGGTATTTCGTTCAATGGAATCTCATCATCCACGAGTGCAGAAAGTCTTTCAAGCTCTTGCTCAGTCATTTTCAGATGCCTGATGTTAGGGTTTCAGTAATGGGCTCAGTTTCTTGTCAATCGCTTCCCGAGCCCGGAAGATTCGGGATCGCACGGTACCCACGGGGCACTCCATGGCATTGGCGATCTCTTCATAGCTCATTCCCTCGAGCTCCCTCAACACAATGGCGGTTCGCAGATCCTCGGGCAGATCATCAATCGCCTTTTGAACCGTCTGGGAAATCTCTTCCGTCAGTACGAGATTCTCAGGAGTTCCTGTCTCCTTTAGACGGATGCCCACGTCCATTTGTTCAGCCATTTCCGCCTCGACGTCATCCGACGGAGGACGACGCCCCTGCGCCACGAGGTAGTTCTTTGCGGTGTTGATGGCAATGCGGTACAGCCAGGTGTAGAAAGCACTGTCACCACGGAACTTGGGTATCGCCCGATAAGCCTTGATGAAGGCCTCCTGGGCGACGTCCAGCACCTCGTGAGGATCACGAATGTAGCGGGAGATCAGATTGGTGATCTTCTGCTGATATTTCAACACCAGCAGGTCAAACGCCTTCTTATCACCTTGTTGGACTCGGGCTACGAGTTTCTGATCGATTAACCGCTCGCCCATCCGGGCCGATACCTCCTCGCGACGGGCACATCCAGTGCACAGTCCCATTGACAGTCTAGGTTTGGAATAGTTCTCGCAAATCCCACATCCATTGACACATATCATTTACCGGCTTGATTGGTTCAACCAGATTCCAATTTCCGCTAGGATGCAGGTGTACTTTACACGCTTCGGCGTTGTCTCAGTACAAAGGACATTATCGCCATAAACGACCTAACCCCGCAATATGACTACTGAATACCTCCACGACATTCTGATTATCGGTAGCGGTGCCGCCGGCCTGAGCCTCGCGCTGCGCCTGGATGAGCGCCTGAAAATAGCCGTGATTTCCAAGAAAGAGCTGGAGGAATCCAACACCTACTACGCCCAGGGTGGCATTTCAGTGGTTCTGGACGAGGCGGACAGTATCGCCTCTCACGTCAAGGACACCCTGATCGCAGGTGCCGGTCTGTGCGATGAAGAAACCGTGCAACTGGTGGTGGAGAACGGACGCCAGAACATCGAATGGCTGCTCAAGGGTGGCGTGAATTTCACCCGGGATGACAGTTCCGCCAGCAGTGGCGGCTATCACCTGACCCGTGAAGGCGGCCACTCCCATCGACGGGTCATACACGCGGCGGATGCCACAGGGCGGGAGGTCGAGACGACGCTCCATACCCAGGTAATGTCCCGGCCCAACATTGACATCTACGAGCACCATATCGCGGTTGACCTGATTACCAGCGAACGGAGCAGCGAGAAGGCGCAGAAGCAGTGCTACGGCGCGTATATACTGGACCACAAGAACAATCAGGTCGCGACCTTCAAGGCCCGTTTTGTGGTGTTGGCAACCGGCGGGGCAAGCAAGGTCTACCTCTACACCAGCAATCCGGATGTCTCCACCGGAGACGGAATCGCCATGGCCTGGCGGGCCGGCTGCCGGGTGGCCAACATGGAATTCATCCAGTTTCACCCGACCTGCCTGTACCACCCTGAGGCGAAGAGTTTTCTTATCTCCGAGGCAGTGCGGGGGGAAGGCGGCCATCTGATCCTGCCTGATGGCAGCCGTTTCATGGAACGCTTCGACCCGCGTCAGGAACTGGCGCCCCGGGATATCGTTGCCCGGGCCATCGACCATGAAATGAAGCGCATCGGTGCCGATTGCCTGTATCTCGATATCAGCCATAAACCCGCGGCATTCATCCAGGAGCACTTCCCCACCATCTACCAGCGCTGCCTCGAATTCGGCTTCGACATGACGCGTCAGCCGATCCCTGTGGTGCCGGCCGCCCACTACACCTGCGGGGGGATCATGGCAGACCACCAGGCACGCACCGATGTGGCGGGACTGTATGCGATCGGCGAATGCGCCTACACCGGGCTGCACGGTGCAAACCGCATGGCAAGTAATTCCCTGCTCGAGTGTCTGGTATTTGCGGACCTGGCCGCCAAGGACATTCACACCCTGGCAGAAGACACCCCCGAACCTCCGACCATTCCCCCCTGGGACGAGAGCCGGGTGACCGAACCGGACGAGGAAGTGGTGGTATCCCACAACTGGGATGAACTGCGTCACTTCATGTGGGACTACGTGGGCATTGTCCGAAGCAACAAACGGCTGGTGCGGGCGCGCCGGAGAGTGGACCTTTTGCAACGGGAAATCGTCGAATACTACAGCAATTTCCGGGTCAGCATGGACCTGCTTGAACTGAGAAACCTGGTCGATGTGGCGGATATGATCATCCGCTCGGCCCAGTGTCGTCGGGAGAGTCGCGGACTGCATTTCACCATAGACTTTCCCTACCCCGACGACCGGGTACAGAAATCACCCACGATCCTAATTCCGGAGTCCTACTCCCCCTACTGACCGACCCGGCCGAATCGACCCCCGACCGGATTCAAGGCTCGGGGCTGGAGGATTGCTTCGTAAAGCGAATGGTCCCCAGGATTATTCGCAGGCGACGCAACTGATCCCCGGGTAGCGCATCCCGGAACACCACCAGGCCGGGTCGGCCCCGGCGTTGTGGCAGATCAAACCGTAAAACAATCACCCAGGGGCTGACAAAACTGTCCCCCCGCAGGCGTGCCTTACGCTGTCGACCGTTTTCCATGACAAGTCTGCACCAGCCGCTGGCCGTCAGGGTCACCCGGACAACCCGATGCGGGGAAACCAGCTGGGATCGTCGATAGGTGAGTACACCGCTCAAGAACAGCAATGTCAGTATCGCCAGTTCAGTAACCCAGGAAAATCCGGCACTGAGTATCGCTACGGCAGAACTCAGATAAAGCGCTGACCACCAAGCCGTACGCAGTCGAGAGGATTCTGGCGCTATGCTCAGAGGGGGAAGATCATTGCTCATGGGTATCGCCTCCTTGCGACACAGAACTGAACATCGGGTTTACGGATCACCGGTGTCAGGGAGTGTGGAAACGGAAAAACCTCACTGTCCCCGCTTCAACTCCCCCGCCCTTCATCATAGCTCAGCGGGTTTAATTCAATACGCACCAGCAGACCGTGAAGTTTCCTGGAGCGCTCGAAGTTTATGGTCCCTTCATAGAGCTGTACCACATCATTCACAATCGCCAACCCCAGTCCGTGCCCGTCAACAGACTCGTCCAGCCTGCGCCCCCTCTGGGTCAGAAGTTCAATGGCATCATCCGCAAGTCCCTCGCCATCGTCTTCAACCATGATCCGTAATCCCCGGGTACCCGATACGTGACAATGCACCTGGCTGTGTGCCCATTTGCAGGCGTTGTCGAGCAGGTTTCCCAAAAGTTCCAGGATATCCTCCCGATCACCGAAAGGGTTCGGTTGGCCTTCGATGCTGCAGTCAATCCTCAGTTGACGCTCCCGATAGATCTGTCTGAGAGCATGTAACAGATCCGGCAGATCCTGCCTGGCATCGAACCGTTCGCTGAGGGTTTTACCTCCCGCAAGACGCGCCCGCCGCAGCTCCCGATCCATTAATACCCGGATGCGTTCAACCTGCTCATGCGCCTGATGCAAACCCGGGTCCTGGCTCGCCGCCTGATCGATATGCCGAGTCAGCAGATTCAAAGGTCCCTTGAGCGCATGTGCGAGATTGCCCAGCGCATTGCGCGAACGCTGATTGCGGCTCGATAACAGACGCAACAGGTGATTCACCTCATTGACCAATGGTATGAATTCCGTAGGAACATCCTCACGCAACAGCTGTTCCTGACCAGAAGTCAGATTCTGGACATCCTGCCGCAACGGCCTGAGACGACAGAAAGCCCCCCTCACCACCATAGCCTGCAGAATCAACAGCAACATCAGACCGGCCAGAGCCAGCAAGGCAAAATGTTTCAAAAAACGGTCTCGCTGCTCCTTGAGTGGTTGCAGATCCTCCGCCACCGCAAGCGTCAGATCCTCTCCCTGTTTACGATAACCCCGGGTCCAGACCAGTAGATTTTGACCGTCCGGGCCGGGTAAATGATAACGCTGGGCTTCACCCGCAGGCATTCGCGGCACCTGAAGCTTGAAATCCCAGAGGGAGCGGGAGGCCACCTCCTCGCCGTTGGCTCCGAGCATCAGGTAATAGTGACCGGAATAGGGTCTATGGTAGATCTGATTGATCTTGGCCGAAGCCACACTGACACCCTGCCCCAGATCCGTAGCCCCCAGGATGGCCTCGGCATCGTGTTCCAGGCGGGATGCGATGAAATCTTCGGTCAGGCGCTCAACCGATCCTGCACCAAACAGCCAAAGGAGAATGATCAGCAGTATGAGACTGATGGTAAGCCCCACCTGGAGGCGAAATTCCAGGGAATTAACCCGCTTCGAGTCCGACAAAGACATACCCCTGGCCACGCCGGGTCTCGATGGTCTGTTTTCCCAGTTTATCCCGCAAGCGTCGGATGTAGACCTCGATCAGGTTACTGTCACGATCGAAGTCCTGTTCGTAGACATGTTCGGTCAAGCGGGTCTTGGAGATGATTTTACCCTGATTCAAAAGAAAACAGCGTAGCAGTCGAAACTCTGTCCCGGTCAGTTCGATGCGTTGCTGTGTCGGCAGGATCACCTGTTGACGTTCCTCGTCGAGCTCGAGCCCCCCCGCCTTGAGTCGACTGCCGAGCATGTCGTGACTGCGCCGGATCAGTGCCCTAATGCGCAGCACCAGTTCCTCGGCATGGAAGGGTTTGCCCAGATAGTCGTCCGCACCCGCCTTAAAACCTGCAACCCGTTCATGCCAGGCATCCCGGGCCGTCAGGATCAGTACCGGGGTCTGGATACCCTTAGCCCGCCAGTTCTCCAGCACCTCCAGACCGGAACGTTGGGGTAATCCCAGATCAAGGATGATGAGATCGTAGTTCATCTCATCCCCCATGTATTCGGCTTCCACGCCCTGGCTTGCAGGGTCAACCGCAAATCCCTCCTGCTCCAGATCCTGTTTCAGGGAATCACTGAGCAGCTGATCGTCTTCAACCAGTAACAGGCGCATGTTTCAGTCCTCTCTGTCCTGGTTAAGTACACGACCGTCGTGTGCATCCACCTTGAACTCCCAGACCCGTCCCTGATCGTCCAGCAGTTCGATCTCGTAGACATAGCGGCCATGTTTTTCCTCGAATTCCAATTCAAGTACCTGACCTTTTTGCAGTTTACCGACCTGGGAGAGTATCTCCGGCAGGGGCAGGATAACGCCCTGCTCCGTCAGGCGTCGTGCCTCATCATGGGCATCTTCCCCCGCAATCACCCACTGCCCCTGAATCAGCATCAGAAGCAGAATCCCGATTCGCCAATCATTCATGACAGCTAGGGCCTGTTAACACTCATCCAATATGCCCTGCTGAGGCTGATTTTGCGTCCAGCAAGGCAGAATGAGCGTGGTGTAGCCCAGCTACATGAGCGAATGATAACGCCGCTGGACGCAAAATCAGCCTCAGCCCCCTATGAAATTTCAAAAAAGGGGTTGGACCTGAAAAAGCGCCACGACCCGCTGCACGTCGCTCATTTGGAATAACCAAACTTCTCTCCTCGCGCCTTGATGGGCGTTTTTTCAGGTCCAACAGGTCGTATTGGATGAGTGTTAACAGGCCCTAGTATACCGGTTCAGTCATCCCAACGTCCCACCCCGGGAACTCGTATATCACGCTCATCATAAAACCCCTGCATCGCCCGGGTGTGGCAAGTATCGCAGTTGCTGAAGGAGATATCAGGATTGGGGTGGCGTTGAATATAGGCGGCAATCCCATCATGTTCATGGCGAAAGAACGCGGTTTCCGTCACCCTTTCCGGCTTCGGTGTATAGCGTAGCGACCACATGACTTTGTTGGGTATTTCCCGGTTCATGGCATCGGCTGCATTGGCAGTCAGGTAGGCGAGAATTGAGCGTTGTGACGCTTCGTCCATCTGCGCATTGTCACCAAAATGATCGTCCAGACGATTCATGATACCGATCCAGGAGGCTGACGGCAGAAAACCGGGTTGGTAGGGAAAATGGCAGCTGCCACACTCTTCCTGATAAAGGGCGCTTTCACGGGTTTCAACCGGTGCGACCGGTGAACTGAACCAGCGGGACCAGTAGCCTTCATGTTCATCCCCATCACGGTCCGCCAAGGCGACTCCAATACCCAGGACAAGGGGCGCTGAGACCAGCAGGAGTACTATGGATTTCGAAACTTGCATGATGATCTCCTCGTTTACTGTTGCTGAAGAAAGCGCAGGATGTCGCCTTTCTCCTGAGACGTGCAGGCGCGGCCCCAGGTCCATTCGCAATTACGCTTGAACCACTTCTCGATTTTTCGAGCATCAGCCAGACGCTTGGGATTGACTGAAGGTGCCATCGGATCAATTGAGCGGCCGGTCTTGATGTGCTTTCCGGGTTGAGTCAGCTGCTCGCCATGGCAGTCCTGACAGGATCGTTGCGCGACACCCTGTTCCACCGTGACCTTGCGCGCCCAGGCCAGAGCACCGCTTTGCGAATCAAAGTTCCGGGCACCCTCCGTTTCATAAGCCGCCAGACGTTCGGTTACGCTATCTGCATGGCCCAGAATTGGTAAACACAGACACAGTCCCAGCAGCAGAATCTCTTTTTTCATCTTGTTATCTCTTTCAGCCGGCTTTGCGGCCCGTGAACATCGACCGCACCAGATTCTCCCGGTGCAGCAGGGAACCCAGCGCCACTCCCCCCAGATGCACAAACACCAGGATCAGCGTGACGTGGGCACAAAACTCGTGCACTTCCTCGAAGAACTCACTGCCGTAGCTTGCCTGTTGGCGATAAAACTCCATCAGCGGACCCATCCCTTCGGCACCATAGGCCATCAACCCGCTCACCACGGTGAGTGTCAACATGACAATCAAGGCCATGATCATCGCGCCGCCCGCCGGGTTGTGCCCCAGGGTGCGCTTCGCCTTGAGTCGTGCGAGGTCTTTGAGATAGGCGATCACTACAGTGGGGGGTTTGACGAAATCCGAAAAACGGGCGTGACGGGTTCCGATCAGACCCCAGATCAATCTCACGGCCAGTAATCCGGCGATGAGGTATCCTGCATAAGCGTGCACGGACATCAACTCATCTTCCGTCAGCCAAGCAACGATGAATGCGCTCACCAGGGTCCAGTGAAAAATCCGCACCAGTGGATCCCAGACCTTGATCTCTGATTGTGATTTCATGGGTTTTGTCCTGTGATGATCGAGTTACCGACAAGCATGACAGGCCAAAATGAATCCAACCTGAAAAAGCCAGATTTCAGGTGCGGAAGATTTAAAGCAGAGGATTCAGTGGAATTGTCCGGGAACGGTCATTAACAGGCAGTTAAAATTCGTTCATACAAGTACGAGACAAGACAAAATTCGCCGAGAAAGCCCTGTTTGCTTGAGTGGATGAGTATTGTGCGGCGGATTTCAACGCTGGATCGTCACATCTATGCAGACTTACAACAGCCTGTTGAGACGATCCATATCAGGAAGCGGTGTGCTGTTGTTTAACCCGTGAGTGTCAGACTTCAAACGACAGATGCATTGCCGCTGAAAAGCGGGAAACAAAACGTCTATAAACTTCAGCCCGGTTACGCGACCCGGGCTGAAGTTTCCTGATCTCAGGACACGCAGAGTAGATTGCTCAGGTCACCTTCAACTGCAGCATCTCTTCACCCTCCTCATCCGAGAGATGCACGGCGCAGGCGATACAGGGATCGAAACTATGAATGGTGCGCAGAATTTCAACCGGCTGTTTTGGATCATGCAGCTGATGGTTGTCCTGCAGCGCCGCTTCATAGGCGCCGGGCTTACCCGAGGGATCACGCGGCCCCGCATTCCAGGTGCTGGGCACGACCGCCTGGTAGTTGGCGATCTTGCCATCCTCGATCACGATCCAGTGACCCAGGGCCCCACGGGGTGCTTCCATGAAACCGACGCCCCGGCACTGGCTTGGCCAACTGGTCGGCTCCCAAAGTGTGTCGTTGAAGGTCCTGATATCCCCGGCCTTGATATTCGCAATCAACTGGTCGTACCAACCCTGCATGGCATCGGCCAGCAGTTTGGTCTCGAGGGTTCTCGCAGCGGTCCGTCCCAGTGTCGAGAACAGGGCCCGGGTGGGCAGGTCCAGGGTGCTGAGGGTCATTTTCACCAGTTCCTGGGTCTGCTCATGCCCCTTGGCAAACAGGGTCAGGACTCGCGCCAACGGCCCGACTTCCACAGGGACGCCTTTCCAGCGGGGCGCCTTGAGCCATGAGTAGGCCTCCTCCACGTTCAGGTGTTCATATGGCGGCTCGGGCCCGGTGTAGTTCAGGGTGGTCTCACCATCATAGGGATGCAGACCCTGGTCCTTGCCACCGCTGTATTCATACCAGGAGTGACTGATGTGCTCCTGTATCTCTTCCGCGCTATTGAGATCCAGGGGGTGCACGGTGGAGAGGTCACGATTGAGTATCACCCCACTGGGGAAGAAGAAGCTGTCCGGATCATCCATGGAAGTGGCGGGCAGATCGCCGTAGCACATGAAATTGCCCAGACCTTCGCCCCGCTCACCCCAATCCTTGTAGAACCCGGCCACCGCGAGGGTATCCGGCACATAGACCTGGTTGGTGAACTCGCGCATCTTGTTGATCACATCCTGAACCTGGGCCAGTTTTTTAGAGTTGATCGCCGAGTCGGAATTGAGATCGATCGCCGAGGCAACACCGCCCACGAGGAAATTCGGATGAGGGTTCTTGCCACCGAAGATGGCGTGCAGCTTGACCACATCCCGCTGCCAGCTGAGGGCCTCGAGATAGTGAGCCACTGCCATCAGATTGGCCTCCGGGGGCAGCTTGTAGCTCGGATGTCCCCAGTAGGCCTTGGCGAAAATACCCAACTGACCGGCATCGACAAATCCCTTGAGCTTCTTCTTCACATCGGAAAAGTAACCCGGTGAGGCCTTGGGCCAGTTGCTTAGCGACTGGGCCAGGGCGGCGGTCTGTCCCGGATCGGCGGACAAAGCGGAGACCACATCGACCCAGTCCAGGGCATGCAGATGATAGAAATGCATCACATGATCGTGGATATACTGAGCCCCGATCATCAGGTTGCGAATCAGCTGTGCATTGTGCGGTATCTTGTAGTCAAGGGCGTCCTCAACCGCACGCACCGAGGCAATGCCATGCACCAGGGTGCACACCCCGCAGATGCGTTGTGCGAAGGCCCAGGCATCCCTCGGGTCCCGCCCTTTGAGGATGATCTCAATACCGCGCACCATGGTTCCTGAGGAATAGGCACTGGCGATCTGGTCACCCTGCATCTGTGCCTCGATGCGCAGATGTCCTTCGATTCTTGTTATCGGATCAACGATGATACGGTCAGTCATCTTCTCTCGTCTCCTATCGGTACGATGAGGCTGGTGCTATTCACTCTTTGTCTTCTACCAGATGGTCGGCGATCATTTCGGTCAATCCGACCACGGGAATCTCCATGTGGTAAGCCTCCAAACCTTCTTCAATCACCAGTCTGCAGTTGGCGCAGGCCGTGACGAGGGTTTCCACGTTGAGTTCGTCCAACTGGGTTTTCTTGCGCTTGAAAGCCTTCAAGCGCAGTTCCTCAGCACGTTCATTGGCACTCACGCCACCACCGCCGCCGCAACACCAGTTCATTTCACGGCTGTCGTTCATGTCGACAAAGTTGCTCGCCACCATGTTCAACAGATTGCGTGGCGGCTCGAGCACACCGCCCTTGCGCACGATCTGACAGGGATCGTGAAAGGTCAGACGGGCATCCTCCATGCCTTCTGTCTTCATCCGTCCACTGGACCTCAGCTCATCGAGCAGTTCAAGGATATGCACCACCTTGAAGTTGTAGGGACGGCCGATCAGGTTGGGGCCTTCCCAGCGGATCGCGGTGTAGGCATGGCCGCACTCAGGACTGATCACATATTTGACCTTGAGTTTTTCAGCCGCCACCACCACCCGGTTCACCAGTTCCCTCGCGATATCGGAGGATCCGATCTGAATACCGGAATTGGTCGCTTCAAAGGCTTCAGAGCTCAGGGTCCAGGTTACGCCGGCCTGCTTGAAAATGCGTGCCAGGGCTTCCAGGTATTCAGGGAAATTGATGATCTCCATGGAAGAGAGCAGGGCCATGTAGTCGACCCCTTCCTGATCCACCGGAATGCTCAGACCGGTGTCGGCTTCCACATGCTTGATCTGCGCAGCCAGGGCAGGATATTTGACACCCATCGGGCTGCCCAGGGTGACCGCGCGACGGCTGGCCCCCTTGACGCCTTCCGGTGCGTATCCCGCCGCCACCATACCTTCACGGGCCAGGCGGATCATGTGGCTGATATCATTGCCTACCGGACAGACCATGGAGCAGCGACCGCACATGGTGCAGCCGTCATAGATCAACATCTCCCACTCTTCCAACAGAGCGTCAGTGACCGGTTCGGTCAGACCGAGCTTCGATTTGATCCGTCCCCACAGGGTATATTCCTGCTCCCACACCCGGCGCAATGGTTCAAGCTTGTGAATCGGGGTGTATTTGGGATCACCGGTCTCGGTATAGAACAGACAGGCTTCGGCACACATACCGCAGTTCACACAGCTGGAAAAGAACGCGGCGACCGGTGCGCTCATCTGCTCACGAAAGGCATTCATGCCTCTTTCAAGGGTTGCCTCGCTCATGACTGAACTCCTCTGCGTCCGGCCATGGCACCGTTATACCAACGGGCCAGGGCGAAGGTGAATGCATGCATCAGTTTGGTGAATGGAAACACCACCATGAGTAACTCAACACTCAGTATGTGCAATCCCAGTGCCAGGGTGTAGGGGTCGATCATCCGGTGATACGCAACGTACCCGGTCAACATCGGCAGAAAGGTGACCAGCCAGGTCAGGTAGTCTTCCGGGCCGCTCAAAAACCGCTTCACCGGGTGATTCAGTCGACTGAACAGCATCGCTATGAGCGTCACGATCGTCACTGCAGCCACTGCATCCACAAGGTTGCTGGCGATGCCGGGCCATCTCACTCCCAGCGTCGCATGGATCAGCTCTATATGAGGCACGAACAGAAACAGGCTGATCAGGAACCCGATGTGCCAGATGTAGCCGCCGACAACAGTGAACGGCGAGCGCTTGAAAACACCCGGCTCTGGCGCTGTGCGGGTGACCACGGTCAGCAGACCCGCGCCCAGTTCCGCGCCTCGCGGCTCGGAGTAATCGGGTTTACGGCCAATCACCAGAATTTCGAGGAGACGGATCAGTACACCGACCACAAAGATCACCAGAGCGATGTCGAAGCCTGGCCCACGAACCCACAGTAAAAAATCGATTGATTCACTCATGATTTCTTATCCAGATCGTCAATGGTTACGGTTTCATGCTGTTGTTTCGCCTTGGCCTTGGTACTGCGATTCAGGGCTCCGGCAACAGCACCCAACGCCACACCGGCGCCTGCCACGTAACCCAGATTACGGGTCAGGTCGCTGTCCGGAATGGACAGGGCCTTGTAGAAACCGCCTGCGTCCCAGAAATTGGGTTCTGAGCAACCCAGGCAGCCGTGACCGGACTCCACGGGCCAACTGGTACCCTGGTTCCACTTGGCGGTCGCGCAGGCGTTCTTGGTCATGGGACCTTTGCAGCCCAGACGGAACAGGCACCAGCCTTTGCGAGCACCCTCATCGTCGAAGGTCTCGGCGAACAGGCCCTTGTCATAGAACGGGCGACGGTAACAGCGGTCATGGATGCTCTGTCCGTAAAACACCACCGTGCGACCCAGTTCGTCCAGTTCGGGCAGTGCACCGAAGGTCAGAAAATGGGCCAGCACACCGGTGATGACCGTGGGAATCGGGGGGCACCCCGATACATTGACCACCGGCTTATCCTTGACCAGATCACTCACCGACACCGCACCGGTGGGATTCGGATTAGCATGCGGCAAACCGCCAAACGCGGCACAACTGCCGACTGCGATCACCGCCGCTGCGCCCGCTACGGTCTCTTCCAGCATCTGCTTGTTACTGATACCGGCGATGGCCGAGTACCCTGGATTACCCAGAGGAATCGAGCCGTCCACCACCACGATGTACTGACCCTCGTTCTCGTGCATTGCCGCCTCGCGGGCCGCCTCAGCCGCATGTCCGGCTGCTGCCTGCAGGGTGTGGTGATAATCGAGCGAGATATAGTCGAAAATCAGATTTTCGACGCTGGGTGAATGGCTGCGGGTCAATGACTCGGTACATCCGGTACATTCCTGGAAGGACAGCCAGATCACCGAAGGCCGCCTGGCCCGTTCCAGTGCTTGTGCAATGGCCGGCACCATCGACGGAGGCAGGGCCATGAGGGACGCGGTGGCAGCACAAAATTTGAGGAATCCCCGTCGGGTCACCCCAAACTCCCGCAGGCTTTCACCGAGCGTTTTCGAGAATGGATTTTTTTGATCAGTCATCTCCGCTCCTATCACTCCACTCGTCACGAGTGACTTTCATCAGGCTTAGACGATCGTTCCGAAATCGCCACCGAATTGTTGTGGATCCATCGCACCCCGAAGGGTACTTGTTGTTTTGACCAACACCCGAGAATCGGCACTGGCAGGGACATCCAATACAGGCGGCCACCCGGTCAGGTCCGATGCGGCAAGCTAGTCAAACACCTCCAGCCGGCTCTGTAACCGGTCGAGGGCATCCAGAATGTCTTCAGACTGTGATTGGACGATTTCCGGAATGCGGCCGATCTCGAGCTGCAGGGCGACACGCTCGTTTTCCGAATTACGGTGATCGACAATCCACACCCCAGGATAGGCACATTCCCAGATGGCGCTATTGCCCAGTGATCGCAGGGTCACTTCAACCTCTCCCCGTCCTAAAAAGTCCAGTAAGGCCTGTTCATCACCCGGTCCGAACGGGATAGCGCGAAGATCGATTGTAGTGCTGATTCCTTCCTGAGCGTAGCGATTCAGCGCGTGGAATACTTCGTGCAGAATAGGAAGGCATTGGCGTGGTTGATTGGAGAATCGTCAGAGGACGCGACCGTCACCGCGATGTCCTGAAGACGTTGCATTCAAAAAACTCCCGAAAGAAGCTTGTAGATAAGAATATCACTGATTCCTGATTTATCTGCTGACCTGAGTCATCATGATCATCGAAAATCCGTGTTTGAAAGGGGATTCGGGAATCCCGTGCCGGCTGGCAGACAACTTCAGTACAGACACCCCATTTGTGGGAAGTATAGACACATTTCCACGGCTCGACACGAACCACCGGGACGAGTCTTCGCTGGCTCGTCAACCGGGTGTCTGACATTGTTTTACGAGCCGGACGGATGCCGGGAGAAAACCCATCCATGAGACAATCTCCCGGTCATCTTGATCAGGGATATCCGTGCTCATTGAGCGGAATCCAGTGTGTAAAGGGGGACACTGGATTCAGAGTTCGGGGGTTACTCCATACTGGGCGCCGTAGTTTTCAACCACGAAGTCGATATCCTTGTCGCCCCGTCCCGAGAGATTGATCAGGATGCTGCCTTGCTCGCCCTGACTCGCCATGCGCAAGGCATGGGCCACCGCGTGCGCGGATTCGATTGCGGGAATGATGCCTTCCGTGCGGGAGAGTTCAAAAAAGGCGTCCATGGCCTCCCGGTCATTGATGTGACTGTAGGCCACCCGCCCAATGTCCTTGAGATATTAACTCGGCGCAATAATAGGGAGATATTTTAACGGATATCACGTATTATTCCCGGATGGAAAAAATTGATGCACGAACACTAACAAAA
>JBEVVH010000010.1:0-38870 GCA_040507245.1 Candidatus Thiodiazotropha sp.
GTTAGTGTTCGTGCATCAATTTTTTCCATCCGGGAATAATACGTGATATCCGTTAAAATATCTCCCTATTATTGAGCCGAGTTAATATAATCGGAAAGGAATATCACGATGATAGGCCCGCGGCATGCATGCACTGCCCGGCATCATGAGTCTGTGCCCTGGACATTCGAGCGAATGTAACATCGGATAACAACACGTAACCGCTGATTCACTTTCCATGCTGGCTTAGGGAGTTGCCGCGGGCAGTCTCTCGGCATTCCACTGCTTGTCATGACGACTCGAGCATCCCGCGAGGGTTGTGCAGTAATAAAATTATCAGGAGTTCATCGTGCCTTTTGCCCCGGGAATTCTCGAAAACAGGGTCTATCTGGTCGTCGATGATTTCGGCGATATGCGCAGCATGATCAAAAACATGCTCATAGCCTGTGGTGTGGGGGATATTACCCTGGCTAATAATGGCGCGGATGCGATTGCACAACTGAAAGATAAACGCTTCGATGTGATCCTGTGCGACTACAACCTGGGACCGGGCAAGGACGGTCAGCAGGTACTGGAAGAGGCCAAGCACCGCCAATTGATCGGCCTCGGTTGCGTATTCCTGATCGTCACGGCGGAGAACGCTCGTGACATGGTAATGGGCGCAGTCGAGTTCGAACCCGACTCCTATCTGACCAAACCATTCAACAAGGATCTTCTGAAAAACCGCCTGGAAAAACTGATTGCCAAAAAGCAGAATCTGTTGCCCGTGGAGCAGGCCCTGGCAAAACAGGACAAGCAGCAGGCGATCAAACTGCTGGATGAAAAAATCGCGTTGAAACCACCCAACAGTAATGAGCTGCGTAAGATAAAGGCGGAAATCCTGCTCGACGCCGGACAGATCGCGGCGGCTCGCCAGGTCTATGAAGAGGTGCTGAGTCTCAGGGATCTGCCCTGGGCCCGGCTGGGTCTGGGTAAAACCCTGTTTCTCTCCAAAGCCTATGTTGAACCGCAATCCCAGTTCAAGACCATCACCGAACACAATCCGAATTACACCGCGGCCTACGATTGGCTGGCCAAGTGCTATAAGAGCCTCAATCAGTTGACCGAAGCGCAGAAGACCCTCGAGGTGACGGCGAAGATTTCACCCAAGGCGATGCTGCGTCAACAGATGCTCGGAGAGATTGCATTGCTCAACAAGGATGATCAAGTCGCGGAATCCGCCTTTACCAAGGCGGTCAAGCACGGCCGTCACTCCGTCTACAAGCACCCTTCGGACTACGCCAACCTGGCCAAAGTCAGTGCACGCACCCAGCAGGGCGATGCCGGCCTCAAGATTCTCCGCGATATGAAACGGGAGTTTCTCAAGGATCCCAAGGCGGATCTCTACCGTGCTACCGCGGAGAGTGTGATCCATGAAACCATGGGCAACAGCGATGCCGCACAGGCCTCTCTGGATCAGGCGGCGCAGATCTTCGGAACCCTGGAAGACAACACAGACAGTGACTGTTCACTGGAAATGGCCAAGACCTTTCAGCATTTCAACAAAACAGAGCAGAGTGTGGAACTGCTTAAGAGCACCATTCTCAATCATCACTCCGACGACGAGTTGATGGATGAGATCCGCCTGACCCTGACAGCGGCCGGGATCAACGAAGAGACCCTCGGCTCCATCGACGCCTTGCGTGAAGAGGTTGCCTCACTGAACCGGAAAGGTGTGGAACTGGCACGCAAAGGTCAATACGAAGAGGCCATCAAACTGCTTAAAGAGACCTCGGCCCGCATGCCCGCCAACAAGGTGGTGAATCTGAATACCGCCCTGGTCATGCTGATGGACATGGAACGCAGCGAATTCAATCCGGAGCGCATCGACGAAATCCGCGTTTATCTCGATCGAGTCAACAAAACCGAACCCGACAACCCGGTGCTGCTCAAGTTGCAGAACCGCTTGAATACCGTGCTCAGCACCAACGCCCAGGAAGGTTGATATGAATTTCTCCGACATACTCGCCTCCATCATCCATGACATGAAGAACTCCCTGGGGATGGTGATCAACACCCTGGACGAAATGGCCGGGGAAAACGGTTATCGAGACAACCCCAAATTCGCATCACTGCAACATGAATCGAAACGTCTCAGCAACAATCTCATTGCCTTGCTGTCGCTCTACAAAATCGACAACGGCCAATTAACGCCAAACATTGAAGAGCTGCAGGTGGCGGATTTTCTCGATGAGATCGTGATCGACAATCAGAGTGTCGCGCAGTCCAAATTGATTACCCTGAGCTGTGATTGTGATGCGGATTTGAGCGGATATTTTGATGAATGGCTGATCCGGGGAGTGATCAACAACCTCATCGGCAACGCATTACGATACACCCGCACTCAGATCAGCCTGAGTGCTGAGATGATCGATGACTACCTGGTGATTCGAATTGAAGATGATGGCTCAGGTTTTCCCCCCGCCATGATCGAGGCCCAGGCCGCCTTCAATCGCAACAAGACCCTCGCCGAAGGACACACCCAGCTGGGCATCTACTTTGCGTCCATGGTGGCCCATGCACATAGAAATGGCGAGCGAACCGGCTCCGTGTATCTTGAGAACAACCACAAACTCGATGGTGGCTGCTCCTCCATCTGGCTGCCCTGAAACGAACCCCCCGTAGCCCGGGTGAAGCGCAGCGGAACCCGGGAAAGCATGCCGAGTCGTAGCACCGTAACCCGACTTTTATGCATACCCGATTTTCGTGCCATACCTTCCCGGGTTACGCGTTGCTTCACCCGGGCTATAATCAGAACACAATGAATGGAACGCCACATCATCACATGGAACTACTGCTTGTCGCCCTCTTGATACTTGTCCTGTTGTTGAATTTTGCTGCGTCGCTGTATATCAGCAAGGCACACGCCTATGAACGCTCACAAAAGGCGATACAAATTCTGCTGATATGGATCTTTCCAATAATCGGCTCAGTATTGTTCAGTTATTTTCTCTGGAAAGATCGGCAAACTCACACATCTACCAAACAGGTCGGAAACCATTCCTCTATAAGTAATTCCGATTCCGTGAATTACTATTATGGAGCGAATCATCACGGTGGTCGGTGAGAATAGAGACAAACCTATGCCCATGTCTCAACATGTCAAAGATGTGCCCCGGGTGGAGCAACGCACAACCCTGGTGTCCGGGGCACGGACCAGAAGCGGCTGTAGTCTATGTTCTGTTCTTATCGATTCATCCCGGGCGTGTTTCCCGGGTTACGCTTTGCTTCACCCGGGCTACGGGATTTCAGGGGGAAACTGAATTCTTTACTTGATGTGATCGAGAATGCCTTCGAGTTCATCCAGGCTGTTATAGCCGATCACCAGTTTGCCTTTGCCTTTCGCGGTTTGCTGAAGATCCACCTTGGCGCCGAGCTTTTCTGAAAGGTCGGTGACCAGACGTCGGATGTCCGGGTCCATGGGTTGTTCGGTGCGCTTGGGTTGAGGATTCTCTTCCTCGTTCTGCAGACGCCGGACCAAACGCTCAGTTTCACGCACCGAAAGCCCTTGGGCAACGACCTGTTTCGCGGCCTTGCTCTGGGCCTCACCCTTGAGTCCGAGCAGGGTACGGGCATGGCCCATCTCGAGGCGGCCGCTTTCCACCAGAGTCTTCACATCCTCATTGAGTTCCAGCAGGCGCAGCAGGTTGGTTACTGTGGTGCGGGACTTGCCTACTGCCTTGGCCACTTCCTGGTGGGTGAGGCCAAACTCGATCAGCAGGCGGTTCAGGGCATGGGCCTCTTCCAGGGGATTGAGATCTTCGCGCTGGATGTTCTCGATCAGACCCATGGCCATGGCGGCCTCTTCCGTGACCTCCTTGATCACCACCGGAATCTCATCGAGGCCGGCCTGCTGGGCGGCGCGCCAACGGCGCTCACCGGCGATCAGTTCATAGCGACCCTTCTCCACCGGTCGGACCACCACCGGCTGGATGATGCCCTGGGCCGCGATCGAATCGGCGAGTTCCCGCAGGCTCTCCAGATCGAACTCGCGCCGCGGCTGATATCGGCCTCTTTGAATCAGGTCTACTGCCAGACGCCTGAGATTGTCACTCTGGGCAGGCTGGGATGCCGCCGGGGTTTTCGCCCCATCACCCGTTTCAGCATTTGCATTCATGCCACCCAACAGGGCGTCGAGCCCGCGACCCAGTCCTCTTTTCTTAACCGCCATAGTCGTTATCCGTTAAACCTGTTTGTCTTGTTCCTCGCGTAACCGATGCCGGCGCAAGAGTTCACTGGCCAGGGCCAGGTAGGAAGTTGCTCCACGAGAGGTTTTATCATAAAGCAATACCGGCTTACCGTGGCTCGGCGCCTCGGCAACCCGCACATTTCGGGGAATGATGGTGTTGAATACCGCATCCTTGAAATGCGCCAGCAACTGACCGGAGACATCGATGGCCAGGTTATTGCGCGGATCATGCATGGTGCGCAGAAAACCCTCGATGCGCAGATCCTGATTGAGGTGGGAGCGGATCTGTTCGATGGTGTTCATCAGAGCCGTCAAACCTTCCAGGGCATAATATTCGGTCTGTATCGGAATCAATACCCCGTGGGCCGCCACCAGCGCATTCAGGGTCAGCATGTTCAAGGAAGGGGGGCAATCGATAAGAATGAAATCGTATTCCGCCCGGGCCGGAGCCAGGGCCAGATCGAGGCGCTTCTCACGCATCGAACTGTTCATCAGTCCCACCTCCGCAGCGGTAAGGTCGGAGTTGGAGGGGAGTACGTCGAATCCCCCTTCCAGAGAACGCTGCAGTGCATCGCGCAGACTCGCATCCCCAAGCAGCACTTCACAACAGGTGTTTTCCAGATTGTACTTGTCGATGCCGCAGCCCATGCTGGCATTGCCCTGGGGATCCAGATCCACCAGCAGCACCCGCTTCTTCATGGCGGCCAGGGATGCCGCCAGATTGACTGTGGTCGTGGTCTTGCCGACTCCGCCTTTCTGGTTGGCGATGCAGATAATGTAACCCATGGTGTCCCGTTGCTTCAGTCTTGACAGGAATCGCCTATCATAACGGCACTCGCCTGACAGGTGTTAACCTTTCTCCCTAAACCGTGTCTTCCAACCCGCGGGTGGTTTCGGCTTGCGGGCAGTTTTTCCGCCGAATCCGCACCAGACAGCGCTCCCCATCACAGAACGGCACCTGCAGCGGTCGTATCTCCGCATCGTAGTCCGGGGGCAGGGCCGTGATCTCCGAATCGGGTACCCGTCCCTTCATGGCCAACAGTTCACACCCCGGATGCATCAGAGCCGAGGCAAGCTGCAGCATGTTCGGCAGATCGGTGAAGGCCCGGGAGATCAGGGTGGGGAAGGGCTCCTCGGCATTCAGGGCTTCCAGCCGGGCATGCACCGCTGTCACGTTGTCCAGCCCCAGTTCCAGGATCACCTGGCGCAGAAAGCGCACCTTTTTGCTGTTGCTGTCGAGCAGCACGAAGCGGGTCTGGGGACGAAGGATCGCCAGTGGGATTCCGGGCAGACCGGCGCCCGTGCCCATATCGAGACAGGATCGGGTGTTGAAATAGGGCAGCACGGCAAGACTGTCCAGCAGGTGTCGCGATACCATCTCCAGGGGGTCTCGCACTGCGGTCAGGTTGTAGGCCTTGTTCCATTTGTGCAGCAGCGCAAGATAGTGGATCGACTGATCCATTTGCGAGCCGCTAAGGGGAATCCCGAGCTGTTCGACCCCGGCCTGCAGGCGCTCCCGGCAGGCCTTCTCATCGAAACGGATCTGGCGCATCAGGCAGACCGCTTTTTCAAATGAATCATCAGCAGGGAGATCGCGGCCGGGGTGACACCGGGAATCCGCCCGGCCTGACCCAGGGTCTGGGGGCGGTGGCGTTGAAACTTCTCCCGAACCTCGGAAGAGAGACCCCGCACAGACCCATAGTCCAGGTTGTCAGGCAGCGATACCGCTTCGTTGGCCCGCTGCCGGTCGATTTCATCTTTCTGCCGGTCGATATAGCCGGCGTACTTGGCCTGCACCTCCAGCTGCTCGATCACCTGGGGATCCTCGACCCCCGGACCGAGGCGGGGCAGGGACATCAGCTCCCGATAACTGACATTGGGCCGGGCGAGCAGATTCAGTGCATTCGCCTCCTTCGATAGCGGACCCCCGAGCAGGGTTTCGGCCGGATCATCCTGCAGGTCGGAGGGTCGCAGCCAGATTCCGTTGAGGCGTTGCTGTTCCTGCTCGATGGCTTCCCGCTTGCGACAGAAGTGTGCCCAGCGGTGATCGTCCACAAGACCCAGGCGGCGCCCGGTTTCAGTAAGTCTAAGGTCCGCGTTGTCCTCCCTGAGCAGCAGCCGGTACTCCGCGCGGCTGGTGAACATGCGGTAGGGCTCCTGGGTCCCCTGGGTGATCAGGTCATCCACCAGCACACCCAGGTAGGCCTCGTCCCGGCGCGGACTCCAGGGTTCCTCGTCCCGGGCGTGACGCACCGCGTTCAGACCGGCCAGCAATCCCTGCGCGGCCGCTTCCTCATAGCCGGTGGTGCCGTTGATCTGGCCGGCGAAGAACAACCCGGCGATGTGTTTCGTCTCCAGCGAGGACCTGAGATCCCGGGGATCGAAAAAGTCGTACTCGATGGCGTAACCCGGGCGCAGGATCTGCGCCTCGGAGAAACCTTTCATGGAGCGTACCAGCTGGTACTGGATGTCGAAGGGCAGGCTGGTGGAGATGCCGTTGGGATAGACCTCGTGGGTGTCCAGACCCTCGGGCTCGATGAAGATCTGGTGGGACGACTTGTCCGCAAAGCGCACGATCTTGTCCTCGATGGAGGGACAGTAGCGGGGCCCGACCCCTTCGATCACCCCGGTGTACATGGGCGAGCGGGAGAGCCCGCCACGGATGATCTCATGGGTCTGTTCGTTGGTGTGGGTGATGTGGCAGCAGATCTGGCGGGGATGCTCTTCCACCGAGCCGAGAAAGGAGAACACCGGTGTCGGGGTGTCACCGGGCTGGGCCTCCAGCTGACTGTAGTCGATACTGCGTCCGTCGATCCGCGGCGGTGTGCCTGTCTTGAGCCGTTCCACGCGGAAAGGCAGATCCCGCAGCCGCTTCGATAACGCATTGGAAGGGGGATCGCCGGCCCGTCCCCCCTCATAATTGGCCAGGCCGATGTGGATCCGACCGCCGAGAAAGGTGCCCACGGTGAGCACCACCGCAGCGGCGTGGAACTTGAGACCCATCTGGGTCACAACTCCGACCACCTTGTCCTGTTCCACGATCAGGTCATCCACCGCCTGCTGAAACAGTTGCAGGTTCGGCTGATTTTCCAGGGCATAACGAACCGCAGCCTTGTAGCGGATACGGTCCGCCTGAGCACGGGTGGCGCGCACCGCGGCCCCTTTACGGGAATTGAGTATGCGGAACTGGATACCGCCCCGGTCGGCGGCGTGGGCCATGACGCCCCCCAGGGCATCGACCTCTTTCACCAGGTGACCCTTGCCGATACCGCCGATGGCCGGGTTGCAGCTCATCTGTCCCAGGGTCTCGATGTTGTGACTCAGCAGCAGGGTGCGCGCGCCCATGCGCGCCGCCGCCAGAGCCGCCTCGGTACCGGCATGACCACCGCCCACCACGATCACATCGAATTTATCGGTATAGAACATTGTCGGGAAACAATCCTGTGCAGAGTCTGACCCGTGTGGCTGTCTGACTGAAACGGTCGTTAACAACCTGATTAAGGACCGGCCTATTCAGGGGAGAAAACCCTGGTTACGCAGGTCTGAGAACTCACGGATCGTATGACCGGTTATTTTAAACGGCGATGCCAGGAGTAACACAACAATTCTCTTATTTTCTGTGGCGCCATGACGCCAATCAGAATCCTCCACAGAGGATTGTCGTTCCGAACCTGCCTTTCTCGGCTTGAGGGGTTCATCGACACCCGTTTTAATAGAGAAAGGCGATAGGTCCTGCATCAGGTGGCAGCGCAGATCCATGTGACCGGGCCGTTGGTAGACACCCATCGGCACCGTTACACCGACAAGCGGTTCCTTCCAGAAGGGAAGTCTTCGCTAAGATTTCATCAGGTACCCCCGATTCGGCAAACCCAACACAGAGTGACATGAACCCATGAATTCCGATCTGGCCAAGGTAATCGAAGCAGCAGGCCGCATCCTGGTAGGCAAACAGGAGGTGATCCGGCTCTCCCTGACCTGTCTTCTGGCCCGCGGCCACCTGCTCATCGAAGACGTACCCGGGGTGGGCAAGACCACCCTGGCGCATACCCTGGCCCATCTCCTGGGACTGCACTACCAGCGTATCCAGTTCACCAGTGATCTGCTGCCCTCGGACATCATAGGGGTGTCCATCTTCGACAGCCAGGAACAGCGCTTCCGTTTTCACCAGGGCCCGATTTTCGCCCAGCTGGTGCTGGCCGATGAGATCAACCGGGCGACGCCCAAGGCCCAGAGTGCCCTGCTCGAGGCCATGGAGGAACGTCAGGTCACCCTGGATGGGGAAACCCACGGTCTGCCCCAGCCGTTCTTTGTCATCGCCACCCAGAATCCCAGTCATCAGGTAGGCACCTTTTCCTTGCCGGAATCCCAGCTCGACCGCTTTCTGATGTGCCTGCACATTGGTTATCCGGACCGTAACGCGGAACGGGAGCTGCTCGCCGGAGGCGATCGCCGTGCGCAACTCTCGGAGCAGCCCGTGGTGCTCACCCCGGCACAGCTGGCCGACTTCCAGCAACAGGTCAACCGGGTACACGTGGCCGACGCGTTGATCGCCTACTGCCAAGAGATACTCGCACACACCCGACAGATACCGGACTACCGCCTGGGACTCTCCCCCCGGGCCGGTCTGGCGATTCTTCAGGCTGCCCGAGCCTGGGCCTTTATCGGCGGTCGCGACCTGGTTCTGCCCGAGGATCTGCAGGCGATCCTGCCCGCCACGGTGGGACACCGGTTACTGAGCAGCGGAGAATCCCTCGGCATCGCCAGCGACGGTCTGGTCAAGGATCTGATCGAGGCTGTACCAATCCCTTGATCATGACCCCTTCACTCAGTCAATGGCTGCGGCCCTTTCAACGCCACGCCCGTGCGGATGCTCAGGGCGGAGTAGTCATCAAGCCGCGCAGCATTTACATCCTGCCCACCCGGCAGGGGCTTTTACTGGCCCTGGTGATCCTGCTGATGCTGGTCGGATCGATCAACTACGGAAGTAACCTGGGGCACCTCGCCACATTCTTCCTGGGCGGACTCTGGCTGATCAGTATCCTGCACACCTGGCGCAATCTCCTGGGACTGCGACTGCAGCCTTACCGGGTAGCCTCGGTGTTCGCCGGAGACACTGCGGAGTTCCAGGTGATGGTGGAGAATCCCTCGCAGATACCGCGCTATGCGATCCAGATCCGTCACCGTAAAGAGCAGGGGGAGCGTCTCGACATTCCGGGTTCCGATCAGATGATGTTCACTCTGCCTCTGGCCACCCGACGGCGCGGCCCTTTTCCGCTACCGCGCATCACCCTGCAGAGCACCTATCCCCTGGGCCTGTTCCGCGCCTGGACCTACGCAGATATTCCACTCGAGTGCCTGGTCTACCCAAAACCCGCAGAGCGGGGCCAACCCCCGATTACCACGGCATACCAACCCAGCGGTCAGGGTGACCGGGGTGTTGGCACGGAAGACTTCATCGGTTTGCGGCCCTTCCGAAGCGGGGATTCCATCCGCCATATCGACTGGAAAGCCTATGCCCGGCAACAGAGCCTGATGTGCAAGCAGTTCGGTGGCGACCGTCACCTGGAAGTGCGCCTGGACTGGGACCTGATAGCGGAACAGGAACCGGAACGACGCCTCAGCCTGTTGTGCCGATATGTCCTGCAGCAGGAGGAACTGGGTCAGGCCTACAGTCTGACGATTCCCGGTGTTCATATTGCCAGCGGCACCGGACAATCGCACATGCAGCGTTGCCTCATCGCCCTGGCGCGCCACGGACTCGATCATGAAACTGCCTGAACTGAGCCTGAGTCCGATTCAGCACCGGGCCCTGAGCTTGATCGCGGTGCTCACGATCCTGCCCCATGGTCTGCACTTTTCACCTCAAATCAATCTCTACCTGATGTTGCTGATGATCTGGCATCTGGCGGGGTTGAGGTGGCACAGGTTTCGTCCCGGCCGCTGGTCCCTGGTCATGGCTACCCTGGGTGGCATAGCCCTGGTTTTTTCCGAATACCACACTCTGATCGGTCATCGGGCAGGGGTAGCGCTGCTCACCGTGATGTTCCTGCTCAAGGTACTGGAGGTCCGCCGCCGCAGGGATCTTACGGTGACCCTGTATATCGCCTATTTCGTTGTGGTCACCCATTTCCTGTTCGGCCAGTCCATCATCCTGGCGATCTACCTGTTTGCGCTGATGATCGCGGCCACCGCATTGCTCCTGGAAAGTCAGCGGGTCACGGTTTCCAGACATCCGGCAGACCCCTTGTATCGCACCCTGGTGATGAGCCTTCAGGCAGTACCCCTGGCGTTGATCCTGTTCGTGGTGTTCCCCCGAATCTCTCACCCACTCTGGCATATCGGTCTGAATTCATCTGCGATGACAGGGATGAGCGACCGGGTGAGACCGGGAATGATCAGCGAACTGGTGGCCTCTGAAGAAGTGGCCTTCCGGGTGAGGTTTGACGATACCCCGCCGGCACCGGAACAACGCTACTGGCGCGGACTGGTCATCTGGGACAGTGACGGTGAGACCTGGTACAACCGCACGGGCATCCCCTTCTGGAAACACAACAACGATACCGGCTTGCCACAGGTTCACTACGAGATCTTCCTCGAAGCGCATCAGCATCCGTGGCTCTACAGTCTCGATCTGCCGTTGAACAATCCACCCCAGGCCATACTCACCGGTGACCGGCAATTGCTGACCCGCAGGCCGGTCAACCAACCCTTGAACTACCGCCTCGTATCATCCACTGAACAGCGCGATCGCCGGATCAGCGCGAGTATGCGCCAGCGTGCCTTGGCACTGCCCGACAATATCACCCAGCGGCAGCGGGATCTGGTAGAAAAATGGAAACAGACTTCAGGCACTGACCGCGATCTGGTACAGCAGGCGCTCAACCATTTTCACGACCAACCCTTCGTCTACACCCTCACGCCCCCCCTGTATCCGGATAACCCGATCGATGAATTCCTGTTCGAAGGTCGGGAGGGTTTTTGCGAGCACTATGCCACCGCGTTCACCCAGTTGATGCGTCTGGCTGGAATACCGTCCCGCTTGATACTGGGTTATCAGGGTGCGGAATACAACGATCTGGGGGACTACTTCATCATCCGCCAGAGCGATGCGCATGCCTGGTCCGAGGTCTGGCTGGAAGAGCAGGGCTGGGTACGCATCGACCCCACTGCAGCGGTGGCCCCTGAGCGGATTCGCTATTCGATTCTGACAGATGACACCCCGCCCGGTTCACCGGTCAGTTTTCACATCGACCGATCGGGATTCATTGGCCAGAGTCTGATACAGATCACCCACCTGCTGGATAATGCGAATGTGCAATGGCGACGCTGGGTAGTGGGATACAGTCGGGAACATCAGTTCAGCCTGATGCGTCAATTCGGTTTTCAGCGCCTTACCCATCTCGAGTGGGGAATAATGATTGCGGGGGTGATCGGTGTGATCATGCTTGTCGTGGCACTCAACCTGATTCGCCAGGGAAAGAACAGACCTTCCCAGGTGATGCAGTCCTACGAGCGTTTCTGCCACAACCTGGCGCGGGTGGGTATCCTGCGAAAACCCGGGGAGGGCCCAATGGATTACGCCCGCCGCGCCAGCCGCACGCGTCCTGATCTCTCCGCGCCCATCAGCCGTATCACATCCGGCTATATCCAGCTACGCTACGGACCGGATCCTAAACCCGGACTGCTCGAAAATCTGCAACGGGATGTCCGGGCATTTCGACCCGGACGAACGCGCAACCGAGTTTAGCTCAGGCGTGAAGAATGGCGTAGAGTCTGTCCTTCAGCAGCAGACGCCGCTTTTTCATCTCTTCCATGTGAAAATCGGAAATCGGCGTACTCAATTCTTCCAGGCTGCGAATCTGGGCATCCAGCCAGTCGTATTCGTCCATCAGGTTATGAAAAACCTCATTACTATTACGCAGCTCGGCGATCTTATCTTTATATTCAGGAAATTCGTGCAGCAGATCGTGCGATTCACCCAGCATTGTGGTTACCTCCAGGTTGGAACAGCTGGCTATATTCCACCACAGTTCGATACAGGATTGCCAAGGTTATCAAACCTGAATGAACGATCTGCCTATTTGCCGATACAAAAACTGGAAAATATCCTTCCCAACAAATCATCGGAGGTGAATTCTCCGGTGATTTCGCAGAGAGCCTGCTGGGCCAGACGCAAGTCTTCAGCAAGCAGCTCACCGGCCTGATCCCGCTCCAGACTCTGCCGGCCGTGCATCAGATGCTGGTGGGCCTGCTGTAATGCCACCAGGTGACGGCGGCGGGCCAGAAACTCACCCTGCTCCTGCCCCTGATAGCCAACACACTGCAGGAGATGAGTTCTGAGCAGTTCGATACCCGCTCCGAATTTCGCGGACAGCGACACCTCGGGGCCATCCTCCGAATCCCATATACCTGCCGGTTTTTCCGATTGATCGATCTTGTTCCGAATCAGGGTCACCGGCACGCCGGTTGGAAGGCTGGCCCTATCGAATGCCAGATGTTGTGGATCACTCTGATCATCGAACACCCACAAAACCCGGTCAGCCTGAAGCATCTGTTCCCGGGCACGTCGGATACCTTCCTGTTCGACAGGGTCGGAACTCTCACGCAATCCCGCGGTGTCGATGATGTGCAGAGGAATACCATCAATACTGATTCGCTCACGCAACAGATCCCGGGTGGTGCCCGGTATCTCCGTAACAATCGCAGACTCGATACCGGCAAGGGCATTCAGCAGACTCGATTTACCCGCATTCGGTCTGCCCGCAATCACCAAAGTGAGTCCGTCCCGGAGTAGCCGGCCGGTCTGCGCCGACTGCTGAGTCTGCTCAACGGAGTCTATGATCCCAAGCAGATCCTGCCTGACATGACCTTCATTCAGAAAGTCGATCTCCTCTTCCGGAAAATCGATGGCCGCTTCAACATACAGGCGCAGTTGGATCAGCTGTTCCACGAGTGCTTCGATACGTTGCGAGAACACACCTTGCAGGGTTCGAGTGGCCAGACGGGCAGCCGCCTGGCTATCCGCATCGATCAAATCTGCAATGGCTTCTACCTGCAGCAGGTCCAGCTTGTCATTCAGGAAAGCCCGTTCACTGAACTCGCCGGAACGCGCCAGGCGGGCACCGGCAGTGACCACGGACTGTAACAACAGATCCATGACCACCGGCCCACCGTGACCCTGCAACTCAAGCACGTCTTCACCGGTGAAGGAGTGAGGCGCGGGAAAAAACAGGGCAATCCCCTGGTCGATCAAGGCACCGGAATCAGGCTCTCGAAACTGAGAAAATCTGGCCATTCTGGGGGCCGGTAAGTTACCGATGAGTTGTTCACAAATCGATCGGCACAAAGGGCCGCTGACCCTCACGATGCCCACGCCACCCCGCCCGGGCGGGGTGGCAATGGCAGCGATGGTATCGTGTGACGCCATAAACGACGTCGCGTTCAGGCGGTTTCGCCCTGCTCGATCTTACGTGTGATGTACCACTGCTGGGCGATGGAGATCAGATTGTTGACCACCCAGTAGAGCACCAGTCCCGCAGGGAAGAAGGCGAAGAAAATGGTGAACACGAATGGCAGACTCATCATGATCTTTGCCTGCATCGGATCCGGCGGAGCGGGGTTGAGTTTCTGCTGAATGAACATGGACACACCCATGATCAAGGGCAGAATGAAGTAGGGATCCTTGTCGGAAAGACTGTTGATCCACAGGATCCAGGGCGCCTGACGCATCTCCACGGTTTCCAGCAGTACCCAATACAGGGCAATGAACACCGGAATCTGAACCAGTATCGGCAGACAGCCGCCCAAGGGGTTGATCTTCTCCTTCTTGTACAGCTCCATCATAGCGGTCTGAACCCGCTGTTTGTCATCCCCGTAACGATCCTTGATCGCCTGCATGCGGGGTGTCACTTTGCGCATGTTGGCCATGGAACGGTAACTGGTTTCCGACAGCTTGAAGAACGCACCCTTGAGCAGCAGGGTCAGTATGATGATCGACCAACCCCAGTTACCCACCAGGCCGTGTATGGTTTTAAGCAGCCAGAAGATCGGCTTGGCGATCACGGTCAACCAGCCGTAATCGACGGTCAATTCAAGTCCCGGTGCAATCTTCTCCAACTGGTCCTGGAGTTTCGGACCCACGTAGAGCTGACGACCCATCGTATGGGTCTCTCCACTGTTCACGGTCACACTCGGTGAGTAACTGCCGATCAGATAGCGACCACCACTCAACGCATTGGTGTAGTAATGTTCCATCTGCTGGGCGGGAGGAATCCAGGCACTGAGAAAGTAGTGCTGGATCATGGCCAGCCAACCCTGGTCGGAATCCACGCTCAGTGCCTTCTTCGCCATCTCATCGAAATCAACCTTCTCATACTTGTCCTTGGGCGTGTAGTAAACGCCGCCGGTATAGGTATAAGTGGTATATCCCGAATGCTCGTCATGGGGCTTGACCCGCTGCAACTGACCATAGTCACGCGCAGCCCAGCTTTCAGCGGACTGGTTGTCGATGAGGTAACGCACCTCGATCAGGTAACTTCCGCGTCTGAAAATCAGTTGCTTGGTCACCTTCACGCCGGTGCCACTCTCCCAGGTCAGGGGTACGACCAGTTCATCGACGCCGTCGGCAAGGGCGTAGGCGTACTGTTCGGCGCGGTAGATCGATTCATGATTTGGCGCATTGCCTTTGTCCGTGCCGATCAAACCGGACTGGGCAATGTACAACTGATCGGGAGTCGGATTGAACAGCTCGACCTTGACGTCAGGATTCTCCAGGTCCTTTAGGTAATCCTGGAGAAGGGCCATCTGAACCGTGCCACCCTGGGTTGAGATCTGAACGCTCAGCAGATCCGTACTGACTCTCACGACACCGGCCTTACTGGATGGGCTCTCCACTTGGGTATCGTTCCCAGCAACCGCGGCGGCGGGAACATCCGCTGCCTGGCTATTCACCGAGGGAATCGCATCCTGTTGAACGGTTGTGTTCGGATCGGCCGTCTCGCCGGTAGCCGCCTGTTCGGTCTTTACCTGAGAGTCAACTCCGTAATCCTGCTGCCAGGCTTGATAGATCAACAAGCCCAGAAAGGCCAGGGTGAAAAAAAGAATCAGACGTAGATTATCCATTGAACTGCTTTTTTTGGGGTTCCGGTACCGGGTCAACCCCACCTTCATGCCAGGGATGACAACGGGAAACGCGTTTCACTGAAAGCCACAGACCACGCAGCGCGCCGTGTTTTTCAATTGCCTCCAGGGAGTAAGCGGAGCAACTGGGATAGAAACGACAGTGTTGGCCGACGAAGGGGCTCAGTATAGTTTGGTAAAGCCTGATCAGAAAGATCATTATTTGGCGCATCGCTCGAGTATCCTCCGCCAGTGGTGTTGCAAGGCGGTCTGACAACGTTGATTGTCCGATGTTGCAGCACCCGGCCTCGCAACGACGACCAGATCCAAACCGCCGAGACTCGACTGATGCTGCCTGAAACTCTCGCGAATCATACGCTTGATACGATTCCTGTCTACCGCGCGACGGCAGTTTTTTTTTGAAACAGCCAGCCCCAGACGTGGAGATTCTGTCTGATTCACGATACCCAGCACGAGAAAAAGACCATCGCCGGAACGTTGTCCACGATCAAAAACCCGACGGTATTCGTCGGGTTTCAGCAGTCTGCGGCTCCTGGGAAAGGCCTCAGCGAATATCGGCAAGGACCCTGGGCTCAGAGAGCGAGACGCGCACGTCCTTTGGCACGTCGTGCCTTCAGCACCTTACGGCCATTACGGGTTGCCATGCGCGCACGGAAACCATGCGTGCGGGCTCTTTTGAGATTACTGGGTTGAAAGGTTCTTTTCATATCTGTTTACCGGTAGATCCGTCGGAGTCGAGGGACGAAAAAAGACGCGTAGGCTAGTCGCAAACAGCTTATCTTGTCAATAGTTAAGCAACAGCTTCCCAAGCTTTAAAAAATCTATTTTGCACTGTGGATAACTCACATCGGCGGGAGTAGACTTGGCAGTTCGAATTGCCCGTTAGAGGCGATCAAGCGACACAATATCCCGGTATCTACCGGGATTCATCCCTGGCTGAAGCAGGGACAAATCTGACAACTCCTTGACTGCAAACCTGCGACTGACATCCAGCCGCCCGGGGTACTTTGACGCCATTCGTGGCGACCTAAATTGCGTAAGATCAGGGACTTGCTCAAACAGTATATGAATCTTGCTGCTATCGGGACTGAATCGAAAACATCGGTCCCCGGAGAGAGAAATTGGACCTTTGGCAACGCTGTACAGAGCATTTGGAACAAGTACTCTCACCCCAACAGTACAACACCTGGATTCGCCCCCTGCAGGTGGTCGAAGAACACCAGAGCATCAAACTGCTGGCACCAAACCGTTTCGTTCTCGACTGGGTAAAAAACAACTATCTCGAAACGATTCAGAACCAACTGGAACTGTTATGTGAGCAGCAGGCACCCTGTGTGTTGCTGGAAATCGGCAGCAAGAAGCGGCCTGTCCCGAAAACCACCACATCACCACCGCAACCTGTCACGGTGATGCCGGATACGGATCACCGGGCACCCATCGAGAGTAATCTGAATGCAAGCTTCGTCTTCGAAACCTTCGTAGAGGGAAAATCCAATCAGATTGCAAGAGCTGCTTCCATGCAGATTGGAGAGAATCCCGGACGCGCCTACAATCCGCTGTTCATCTACGGCGGTGTCGGGCTCGGAAAGACCCATCTGATGCATGCGGTCGGCAATATGATGCTGAAACGCAATCCAAAGGCCCGGGTCGTCTATCTCCACTCAGAGCGCTTCGTCGCTGAGATGGTCAAGGCGCTGCAACACAACACCATCGAACAGTTCAAGAAGAAGTATCGTTCTGTCAATGCACTGCTTATCGACGATATACAGTTTTTTGCCGGAAAGGAGCGTTCACAGGAGGAATTCTTCCATACCTTCAATGCACTCTTTGAATCACAGCAGCAGATCATCCTCTCAAGCGATCGTTTTCCCAAGGAAGTCACGGGTCTCGAGGAGCGATTGAAATCCCGTTTCGGCTGGGGCCTGACCGTGGCCATCGAACCACCGGATCTGGAAACACGAGTGGCCATTCTGCAAAATAAGGCCATCCAGTTGAACGCTGAATTGCCCAATGAAGTCGCGTTCTTCATGGGCAAGCGTATACGTTCAAACATACGAGAACTCGAGGGTGCATTAAGAAGGGTGATTGCCAATGCCACCTTCACAGGAAAAGAGATCAGCCTGGACTTCGCCAAAAACGCTTTGCGTGACATGCTTGCGGCGCATGACAAACAAATCACCATCGAGAACATCCAAAAGACCGTGGCTGAATATTTTCAAATCCGAACTTCGGATCTCATTTCATCCAAGCGAAGTCGCTCGATTGCACGGCCTCGTCAGATCGCCATGACCCTGGCGAAGGAACTCACCAACCACAGCCTCCCAGAAATTGGCAATGCCTTCGGTGGTCGGGACCACACAACCGTGATTCATGCTAATCGCAAGGTTAAGGAGTTGCGAGAGAGTGATCTCAGGATATCTGAAGACTATTCAAACCTGTTGAGGACTCTAAGCAGTTAATGTGGATAAAATGTTGAAAAATTCGGTTAAAATCCAAATATTGAATTATCCACAATCCATCAACATGAATTGTGCAGGAATCACGATGTCCAAATCAGTGCTATTTATAGAACTATTATCAATAATATCAAATAGATACATTGAGTAACCTAACTTATAAACAAGCTTAATAACAACAGATAATCTAAATATCTTAAAAACAATTTATAAGATACTGAGTGGATAACATGAAAATAGTCACCGATCGGGAAAACCTTCTTGAACCTCTTCAGAAGATCTCAGGTGTTGTGGAAAGACGCCAAACCCTACCCATACTGGCGAACATCTTGGTTAATGCCAGTAAAGGCCGACTCAATCTCACAGCGACTGATCTCGAGGTGGAACTCAAAACGAGTACCCAAGCAGAGTGTACCGGCGATGCAGATTTCACACTTCCAGCCAGAAAACTTCTCGATATTTGCAAAGCACTGCCTGAATCAGCTCAGGTCACACTTGATGTGAGTGATGACAAGGTAAAAATACAATCCGGTAAAAGCCGCTTCACGCTCAGCGTTCTTCCCGCGAACGACTATCCGATCATTGAACCAACACCCAGCAGTACTGTCCTCACGCTCAAGGAATCCATCCTCTGCAACCTGATCGAAAACACCCAGTTCGCAATGGCCCAGCAGGACGTGCGTTATTATCTCAATGGCATGTTGCTGGAACTGGATAAAAAAGATATTAGAACTGTAGCCACAGATGGTCATCGACTGGCCATGAGTCAGAAAAAACAGGCGTTAGAAGAACCCGCTAACCTGCAGGTCATTCTTCCAAGAAAGGCTGTCATGGAACTGAGTCGCTTACTCACCAATCAAGATAAGGAGATTAAGGTTGAGTTGAGTAACAGCTACATCAAGGTGCTCCTGGAGCATTCAGTCTTCACATCGAAACTCATCGATGGGCGATTCCCCGAATATCAACGTGTCATGCCTACGAATTCCGACAAGGAAATCGAAGCAGAAAAACTATCTCTCAAGCAATCCCTTACCCGTGCATCGATATTATCGAATGAAAAATACCGTGGAATACGCTTTCATTTGCAATCCCATGTACTCCAATTGCAGGCACATAATCCGGAACAGGAAGAATCTGAAGAGGAACTCGAAGTTACCTACGAGGGTGAGGAACTCAAGATAGGCTTCAATGTGGGTTATCTGCTGGATGCCATCAGTGCTATCAAAGAGGAGACTGTAATCATCGAACTTAAGGATACTAACAGCAGTGCTTTGATTTATGGCAAAGACAATCAAGACACAAAGTATGTTGTCATGCCAATGCGTATCTAGTGACTGGACTTATGTCCTAGAGGCCCGATCCTACTACCCATGTGAGAATCTCTAAACTTAAAATAAAAAATCTGCGTAACATTAAAAACGCGGACATGATCCCTGGGAAGGGAATCAATATTTTTCAAGGTTCCAACGGTGCAGGAAAAACTACCGTTCTTGAGTCCATCTACCTTCTAGCTCGCGCAAGGGCGATCAAGTCAACTCAACATAAAAATCTCATCAACCACACTGAGAGAGAACTCACTGTCTTTTCTGAACTACTTTCGAATTCGGGACATACAACGAGGCTTGGTATCAGGAAAGATAAAAGCAATACGTTGGTTAAGAAAAACGGGGAGGCTGTGCCTCGTCTTACAGATCTGGCAAGAATAGTACCTATAGCAAACATAACACCTAATATTCAGCGTCTAATGGAAGAAGGTCCTGTTCATAGAAGAAAACTTCTTAATTGGGGATTGTTCCACGTGGAACAAAGATTCGGTGCAGTCATATCAACGTACAACCAGGTGTTGAAGCAGAGAAACGCACTACTGGGTACCAGATCAAAAGACTTATCTGTTTGGACACAATATCTTTCACAATCTGGTGAAGAGGTAAACGAGCTACAAACCAGTTATCTTGATAAGTGGAAGTCTGAGGTTAACGAACTCCTTAAACTGATACCTCAACTGGAGGGCTTAGAGTTAACGCTGGTTAAAGGGTGGCGTCAAGGAATGTCACTGCAGGAGTCACTGGATCATAACTTACGTACTGACCATGAAAGGCACTTTACCAGTGTCGGACCCCATAGGATGGATATAAAAATTACATTTCATGGACAGGAGATACGCGACCAATTTTCTCGAGGTCAAAAGAAGATCGTTTCCGTACTCTTTATCCTTGCTCAGGCCAGTCTTCTCGATAAGATTTCTAATGAACCACCTATACTCCTGATCGATGACCTACATGCAGAACTTGATCATGAGATATACACAACACTCTTTTCTCACATATCAAACACGCAGTACCAAACTTTTTTAACACGTCTATCTCCAGACAATCTTGAATCCGGAGTGTTTCCCCATATTTCAATGTTCCACGTGGAACAGGGTAATGTGACTCCGAACTGATAACAGATTTGATAAATCGTTCGTATGGATGTTGTTTCTAGAGGTATAATGGGCTGTTTATGAGTGTTACGGCGTTGACGTTACGGATTTCCTTATGAGTTATGATTCTTCAAATATCAAGGTTCTGAAGGGACTGGATGCAGTACGCAAACGTCCCGGTATGTATATCGGTGACACGGATGACGGTACCGGTTTGCATCACATGGTATTTGAGGTGGTGGATAATTCCATAGATGAAGCTCTGGCAGGTTACTGCAACGAAATTCGAGTCACCATTCATTCTGATCAAAGAGCCACAGTGACTGATAATGGACGGGGCATCCCTGTCGACGAACACCCGGAAGAGAAAAAGTCCGCGGCTGAAGTAATCATGACGGTGCTTCACGCAGGCGGAAAGTTTGATGACAACTCTTACAAGGTTTCCGGTGGTCTGCATGGTGTGGGTGTTTCTGTGGTGAACGCCCTGTCTGAGAAACTCTTGCTTAAAATAAGGCGTCAGGGAAAGGTCTGGGAGCAGGAATATACTCACGGGGTGCCGGATGGGGACTTGAAGGCGGTTGGAGATACAGACAAGACTGGTACCAGTATCACCTTTCTCCCCAGTGGGGATACCTTCAGCAACATAGAATTCCACTACGATATTCTGGCCAAGCGACTTCGGGAGCTTTCATTCCTCAACTCCGGAATCCGGATTGTCCTGAAAGAGGAAGCAACGGGAAGGGAGGATGCCTTTGAATATGTGGGTGGCATCATTGCCTTCGTACAACACCTCAACCGTAACAAGTCTCCACTTCACGAAAAGGTCTTCAGCTTCTCTGATGAGCGCAACGACATCATGGTCGAAATCGCGATGCAGTGGAACGAGTCCTATCAGGAAAATATCTTTTGCTACACGAACAACATCCCCCAGCGGGATGGGGGCACTCACCTGGCTGGATTCCGCGCCGCGTTGACCCGTACCCTGAATCAGTACATTGAACAATCCGGTTTGTCGAAAAAACAGAAGGTCAATACAACCGGGGATGATGCCCGTGAAGGCCTTACCGCTGTTCTGTCTGTGAAGGTTCCCGATCCGAAGTTTTCATCCCAGACCAAAGACAAGCTGGTCTCCTCTGAAGTCAAAGGCGTTGTAGAGAATCTGCTGGCGGAGAAACTCAACGATTATCTGCTCGAGAATCCTGGCGACGCCAAGAACATCGCTGGAAAGATGGTGGAGGCAGCACGAGCCCGTGAAGCGGCAAGAAAGGCCCGTGAAATGACCCGGCGCAAAGGTGCCCTGGATATTGCCGGTTTGCCTGGAAAGTTGGCCGATTGTCAGGAAAAGGATCCGGCACTGTCTGAACTCTACCTGGTGGAGGGTGACTCTGCCGGTGGTTCTGCAAAGCAGGGTAGGGATCGACGTTACCAGGCGATCTTGCCTTTGAAGGGTAAAATCCTCAATGTAGAGAAGGCCCGCTTTGACAAGATGCTCTCATCCGCGGAAGTCGGCACATTGATTACCGCACTGGGTTGCGGCATTGGCCGTGAAGAGTTCGACGTCAACAAGTTGCGATATCACCGCATCATTATCATGACGGATGCGGATGTGGATGGTGCTCATATCCGTACCTTGCTGTTAACCTTTTTCTATCGTCAGATGCCTGAATTGATCGACCGGGGACATGTCTATATTGCTCAACCTCCTCTGTACAAGGTGAAAAAGGGAAAGCAGGAACAGTACCTGAAAGATGATCAGGATCTGAATAACTATTTTCTGCAATTGGCCTTGGATAACGCCTCACTGCTGGTGACGGAAGGTGCACCACCCCTGGCAGGTGAAAGTCTCGAGCAACTGGCACGTACTTTTCTTGCAGTGATGGCAAGCATTAATAGGTTGTCACTACGATATGATGGCATATTATTGGAAAAGCTGATCACTATGCCTAAAGTTTCTGAATCCATGATTAGTAACGAAGAAGAATTAAATAATTGGATCAGTGAGTTAGAGGATCGTTTGAATACCGATCTGCGGATTTCGGAATCCTGCACATTGAAAAAAGTGGATGAAACCGACTCTGGCGAGGCCGGTATTCTGTTAACCCGCAAAGTGCATGGCATCGGTAATGAACGTTTGATCCCCTATGACTTCTTCAATAGTGTCGAGTATCGGAAGATCGTCGAACTGGGTGAGCAGCTGACCGGATTGTTGAGCGAGGATGCTTACGTCAAAAGGGGGGAGAAGACCCAACCTGTGAGCAGCTTCAAACAGGCATTGGACTGGCTGATGGATGATGCCAAGAAAGGTCAACACGTTCAGCGCTACAAAGGCCTGGGTGAGATGAATCCGGAACAGCTCTGGGAAACGACCATGAATGCTGATTCTCGTCGCTTGCTTCAGGTGAGTATTGAGGATGCGGTAGGTGCGGATCAGATCTTCGCGACCCTCATGGGGGACCAGGTGGAGCCACGGCGGGATTTCATCGAAACCCATGCCCTGACGGTTGAAAATCTTGACGTCTGAATGATGAAAGACATTTCCCTGCGGATTCGCGAATCGTTACAGTGATTCTATAAGTAAGTGAGTGCCTACTATCGTTTATCGGCCAGTAGGTAACTCACTGACTGCAGTTTCTATCCAGTTTTCCACTTCCTGATTGATATCACCCGCAGAGCGACCCTGTGTCTGGATCAGTGGTCCGATTCTTACATCCACGACACCCGGGTATTTACGGATATCCCTGCGGCGCCAGAATTCCCCGGCGTTATGCGCAACGGGTAGTACCGGATAACCCGATTTTTCCGCCAGCATGGCCCCGCCGATTCCATAGCGCTTGCGCTCTCCGGGCGCAACACGGGTACCCTCAGGGAAAATGAATACCTTGTTACCTTGTTTCAGACGATCGATACCCTGTTCGATGATCTGGTCGATTGCCTTGCGACCGGATTTGCGATCGATCGCAATGGGTTGAAAGGCCTTCATGATCCATCCCAGGAACGGTACAAAGAGCAGCTCCCGTTTCATCACCCAGGATTTGGGACCGGGAATCAGGCTGATCAATGCGATGGTTTCCCAGGCTGACTGATGCTTGGCCAACACCAGACAACTTTCCTCAGGAATGTTTTCCGCGCCCTGCACACGTACCGATAAACCACAAATGACACGCAGTCCCCACAGATTGATCCGACTCCAGCCGTGATCAATGATGTGCCTTGTGCTGCCGGGGAGGGCCCAGACCACGAGGGTACCCAGAGTTGCGATGATGATCGTATTGATGACCAGGAAGGTGAAGTAGATGATGGAACGGAGCAGGATCATGAAGATTCGTTCTCTTTCAATAGCTGTTCGGCCATGTGTTGCAGGTTGTCATACACTGAGATTTCAGGATGGTCCTTATTCAATGCTGTGAGGGTTTTTTCACCCTTGCCGGTACGTACAAGGATGGGCGTAGCCTTGACCTTGATCGCGGCCTGTAGATCTCGAAGTGAGTCTCCAACGACCGGGATACTTTCGAGATTGGTGTGACAACGCGTACTGATCTCTTCATATAGGCCGGTTTTGGGTTTTCGGCAGTTGCAATGATCATCAGGGCCGTGGGGACAGAAAAGAATGGCATCGATCTGTCCCCCGACGGCTTTCACGGCTTCCAGCATCTTTCGATGTATTGCATTCAGGGTTTCAATAGTGAAAAGACCCCGGGCGAGGCCGGATTGATTGGTGGCCACATAGACGTGGTAGCCGGCCCGGTTGAACCGGGCGATCGCCTGAAGACTGCCTTCAATGGGCTGCCATTCCTCAGGATTCTTGATATACGCATCGGAATCCTGGTTGATGACACCATCCCGGTCGAGAATGATGAGCTTCATGTAAGTAAGTGCTTACTTTTAATCAACATCACGAAATTCAGAGACTCTGATTCGGCCATTCACCATGCGTGACTGTCGCTGGTTGAGTTTTTCCATCTTATCCCAAAAGGCCTGATTGAGGTCGAAATCCTGAGCGATTGCGGTTCCCATAATGAGGATGAACAGGTCAGCAACCTCTTCGGCGAGTGACGCTTTAGACTTGCCTTTGGTGACACAGGAGGAGATCTCACCCAGTTCCTCGGTCATGAGTGCAACCCGATAGGTCATCTCCTCGCCACCGGTTTCGCGAAACCGGTGCTTGTCGTGAAACGCCTGCACCGCATCCAGCATGGCCTGGTAGGAATCCCGGTTCACGAGGGGTTTTCCTGATTCTGTAAACAGGACAGGTCCGCCACACTGAGGAACAGCCGTTCCATCTGATTGAGCAGAGCCAGGCGGTTGTCGCGCAGAGTCGTATCCTCAGTCATGACCATGACCTGGTCGAAAAAGCGGTCCACAGGCTCGCGCAGTGCGGAGAGTATCTGCAATCCCTGACTGTAGTCACCGCTGTCGAACAGGGGTTGCGCCTTAGGTTCCAGTTCATCGAGTTTTGCAGCAAGATCCTGTTCGGCTGGATCCTGGAACAGGGACGGGTCCGGACGGTGCGAAAGTTCGCCGCTGTGTTTCTTGAGTATGTTGCGGATGCGCTTGTTGGCGGCTGATAAGCTGTCGGCCTCGGGCAGGGTCCGGAACTCCTGCATGGCCCAGATGCGTTGATCGAAATCGGCCAGATTATGCGGATCGACTTCAGAGACTGCATGGAACAGATCGATACTCACGCCCAGATCCAGATAAATGCCTTTTAGCCGTTCCAGCATGAAGCGATAGACTTCGTCCGCCGCCTCTGTTTGTGTCAGCCGATCACTCATGCCATCGGCTACCGCCGACAGCAGGCCGGGCAGATAGAGGGTGAGACCGTGTTCGCGGATGATTCGCAGTGTCCCAAGGGCAGCGCGGCGCAGGGCGAATGGATCCTTGTCGCCGGTGGGCTTCTGGCCAATGCCGAAGATACCAACCAGGGTATCGAGCTTTTCCGCCAAAGAGAGTGCTATCCCGGTACGACTGTGGGGCAGTTCATCACCTGAGAAACGGGGCATGTAGAATTCATCCAGTGCCTGTGCGAGTTCCGGGTTTTCCCCGTCCCGTCCCGCCTGGTAGCGCCCCATGATGCCCTGCATTTCAGGAAACTCGAACACCATGTCGGTCATCAGGTCACAGCGGCTCAACAGACCGGCGCGATGGGCCAGATCCGGATCTCCATCGATTTCGATGGCGATGAGTTCCGCGAGTTTGGCGACCCGTTGGGATTTGTCATACATGCTCCCAAGCTGCTTTTGGAAGACCACCTGCTTGAGTGAATCGAGCCGGTCTTCGAGGCGCTTCTTGCCATCCTGCTGCCAGAAGAACATGGCATCGGCCAGTCGGGGACGTATCACCCGCTGATTGCCTTCCCGGATCACCTCCGGTTTGGGGGAGTCGATGTTGGCGATGGTGATGAAATGATTCATCAGCTTGCCGTCGCTGTTGAACAGCGGAAAATATTTCTGGTTGCCTTTCATGGTGGCGACCAGGGCTTCCTGGGGTACATCCAGGAAGCGGGATTCGAAACTGGCGGAGATCGGTACCGGCCATTCATTGAGTGCGGTCACCTCGTCGAGCAGTTCCGGATCCAGATCCGCCTGTCCGCCAAGGGATGCGGCACTCTCTTTCACGAGTTGTTCGATACGTTCGCGACGTTGTTTGAAACTCGCAATGACCCTGCCCAGGTCATGCAACACCGAAGCATAGTCCTCGGGACTGTAGAGGGTGATTGCGGTAGGGTGATGAAAGCGATGACCGTAAGTCTGACGATCAGCCTCGGCATCGAGCAGGGTGCAGGGCACCACATCATTACCGAGGAGAAAAACCAGCCAGTGCACCGCGCGCACGAACTGGGCCTCGGAATCACCCCAGCGCATGCGCTTGGGGATCGGTAATTTGCTCAATGCCTGGTTGGCGATGTCCGGCAGCAGGCTGGCGGCAGGTTGACCGGTCTCCTGGGTACGAAATACAAGCCATTCACCCTTGTCCGTTTTCAGGGTTTCCAACTCATCCACGCTAGTCTGGCAGGAACGGGCGAAACCCTCGGCGGCCTTTGAGGGCTGGCCGGAGGCATCATAAGCGGCCTGCAGCGCAGGTCCGCGGCGTTCGACCTCCCGGTCGGGCTGACACAGAGCGCAGTCATGAATCAACACCGCCAGACGTCGCGGGGTAGCGAAGGTTTCCACCTTGCCATGGGACAGACTGGCCTGTTGCAGACCTGTGACAAAGGAATCGGTCAATGCGCCGGCGAGACGTTTGAGTGCCTTGGGAGGCAGCTCTTCGGTGCCGAGTTCGAACAGCAGGTCGGCTTGATCAGTCATGGGTGCTCTCCGTCAGCGTCTTGCACATGGGAAAACCCAGTCGTTCCCGGGCATCGTAATAGGCCTGGGCAACATCCCGTGCCAAGGTGCGAACGCGCAGAATGTAACGTTGCCGTTCGGTGACCGAAATCGCGTGCCGCGCATCCAGTAGATTGAAACTGTGGGAGGCCTGAAGAACCTGTTCGTAGGCCGGCAGGGGCAGGCCGAGTTCGATGAGTTTGCGCGACTCTTTCTCACACTGATCGAAATGACCAAACAGGTAGTCTACGTCGGCGTGTTCGAAGTTGTAGGCGGACTGCTCGACCTCGTTCTGGTGATAGACATCACCGTAGGTGACCACACCTTGCGGTCCCTCGGTCCAGACCAGGTCGAAGATACTCTCCACACCCTGCAGATACATGGCGATGCGTTCGATGCCGTAGGTGATCTCTCCGGTGACGGGTCGGCAGTCCAGGCCACCGACCTGCTGGAAATAGGTGAACTGGGTGACCTCCATGCCGTTGAGCCAGACCTCCCAGCCAAGACCCCAGGCACCCAGGGTCGGGGACTCCCAGTTGTCCTCGACAAAGCGGATGTCGTGGACTTTCAGATCGATACCGAGCATTTCCAAAGAACCCAGGTAGAGTTGCTGGATCTCCTTGGGGGAGGGTTTGAGTACCACCTGGAACTGATAGTAGTGCTGCAGCCGGTTAGGATTTTCACCGTAGCGGCCATCGGTGGGACGTCTCGAAGGTTGCACATAGGCGGCATTCCAGGGCTCGGGACCGATGGAACGCAGAAAGGTGGCGGTGTGGAAGGTACCCGCCCCCATCTCCATGTCATAAGGTTGCAGAATCACGCATCCCTGACGGGCCCAATACTCCTGAAGCGCGAGGATCAGGCCCTGAAATGTCTGGACGTTGTGCTGATTCGATGCAGATACTGAGGTCACATCGAGACTCCATAGTGCTGGATGAAAATGCGACAGTATAGCGATGCGCTATGTGGTTGGCTAATCCGGACTGAGGTTTGTTATCCGTGCCTCAGGCAAGCGAGTAAAGGACCGGTAAAATAGGGGTAGAAGGCCTGATTGAGCGGTTTCGCGTTATAATTCCGGTTTTTGCGGATGAATCATTTCCATGAGCGAGCAGAGAAAGGCGGTAGCCTTGATATCCGGGGGTCTCGATTCCCTTCTGGCAGCCCGGGTCATCCAGGACCAGGGTGTGCACGTTGAGGGGATCAACTTCTACACCGGTTTCTGTGTCGAGGGCCACACCCATGCGATACGCAAGCGGGATCAGGGCAAGAACAAACGCAACAATGCCCTGTGGGTGGCCGAGCAGTTGGGGATCAAGTTGCACATCGTGGATATCGTCGAAGAGTACAAGGATATCCTGATTCATCCCAAGCACGGGTACGGGGCGAACATGAACCCCTGTCTCGACTGCAAGGTGTTCATGGTGCGCAAGGCCCATGAGTGGATCGCCGATCACGGCTTCGATTTCATCATTACCGGAGAAGTGGTGGGCCAGCGTCCCATGTCCCAGCGCAAGGCTACGATGCCGGTGGTTTCCCAGGAGTCGGGCGCCCAGGACTTGCTGCTGCGCCCCCTGTGTGCGAAAAACCTGCCGGAAACCCGCCCCGAGCGGGAAGGTTGGGTGGTGCGGGAGCAGCTGTTCGATTTCTCCGGACGTTCCCGCAAGCCGCAGATGGCGCTGGCGGCACGACTCGGTTTTGAGGACTACGCCCAGCCGGCAGGGGGTTGTTGTTTCCTCACCGACGAGCAATACAGTATCAAGCTGCGGGATCTGTGGCAGGCCCGCGGTCGCCGGGACTACGACATGGACGACATCATGCTGCTCAAGGTGGGTCGTCACCTGAGGCCATCACCCCGCTACAAGGTCATCATTGCCCGGGAGGAGGGAGAGGCCAACTTTCTCCAGGGCTACCGCAACAGTTTCCCGCATATCCGGACCGTGAGTCATGGAGGACCCCTGGCGCTGATCGATGGGGAGATCTCCGATGCGGATATCGAATTGATCGCGCGTCTGGTCTCCCGCTACAGTCAGGGACGGGATGCAGACGAGGTGGAACTGGCCTACACTCCGCTGGCGGGTGAATCCCGCGAAATCCGGGTGGCGCCACTGAAGCCCCACGAGATACCCAAGGAGTGGCTGATCTGATGGTGCACAGGATCGACTGCCGCAGACTGCTCTGTCCGATGCCGGTGATTCGGGTGCAGAATGCCATCGAGCAACTCTCTCCGGGTAACCGGGTCGAAGCGGTATGCACGGACCCAGGTGCTTTGAACGATATCCCGGCCTGGTCCCGGATCAACGGGCACAGGGTCGTCGAGACCAGAGCAGAAGCAGGTGAGTACATCGTGGTGGTTGAAGTAGCAGGTGATTCCACATCATGAACCGTGAGCGTCGTTATCAGATGAGCCGTCGGGCAGCTCTGGTCGGTGCCGTGACCAATTCCCTGTTGGCGGTGCTCAAGGTGGTGTTTGGCTGGCTGGGTCATTCCCAGTCGCTGATCGCCGATGGCGTTCACTCACTCTCGGATCTGCTCACTGATGCCCTGGTGCTGTTCGCGGCCCGACACGCCAATGAAGCGCCGGATGCGGAACACCCCTACGGCCATGGCCGGTTTGAAACCATCGGAACCCTGGTGCTGGGTGCGGTTCTGGTTGCGGTCGGTATCGGCATCATCTTCGACGCGGGAGAGCGGTTGTTTTCCCCGGACGAACTGCTTGTACCTGAGGTGGTCACCCTCTATGTGGCCGGTTTTTCAATCATCGCCAATGAAGCTTTATTCTTCTATACACGTTATCTGGGGAACCTGATCAACTCGGATCTGTTACGCGCCAATGCCTGGCATCATCGCAGCGACTCGGTCTCCTCGATCGTGGTGTTGTTGGGTATCGGCGGCACCATGGTGGGCCTCCCCTATCTTGACGCCATCGCGGCGGTGCTGGTGGGACTGATGGTGGTGAAGATCGGTTGGAGTCTCGGTTGGAATGCAACCCATGAACTCGCGGATGCGGGTTTGGAGGAGGAATCCCTGGCGGAGATTCGTGATGTGATCGGCAGCGTTTCGGGGGTGAAGAGCGTACACATGCTGAGAACCCGGAAGCTGGGGGGACATGCCCTGGCGGACGTACACGTACAGGTCGATCCCTGGTTGAGCGTATCCGAGGGGCACCGCATCGCGGAAGTCGTGCAATATGGTCTTATTGACAAAGTCGACGTGTTGGAAGATGTTACGGTGCATATCGATCCGGAGGATGATGAAGAGGGTCCTTCATGCGCAGACCTGCCCCTGAGGCGGGAGGCGGAACGGTTACTCGAAACCCATTGGTCCGGATTGGAATGTTATGCGCAGCGCAAGCGCGTGGTGCTCCATTACCTGTCCGGTGCTATTGATATCGATCTCTATCTGCCCCTGAACTGTTATATATCGGAATCTCATGCGAAGGATCTGATCAACACCTACCAGAGCGGCATCGCAGAGTCCGAGTTTTTCTGTTCTGTGCGGATATGGTTTGGTTAGCACCATTATGGTGCACGGACAACGAAGCGTGCACATTCGCGGTTCGTGAGCGTTATCTGGCTGGAATTCGATCGGAACCCGGCACCTCATCCGGTTTCCTGGCCAGGTTGGAAATAACAAAGGTCGTAACTGAATTAGCGCCTGTTCATAAAAAGTAATGGTTACCTCAGCGGTTGCATGTTGGTTCTGTCGATTCATGGATATGCATGCATGATGCTTGTCACAAGGCATCCCACCGCTGCGCTATCAGGGTTAACAGGCCCTGGTGAGCGTTTGGTATCGTTTTTTTCGATCACTACAACCACAAAGTTGGCTGTACCCACTCAACATTCCTGGAGAATAAGATGGCCTTGAAAGCCTTGAAGATGATCAAAGACTATGACGTGAAATTCGTTGATCTTCGTTTCACTGACACCCGTGGCAAGGAACAGCATGTCACCCTGCCCAGCAGTCAGGTCGAGGACGATTTTTTCACCGATGGCAAGATGTTCGACGGTTCATCCATCGCCGGATGGAAAGGCATCAACGAGTCCGACATGATCCTGATGCCCGAGGATGCCAGCTCGGTAATGGACCCCTTCTCTGATGAAAACACCCTAATTATCCGCTGCGATATCCTGGAACCCTCCACCATGCAGGGTTATGAGCGTGATCCCCGCTCCCTGGCCAAGCGCGCCGAGGCCTATCTGGCGTCCACCGGTATTGCCGATGCCGCATACTTCGGGCCGGAGCCGGAGTTCTTCGTACTGGATGACGTACGTTGGAGTGTCGATATGAGCGGCTCCATGGTCAAGGTCGACTCCGAAGAGGCCGAGTGGAACTCCGAGCGGGTCTACGAGGATGGCAACATAGGCCATCGTCCCGGGGTCAAGGGTGGATATTTCCCGGTTCCGCCGGTTGACTCACTGCATGATCTGCGCGGTGCCATGTGCCTGGCGATGGAAGAGATGGGCGTGCCTGTAGAGGTGCACCACCACGAGGTGGCTACCGCCGGTCAGTGTGAAATCGGCACCAAGTTCAGTACCCTGGTTGAGCGTGCGGACTGGGTCCAGATTCAGAAATACTGCACCTGGAACGTAGCCCACGCCTATGGCAAGACTGCGACCTTCATGCCCAAGCCTCTGGTTGGTGACAACGGTTCCGGCATGCATGTGCACCAGTCCCTGGCCAAGGGTGGTGAGAACATCTTCGCCGGTGACCAGTACGGGGGCCTGTCAGAGACCGCACTCTATTATATTGGCGGAATCATCAAGCACGCCCGTGCCCTGAACGCCTTCACCAACGCTTCGACCAACTCATACAAGCGTCTGGTACCCGGCTTCGAGGCCCCGGTCATGCTGGCCTATTCCGCACGTAACCGTTCCGCTTCAATCCGTATTCCATGGGTATCCAGCCCCAAAGGTCGTCGTATCGAGGTGCGTTTCCCCGATCCGACCGCCAATCCCTATCTGGCCTTCTCCGCCATGATGATGGCCGGTCTGGACGGCATCCAGAACAAGATCCATCCGGGTGAAGCCATGGACAAGGACCTGTATGACCTGCCGGCTGAAGAGGCGGCAAGCATCCCAACGGTCTGCCACAGTCTGGATATGGCGCTGGAAGCATTGGATGCCGACCGCGGTTTTCTCACCGCAGGCGGTGTCTTCACCGACGATCTGATCGATGGCTATATTGCCCTGAAGATGGACGAGGTGACCACTGTGCGGATGACCACCCACCCGGTGGAGTTCGACATGTACTACAGCCTCTGATCACGCCGGTTTTAAGTGTGACCTGAGTGGAATGGCGCCTCCCCGGTCGGGGAGGCGTTTTTTTGAGAACTGTATCGCTTGTTTGCACGCAAAACCCTGACTATGCATAGGCTTATGCGCATACTCGTCCTGTTAATGGTATTTCTGGTTTCACAACCCCTGCTGGCCCGGGATGTATACAAGTGGGTTACCAGCGACGGGGAAGTCATCTATTCCGAGAACTATCAGCCAGGTGCGGAACGCATTCGGGTAAGGGACGAGCAGAAGAAAAGTCTGCTGAATACGGATCAACTTGAGGCCCAGGCCGCAGGTGAAGCGGGTGGAGACTACACCGATTTCGAGATTGTCCAACCGGCCAATAACGAGACCATCCGCAGTGGGGATTCCTCCGTCTCCGTGGGTATCTCCCTGACACCCCCACTGGCGGAAGGGCATGAGATCTACCTCTATGTCGATGGCACAAAACTCAAATCCGCCATCAAGACCACCCAACTCGTTCTGCAGAACCTGGTGAGAGGCAACCATACCCTGAAAGCAGAACTCCAGGATGGAGAGGGTACGGTGTTGCGTGAATCGCCCAGCATCAGTTTCAATCTGCGACAGGAAGCGCTCGAATAAGCCCACGGACAGCCTAGACGAATACTACTCAGTATCCGGTGTTTGAAACCGCCTTCCAAATCCAGCCTATCCCTACTCCCTTCCAGCAAGGCAGAAACATCCGCCTGGTAAGTACAGAGCCTCCTGTAGACTGCCTGTGCGCACTATAATGGTGCAATATGTTAGGAGTCAGATCGGGTCCCCGCGCCTTATCACCACTCCGGTAGCCGCCTTGAATGGCGGTCAGATTCACTCATGGAGCGTATTTTAGGGTTATTCCGAACTTCGGCCTGGTAAGGTCGGCGTTCAGACTGAGCGAGGGATTTTTTTGGTGCGTTTATTGCTATGAAGATGCCATGAATCCAACCAAGACCAATATGGAGCGGCGGGTCCTCGAGAATCTGAGCACGGCGATCCTGCTCTTTGATCGTGAATTCAAACTGCTTTATATCAATTCATCAGCCGAGATGCTGTTCGGTGTCAGCGCACGTAAAATGATTGGCACCCCGGCGAGTGAGCTGATTCATTGCTCCGGAGATATCGTACAGACCAATCTCTCGCGCTCCCTCGAGACCGGACAACCCTTTACCGAGCGGGAACACCAGTTACAGCTCAATGAAAGCCGTGAGATCACAGTGGACTGCACCGTGGTCCCGGTCCGTTCGGGGCAGTACATCAACGAATTTCTAGTTGAGATTCAGCAGGTCGATCGGCAGTTACGGATCACCCGGGAAGAGCAGATTCTCGCACGCAACCAGGCGAGCCGCGCACTGGTCAGAGGCCTGGCCCACGAAATCAAGAATCCCCTGGGAGGCTTGCGCGGGGCGGCGCAACTCCTGGAACGGGAACTCCCCGATGAGGCCCTGAAGGAATACACCCAGATCATCATTGAAGAGGCGGATCGCCTGCAGAACCTGGTGAACAACATGCTGGGGCCAAACCGGATTCCTGAGATGAAACCGGTGAATGTCCACCAGGTCCTGGAGAGGGTCTGCAACCTGGTGAAGGCTGAAGCCGGTGCTGACCTGGTGATCACAAAGAACTATGACCCCAGTATTCCGAATCTGACCGGCGATATGGATCAGTTGATCCAGGCCTTTCTCAACATCATCCGAAACGGGGTACGCGCGGCCGGACCCAACGGGGTGTTGGGTATCAACAGCCGGATACTCAGACAGTTCACCATCGGCAACATCCGTCATCGCCTGGTGGTCTCCATCGAAATCTCCGACAACGGTCCGGGGATCCCTCCGGAACTGCAGGAAAGGGTGTTTTTTCCCCTGGTGTCGGGCAGCGATGGGATGGGTTTGGGACTGTCGATCTCACAGACATTGATCAATCGCCACCAGGGATTGATCGAATTTACCAGTAAACCCGGTGAAACCGTGTTTAGAGTTTTACTTCCCTTGGAGCAGGTAGATGGATAGAGCATGCCGAGTTTGGGTGATCGATGATGATCGCTCAATTCGATGGGTACTGGAGAAGACCCTGGAGAAAGCGGAAATGGAGGTGACCAGTTTCGAGAGCGCGGACAAGGTTCTGAGCTCGTTGGACAAAGGTCAGCCTGATGTCATCGTATCCGATATCAGGATGCCCGGGATGGATGGGCTGGAGTTACTCGAACTCCTGCATGCCCGTTACCCGACACTTCCGGTGATCATCATGACGGCGCACTCGGACCTTGAGAGTGCGGTATCCGCCTATCACGGCGGTGCGTTCGAATATCTTCCGAAACCCTTCGATGTGGATGATGCGGTGCAGCAGATCCGTCGCGCCTGTCGTCAACAGAAAACCGTTGAGGACAAAACCGACCTGGACGACAAGGAGCGGGCCAAGGAGATCATTGGCGAAGCGCCCGCGATGCAGGAGGTTTTTCGCGCCATTGGACGTCTGGCCCGATCGAATATCACGGTCCTGATCAATGGTGAATCGGGTACCGGCAAGGAACTGGTGGCTCAGGCCCTGCATCGGCACAGCAGCCGTGCCAGCGGCCCGTTCATTGCCCTCAACATGGCGGCGATTCCCAGAGACCTGATGGAGTCCGAACTCTTCGGCCATGAACGCGGCGCCTTTACCGGTGCCCAGAGCCGTCGGGTGGGACGCTTTGAACAGGCGGATACCGGGACGCTGTTTCTCGATGAGATCGGTGACATGCCATCAGAACTGCAGACCCGCCTGCTGCGTGTACTGGCCGACGGAGAGTTCTACCGGGTCGGCGGACATGAGCCGATCAAGGTGGATGTGCGCATCATTGCGGCAACCCATCAGCATCTCGAGGGTTTGGTGAAACAGGGATCGTTTCGCGAGGATCTGTTCCACCGCCTGAATGTGATCCGAATCCATCTGCCCGCATTGCGACAGCGTCGCGAGGATATCCCTCTGCTGCTGAAGCATTTCCTGAAAACAGCGGCCGAGGAACTGGCGGTTGAAAGCAAGCTGCTGCTGCCTGATACAGAACGCTATCTTGCTCAGCTGGATTGGCCGGGGAACGTGCGGCAACTGGAGAACACGGCCCGCTGGTTGACCGTGATGGCTTCCGGTCAGGAAATCCACATCGATGATCTCCCCACAGAGCTGAAAGAGACCGAGGCAAGCGAGGCGCATCCGGATGACTGGCGACAGTTGTTACGCCGCTGGGTCAAGTCCCGGCTGCAGGAGGGCAATGAAGGGATACTCAACGAAGCGGAACCCGATTTTGAAACCATCATGATCGAAACCGCACTCGAACACACGGCCGGTAAACGCCAGGATGCGGCAAGGCTGTTGGGATGGGGACGCAATACCCTGACACGTAAGATCAAAGAGCTGGGTTTGGAGGATATCTGAGCCTCTCAAAGCCGGGGCCATTGATCAACAGTGAAGCTGGGTTTCGATTTAGTGGCATGATCTGTGTGGATTCAGCGCTTTTGCCGGTTTGCTCCATGAGGGTAAGATGCGGGCTCGAACCAGGCGACTGAGTCACGGGGGTGGTAATGATCCTGTGTCGCTCAACCCTTTCATCAGTCTGCCGACTCAACAGGCATTCAAGTTGTAGGTAAGCACTATGGACTCCAGCACTATCGATTTGCCCGGCAGTGAAATCGAGGCGGTTGTATTCAAAGGCGGTACACTGAGCATCCGTTTTTCCCGGGTCATCATCATCAAGACCATGAGTGGTTCAGAGGAACGAACCCGCTGGTGGCAGGCCGGAGCCCTGATTTTCGACAATGCGGAACCGGAAGGTGAATTGCCCAGCTGTCCCTGCGTGTGTGAAGGGGGCGATGTGGGCGAGAACGTCTATACCTACCGGGACATGATTCCCATCCCCCTGGAAAGCCATGGGCGTGCCCGCTGTGATTTAAAGATCAGGGACCAGCAACCGCTCAAGGCCTGGGCAGAGGGTGTCCGCCTGGAAATGGAGGACCGGCCACGCTACATCGAACATATCCGGAACAGTTAGCGGATCAGCGGAGTATTGCAGCCTTGGGTTGTGATACCCAGTCCTTGATCCGTTCTGGACGACCTGACCCTATCAGCCGGAACCAGCGAACGTTCCCGATTTGGCCTGTTTGTCCACCGAGGCAAGACGGTGTGCCGCGCGGGTGGTTTCGGGCAGACGATAACGGCCGGTGCAGGCGAGCACAATGTCCACCGCGGTCTCGAGACTGACCCGGTGTCCCACGGATACATAGAGCGGCTGAACCCCGGTGCGTGTACGCACCACGGCGCCAATCCGTTCATCCCCATCCCACAGTGGGACCCAACGGCCCTTTTCCTCCGCGAGAGGATCGTGTTGGCCGATAAGCCGGGACTTGGCGACTCCGATCGTGGCCAAACCGGTGAAAACCCCAAGATGGCAGGCCAGGCCGAAACGCCTGGGATGGGCGATTCCCTGACCATCGCATAACAACAAATCCGGTGGTTGATGCAGCTGCTTGAGGGCATCCAGAAGAGCAGGAATCTCCCGAAACGAGAGCAGCCCGGGTATGTAAGGAAAGCGGGTGGGACGTTGTGCGATGGCCTGTTCCGTGAGTTTCAGTGCGGGGTAATCGAGTACCGCGACCGCAGCCCGGGTGATGCGCCCGGACTGTTCGAAGCCTACATCCGTACCGGCAACACAATGCAATTCGTCAAAATCGTCCTGTGTGATCACCGCGGATCTGAGGCGTTCCTGCAGGGCTCGGGCGTCGCCGGGTGTGAGGTCCCAGGAGTGGGTGATAATGGCTCTGTCTGAATGACTGGCGGGCATTTAGGGATACGCGGATGAAGTCTTCAATAAGCCCTACAGCGAGATTCGGGGCAGGAATTTAAATCATCATGCCTGTTAATCAGCATGGGTTATTTGTAATATACTGCGTTTTGGTAAAGATATTGCGATTCAGGTCGCTAACTGCCGTTAACCACAGTCAAGGATGAATCCAACGTTTACCAGTCTAGTTACACTTACTGAGTCGTATCATTATGTCAGTTGAGTTATTCAATAACGGTAGCCACATATGCGTGGCGTTCAGGGATCTGGTTTCCGGTGAAGCAGTGCAGGCCAATCAGTTTCTTATCTATGACCACCAGCACGCAGCGCTGATCGATCCCGGTGGTGAGTTGACCTATTCCCGTCTGTTCATGGCGATCAGTGATTACATGAACGTGAAGAAGCTGGACTATGTCGTGGCATCCCATCAGGATCCCGACATCGTGGCTTCGGTCAACAAATGGCTGGTGGGTACCGATTGCAAGGTGGTGGTACCGGCGTTGTGGGAACGATTCATTCCCCATTTCACCCGCCCGGGCCGTCTGGTAGACCGGGTTGTGCCGATTCCGGACGAAGGCACCAACCTGCAGCTTGGCAATATTCGTCTCAAGGCCCTGCCGGCGCACTTTCTGCATGCCGAAGGCAACTTCCAGTTCTACGATCCACTCAGCCGGATTCTGTTTTCGGGTGACCTGGGTGCGAATCTGCCGCCAGGAGACCTGAATGCGCCGATCCGCAAGCTATCGGAAATTCTTCCCTACATGGAGGGTTTCCATCGGCGCTACATGAATTCCAACAAGGTCTGTCGCCTGTGGGCCAATATGGTGAGACAGCTCGACATCAAGATGATCGTGCCGCAACATGGCCGTGCCTTCGTCGGTAAAAAAGCGGTCAAGGAATTCATCGACTGGGTTGAAAACCTGGAATGTGGCGTGGATCTGGTGACCCAGGTCAACTATCGGGTGCCCTGAAGCGGTTCTTTCTACCCGTCTCCGCATTTCCGGGATTCAGAATCCCGCCTGAATATCCTCTCTAGCATGGTGCCGTACTCAGGTGCGGCCCGTGGGTCAACAGTTGATCAGCGGGCCAACTCTGATGACTTCTCTCAGCCGAACCAGAAGTTGAGACTTTTCTCGAGGAACTCCTCCACTGGCATGTAATGGGAACCGTCACAGGAGAAGGTCAAACCCAACATGCCGTTCATGATGTTGATCGATGCACTGCGCAGGTAAATGGTTTCATCGGCAAAACGCAAGGCCTTGAATTGATCGAGGATCTGCCGCAGCTGTTCCCGGGTGATCCTGGCGCGCTCCGGGTAAGGATGCAGTGGATAGGCCAACACGATATCCGGATCGATGATCTCCTCGACTCCATGTATGTGATAGGTATAGGGGTCCTCCATCTGCCAGAACGAGCAGCGACCACTGGAGTAGTGGATTTTGCAGTGAAAAACCCCATGTTCGGTGATCAGGTCGTAGACGGTGTTGTTGACCGAATCGATGCGCTCATCGAGACGGCTCTGGATCCTTTGCTGCATGAACAGTTGACCCCTGACGGCAGGATCGCCTTTGAACTGCTGCCATTTCGGCAGACTCTCCACCCCATCGCTATTATCGACGAGTTTGTCGAGGGAGAAGTCCGCCGCGATGAAACCCATGAGATTGTCATTATGACGCACTGCCTGTAGGGCCGTAACACACTCCCGATGCGAAAACTGGCTGTGATAGACCGATGACAGCATGATGCCTTTGAACGGCAGGTTGTTCTTCAAATAAGGACGGTTCGAGAGATCTCTGCCGCGCCACTCGGGATTACGGTTCTGCGGACTGATCAGCGATGAGATCTCCCTGCCCTGCAGATCCCAGGCATAGAGAAATTCACAATGGGTGATCTCCCCGATGTGCTGTTTGAACACCTCGTCCAGGGCGTCCGCATCGTGCCACACGGGCACGCACAATCCAGCCAGTTTCGACAACGGTTCGCCGACGGCACTCGCCAGGGCGTCTTTCTTGGAGAGGATGATCTGCTTGATTTGAGTCATGGTTGGAGTGCGGAATTGACAGGACGATTCAACTTCATGTTCGTGCTCTTGATCTTATGATCGGTATGTATGAGGCGGCGCTTTATTCGTACGGTCTGGAGTTTCAACCGCTGCCAGCCAGGGAAAGCGAAGCGAAGGCTGGTAGTCCCCGGTAGTCGCGAGGCGATACTGGAAACCCGACGAGCCGTAGGCG
>JBEVVH010000011.1:0-9590 GCA_040507245.1 Candidatus Thiodiazotropha sp.
CTTGCGAAGTCATCGCGTAGTGTCAGTGACCGGGACGGCCGGGGCACTAATAGGCTGCCAAAGATCGAATCGATTTTGGTGGACTTGGATGCCCCAAAATCTTTCATGAGATCGAAGACTCGCTTGCCATTCGGACAACTGGCCCTGGTAGCGGGACCAGGAGATCAGCGGATCCACCGCCGGGTAGAAGCGTTTGTAGGCCCGGTCGTAGGAGAGACCGAGAAAGCACTTCACCGTGCTCAGGGTCGACTGGGTGACCGGTTCCTCGAAGTTGCCGCCGGCGGGGGAGACGGTGCCGATCATGGTCAGGCTGCCGGTCTCGCCCTCCCGGGAGCGGATCACCCCGGCTCGTTCGTAGACCCTGCGGATCGCGGAGTCCAGGTAGGCGGGGAAGGCCTCTTCGCCGGGAATCTCCTCCAGACGTCCGGAGGTCTCGCGCATCGCCTGGGCCCAGCGGGAGGTGGAGTCGGCCAGCAGCAGTACGTCGTAGCCCATCTGTCGGTAGTACTCGCCCAGGGTGATGCCGGTGTAGATCGATGCCTCACGGGCCGCTACCGGCATCGAGGAGGTGTTGCAGACGATGATGGTGCGGTCCATCAGGGAGCCGCCGGTACTCGGGTCGTTGAGGTGGGGGAATTCGGTGATCGTCTCCACCACCTCGCCGGCCCGCTCACCGCAGGCGACGATGATCACGATGTCCACCGACGAATAGCGGGAGATCAGATGCTGCAGCACGGTCTTGCCGGCGCCGAAGGGACCCGGGATGCAGCCGGTGCCGCCCCGGGCGATGGGGAAGAAGGTGTCCACCAGGCGCAGGGTGGTGACCAGAGGGTCCGTTGGGTAGAGCCTTTCGCACTGTCGCTGCTCAAGCATCTGCTGGGGAATCGGCCGGCGTACCGGCCAGCGTTGCTTTAGGGTCACCGGAGACTCGTGTCCGTGGGCATCCGTCAGAGTGGCGACCTGGGTATCCACGCTGACCTGTCCCTCCTGGATCCACACCACCTCCACCTCGCCGCTCTGGTCGAAGGGGATCATGATCTTGTGCGGGAAGGCGCCTTCCTGGACGGTGCCGAGCACGTCCCCGGCACGCAGCCGGGCGCCGATCTGCACCTGGGGCACGAAGGACCACTTGCGGCGGTTGTCCAGGGCGGGCAGTTCCACTCCGCGGGGGAGAAAGATGCCATGACTCTGGGCAATCTCCTCCAGGGGGTTCTGCAAGCCGTCGTAGACTTGTCCGAGCAGGCCCGGTCCAAGCTCCACCGAGAGCATCTCCCCGCTTTGCTCCACCGGGTCGCCGATGCCCACTCCGGCAGTGCTTTCGAACACCTGCACATCCGCCTGTCGGCCGCGCACCCGCAGTACCTCGGATTTGAGCCGCTCCTGACGGTTATCCGCGCCCAGCCGGGAAGGTCTGACGTAGACCACCTCGTTCTTCATCAGGGGCGCGTTCGATTCGATGGTGACGATGTCATCCTGTACGGTGATGACATGAGCCGGGAATGCTTGGGCTTCAGACATCGTCCCTCCCTTGAGTGACGGTTGTATTCAGGTTGGATTGGGGGGTGTCGAAAAGCTGGCCATATCGGCCCAGGCCGCTGTCGACCAGGCGATCGAACCGGGTCACCGCGCGGGCGCCGTTATAGCTCGACCAGCGGGCGATCAGGTCCCAGCGCAGCACGTAGATCACCACCGCCTCGAAATCGAATTCATGACCTTCGCTGATGCGGGTCAGGTAGTTCCACACGGTCCCCAGCAGCAGACGTTCCACCCCCAGACTGTCGCGGGACTCGATCAGGCGTTGCGCCTCGCCGACCCAGGGATAGACCTGCTGCAGGCGAAACCCGGGTTCGTTCCAGTAACGCTCGATATGCCGCACCCAGCGCCCGTATCCCCAGCGGCTTTCACCCGGCGGGGTGGTTTCTCCCCGGCGCCGCCGGCGCAGAGCATTGAACAGGGTGCGCAGTTCCATGCGGAAGCGCAGGATATCCGTGAGAAAGCACTCACCCCAGGCCTGAGCGCAGCGTTCCGCGCGGCTGATCAACTCCGCGTCACTGACCTTCATGCTCTGGTGAATCCACTCCAGCACCGAGGCGAGGTCCCGTATGGCCTGGGCGTCCTCCTCGTCGAGGATGCGCAGCCGCTGACCCAGGCGCTGGCGGGACAGGGGGGTCTGGTGGGCGCCGAACAGGGGCCCGTGATAGGGCAGGCTGGTGATCAGCATGACGTAGCGCATGCTCGACGTCATCTATTTGACCGTCCCTTCAATGATTGCGCGAAAGCGCGGATGTAGGTGCTCCAGAATCACATCAGCGACCTTGTCCGGAGTCAGGTCGACCTGGATCTCGCCACCCTGCAGGATCACCCGGATGCCGCCTTCGAGACGGTCACTGCTGCGCAGTTCCACTCCGTCGCGCAGCAATCCGTTGGCCACCGACAGAACGAAATGGGAGAGCGAACCCTCGCGCAGTTTTTCCGGGTGTCGGCGCGGTTCCTCGAGACCGACCACATCCTCCGGCAGCAGCAGTTCCACCTGATCCGCCCGGTCGATTCCGGCGTTCTGGCGGGCCTTGCCGGCCACCTCCAGGATCAACCGCTCGAGAAATGCCTCCTGGGCCATCTCTGCGGTGACCAGCCGGCGCACCTCCTCGCTGAAGCGGGTGCTGAGATGGCCTTTCATCTTCAGTACCGTGTCGCGCATCGCGGTGCGCAGGGCATCTTCCCCGGCGCTGCGGATCCTGTCCGATTCGTCGCGGGCCTGTTTGAGGATCTCGCCGGCCTCGCCAAGCGCCTTATTCACGATCTGCTCGGCCTCGTGACGGGCTTCGGCGATCAGGCGGTCCGCGTGGCGCTGCCCCTCGGTAACACCTTCATTGCGCAGCCGCTCGATCAATGTCTCCACCCCGGAAGAGGGCAGGCCGTCCAGGGGCGTTCGGGTCAGTTCTTTTTCACTCATGTCATGCTCCCGGGGTTGGCTCAGGCCGGAATGCCGCCCGCCAGCACCAGGGCGAACACAAAGGCGAACACCGCGAAACCCTCGACGATGGCAGCCGGGGCCAGGGAGAGCCCGAAGATCTCCGGCTTCACCTTCGAGGCGTTGATCGATGAGGCGCAGCACTGACCCTGGCGGATCGCGCTGAACATCAGGGCCAGCCCCGCCAGGATGCCAATACCGAACAGGGCGCCGGCATTCTCCGGGGTCACGACCCGGTTCAGGGTGAACATCACCACGATGCCGTAGATGACCTGGGACGAGGGCATCACCGATATACCGATATAGCGCCCGTGGCCGCTCTCGGTCTCGATCATGGCCCCGATGGCGGCCTGTCCCGCCACGGCGCAGCCGATGATACTGCTGATCGCGCCCAAGGCCATGACGCCATAGATGCCGGACCAACCCAGTGCAATGACAAACTCATTCATTCCTTCACTCCTTTTTTCGCAAAGGCTGGAACGGGTAGCCCTCCTCTGAGAGGCCCCAGTTGTAAAACTCAATGAAATTGAGGCGCAGTCCATGCACCACACCGCTCATCAGGCTGAGCAGGATGTTCAACAGATGCCCAACCAGCAGGATCAGCAGACTGAAGAACAGGCCCAGGCCGGTATGCGCCGCCGCCACCTGGTTGGCCAGATCGTTGAAGGTCAGCGCCAGGGAAGCGCTGGCCAGGCCGAGAGCGAACAGGCGCAGATAGCTCAGCACATCGCCGAACAGCTTGGTGACATTGGTTAGCGCGGCCAGCCCTTCGAGGACGCGCCACAGCAGGCCCAGGGCATTGTTCACCGGGCGCTGGCTGGCGAACAGGAACACGCAGCCCAGGCCCGCCACCAGGCTGACCACCCCCAGGCTATGCGAAAGCTGCGCGGCCGGGCTGTCACCCAGTCCCAGCCATACCAGCAGGCCGCCCACTACCGCACCGATCCAGCCCAGGCTGGTCCAGGCCCGGGGTGAGCCCCGGTTCTGCCAGGCCATGATGGCGTTGGCGAGGGCCACATGCAGCACGCCGATGACCACCGAGAGACGCATCATGCTGTCGAAATCGTTGATGTCGAGGAGCTTGAGCCGGTCACCCAGACTGCCCGGTGGTGGCGATGCACCGAAGTAGCTGCCCATCATCACACCCCACACCAGGGCCCCGCCGCACAAGGTGGCGATGAGTATTCTCAGGCGCCGGCCGGTATCGCTGCGGCCCATCTTTCTCCAACCCGCAAGCAACCCGAGGGTGAGCAGAAACGCATAACCCGCGTGGGAGAGGATCATGGCGAAAAACAGGGTAAACGAGAGAAACACCACTCGCGAGGGATCCCAACTGCGATAGCCCGGGGTTTGGTAGAAGTCCACCAGATCCTGTCCGGCGGCCATCCGCGGCGGGTTATCGAGCAGGGTGGGCGGGGCCTCGTCCGCAGTCGGTTCCTCCACCAGCAGGGCCAGCGCCTTCAGGCGGGGAAGTTCCGGAGCAGGCGCCCAGGCGGGTGGCCAGCAGATGGATCCAGCGGGTCAATGCCTGGCGCTCCGCCAACAGCTCTTCGAGTTCGATCTCGGTGGTTTCCCACTGCCGGATCACCTCTTCCAGTGGCAGGCTCCCGGTGTGGATACGCGGTACCGACAGCAGACTGTCGTGGGGTTCATCGGTTGAGATCACTGCCAGATAGAGGAAGCGGTTGTCGCGGTGCACCACCTGCCAGGGCTCCCCCAGTTCCTCAAGTTCCGCCAGCTTGTCCACTGGCAGGATGTAGAACCAGAGGCGCAGTCCCCCCAGCAGGCGCGGGGGGATGTGATCGAAGTTACCCCAGGGACGCAAAGCCTCGATGCGCTCCCGCAAGGCGTCACTGCGGTCCTGGGCATCGCGCACGCGCTGCTTGTTCTGCAGTACCTCCGCCACCACCTGGTCCATGTCGAATTCCGCTTCATGGCAGATCACCCGGCGTTTCTCCTTCACCTCCTGGAGATACCGCAGGGCCTTGTGGGCATCCACCGGCTGATCCGAAAGAGCCTTCTCGGGCTCCTTGGGGGGTGGTGCCAGGGAGCGCAGGTGCAGACAGCCCAGGGTCTGCAATTGCTCCAGGACCTCTGTTTTGTCCGCTGGCAGGCCGAACAGGGTGATCTTCTTCAGGCGTACGATGCTCATGTGGCCAGCGCCTCCCGGGCATGTTTGCCCTTGGCGATCTTGGCCCGCACCACTGCGGCGCGTTCACCGTCCGCGAGGAAGATCTGAATGCGCCGGATGTTGTCCTTGGTACGTGGAATCAGGACCTTGTCGAACAGGTTCACCCGCTGGGTAATGGTGCGCACTGCATCGTTGAGCAGGTTCACCCGACGCTGCTGAATCTGGATGCGGATGCGCAGTTCCAGCATCTGGCCGAGACGCCAGGCGAAATTGTCGATCCATTCAGGCTTGGCCATCAGGCCGTAAGGGGCCTGCTTGAGCTCGAAACTCTCAACCTTTGGCAGGCGCACGCCCATCACGTTCTCTTCGCCCAGCACCAGTTGCGAGATCTGCACCAGATTCTCGATGTTGACCTCTTCGTTGGAGCCCATGGGCAGACCCTGTTCCACCTTGCGCCGCAACGTCTCGATCTCCTGCTCCGTTTCGCGGATCGCGGCAACCGCTTTGGCTCGCTCGGCAATGAGCTGGCGCCGCTTCAGGTCCAGCGAGGGCAGATAGCGCTCGAAGGTCTTGAGCCGTCGGTTCTGCACGCTTAGCGAGGACTTGCTCAGGCTCAGCCGGGACATTATGCGACCTTCATGTCATCCAGGTTGGGAAAATACTTGTCGATCAGAGCCTGTTTCATCAGCAGCTCCTCAGCGTCGAAGCACTCCGCCAGGGTCTTCCAGGAGAGGTCCAGGGCCTCCTCCAGGGACATCGAGACCTGGATCTCCATAAAGCGCTCCTGGAACAGGCGGCCGAACTTGAGCAGTTTCTGGTCGAAGGGGGTCAGCTCGAAGGCCATGGCCTGTTTCTGCTCCGCGTCCCGGGCGCCGGAGTAGAAGCGGATCATGGTGTTCATGATCTGAGAGTGATCCTCCCGGGTGACCTTGCCGATCACGTGCTGTTTGAGCCGGGAGAGTGAGCCGAAGGGGTCCAGCATGCCGTTGTGCAGGTAGAACTGACCCTCGGTGATATAACCGGTGTTGTCCGGGACCGGGTGGGTCACATCGTCACCGGGCATTGTGGTGACCGTCAGGATGGTCACCGATCCCGCCTCCCGGTAGGCCGCGGCCTTTTCGTAGCGGCGCGCCAGCTGGGAGTAGAGGTCGCCCATGTAACGCCGGTTTGAAGGCACCCGCTCCATGGAGATACCCACCTCCTTGAGCGCGTCGGCATAGGCGGTCATATCGGTGAGCAGCACCAGTACCCGCTTGCCTTCCTCGACCGCGAATTTCTCCGCCACCGCAAGCGCCATGTCGGGCACCAGCAGGCGTTCCACGATCGGGTCGGAGGCCAGGTTGACGAACATCACGGTGCGTGAAAACACCCCCGCGTCATCAAAGGCGGTGCGGAAGAAGTGATAGTCGTCGAAGATCAGTCCCATCCCGCCGAACACCACCACGTCGGCATCCGCCTGAATGCCGATTCGCGCGAGAAACGGGTTGTAGGGTTCACTGGCTACGGAAAAGATCGGGATCTTCTGACTCTCCACCAGGCAGTTGAACAGGTCGATCATTGGTACATCGGTGTGGATCATCTTCGATGCGAGCAGGCGCCGCATCGGATTCACCGAAGGCCCGCCAATCGCCACCTTGGGGTCGTGGGAGAGGTCGGGACCGCCGTCCAGGGGTTGGCCTGCACCGCGAAACACCCGGCCGAGAATGTTCGCCGAGTAGGTGGCCTGCATCGGGGTGCCGAGAAAGCTCACCTGGGCTTCGGTGGACATGCCCTTGGTGCCTGCAAACACCTGCAGCGCGACCCGGTCCTGGTGGATGTGAATCACCTGGGCCAGAGAGCTGCGGCCGTCCGCGGTTTCGATCAGCGCCAGATCTCCGAAACAGACCGCCGACTGATCCGCCAGGTCCGTCGGAACCTGTACCTTGATGATGTCGCCGACGATCTCCAGGATGTGGGTGTAGTGCATTAAGGTTTGAGACATGGACCTACCTGATTGTCCGATAGTGGTCGATGTGGCCCGGGTTTCGTTGCATCGTCAAACACCCGCCAACCACTCACAGCCCCATGCGGGGTTGTTTGTTTGAAAGTGGTCAACCAGCGGGTTGATGTGACTGTGCCGCATGCGGGGTGAAATCATGGTTAGTTTTTTTTGTGCAACCGCATGAGACAGGGGGAAGAACAACCTGATGCCAACAGCAATACTGGCAAGAATAGACCAGTAATTGAATCGTGCCACTCTGATCGTGCAGGTTCAATATATGATTGCAGAATGATCGGTAAGACTGCTTCCAGGGCCAGGGCCAGGGCCAGGTCCTGGTGTAGCACAGCGGTGCCGGATTGATTAATAATTATACAGATGTTAACCATCCCGGTTTGATTGGGTTGACTGTGGCCGGCCGATCCTTACACTAGCGATTCAGCCACCATCAACTGGATGAACCCCATGACCGAACACCCCCTGCGTCACGACTGGAATCTCGATGAGATCGAGGCGATTCTGGATCTGCCCTTCAACGATCTGCTGTTTCGCGCACAGACCGTGCATCGGGCCCATTTCGACCCCAACCAGGTGCAGATGAGCAGCTTGCTGAGCATCAAGACCGGCGCCTGCTCCGAGGACTGCGGCTACTGCTCCCAGAGTGCGCGCAACGATTCCGGCCTGGAGGCGGAAAAACTCATGCCCCTGGACGACGTGGTCAAGGCGGCACAGGCGGCCCGGGACAAGGGCGCGACCCGTTTCTGCATGGGCGCCGCCTGGCGTAATCCCACCGACAAAAATCTGGACAAGGTCATCGAAATGGTGGAAGCGGTTCACGGGCTGGGCCTGGAAACCTGCCTCACCCTGGGCATGCTGAGCGAATCCCAGGCGTTCAAGCTGCGTGATGCGGGACTCGACTACTACAATCACAACCTCGACACCTCCCCTGAGTTCTACGGCAATGTGATCACCACCCGGACTTTCGATGACCGGCTCAACACCCTCGCACACGTCCGGGATGCGGGCATCAATGTCTGTTCCGGGGGGATTCTCGGCATGGGTGAGTCGCGCCGTGACCGGGCCAGCATGTTGCGCGAACTGGTCAACCTGCCGAGACACCCGGAGTCGGTGCCGATCAACATGCTGGTGAAGATCGAGGGCACCCCGCTTTCTGGGGTGGAGGACCTGGATCCCCTGGAGTTTGTGCGTACCATCGCCACCGCGCGCATCCTGATGCCCGAATCCTACGTCCGGCTCTCTGCCGGGCGCACGGCCATGAGCGACGAGATGCAGGCACTGTGTTTCCTCGCCGGGGCCAACTCCATCTTCTACGGCGATCGCCTGCTGACCACCGACAACCCGGAAGCAGACAAGGATCTGGCATTGCTGAAACGCCTCGGCATGAACACCGAAGAGTGGGTGGAGACCGAGGTCAAGGCGGCCAAGGTGCCCTGCAGCAGCCGGGCCGGATGAAGTCATTCAAATCCTGATGAACGAATGGACCGATGAGTTGGCGCGGCGACGCGCCGCCGGGCTTTACCGTGTCCGGCGGGTGACCTCGTCCCCCCAGCAGGCGGAGATGACCCTGGACGGCCGGCCCATGCTGAGCTTCTGCAGCAACGACTACCTGGGGCTGGCGAATCATCCGGAGGTGATTCAGGCTGCTACCGAGGCCATGCGGGAATACGGCCTGGGCAGTGGCGCGGCGCACCTGATCAACGGTCATTCATATCATCACCATGCCCTCGAAGAGGAGCTGGCTGAGTTCACCGGTCGTGCGAGGGCATTACTGTTTTCAACCGGGTATATGGCCAACCAGGGGGTGATCACCGCCCTGCTGGGGAGTGCCGACTGCCTGTTCCAGGATCGTCTCAACCACGCCTCCCTGGTGGATGCGGGGCAGCTCAGCCAGGCCCGGGTGAAGCGCTACCAGCATGCGGATACGCAAAGTCTGGAGCGCCAGATCCAGGCCTGCGATGGCCGTCACCGGCTGATTGTCACGGACGGGGTCTTCAGCATGGATGGCGACCTGGCGCCGCTTCCGCAACTGGCGGACATTGCCCGCCAACATCGAGCCTGGCTGATGGTCGACGATGCCCATGGCCTGGGTGTGCTGGGTTCGCAGGGCGGTGGCAGCCTCAGCCATTTCGGCCTGGATGCGGATGCAGTGCCGATCCTGATGGGGACCCTGGGCAAGGGCTTCGGCAGCTTTGGCGCTTTCGTCGCCGGCAGCGAAGCGCTGATCGAAACCCTGATCCAGCAGGCCCGCAGCTACATCTATACCACCGCGACACCTCCCGCCATTGCCGCCGCCACCCGGGTCAGCCTGCGCATCGCACAACAGGAGCACTGGCGACGCGAACGGCTGAAGGAACTGGTGTTGCGTTTTCGCGAACAGGCGACACAGATCGGTCTGCCGCTGATGGATTCCATGACCCCGATTCAGCCGGTACTTGCCGGCAGCGCGGAGCAGGCCCTCGATTGGAGTCGCCAGCTCGAGGCCCGGGGCA
>JBEVVH010000011.1:9600-36047 GCA_040507245.1 Candidatus Thiodiazotropha sp.
CCTTGAGTGCCACGCACACCGACCGGCATCTGCAACGCCTGCTGGATGCCTTGGCCACACTCAGCGGAGACCCGGCATGACCCTGAATGCGGAATCGCTCGGACAGGGCCCGGATCTGGTCATGCTCCACGGCTGGGGCATGAACTCCTCAGTGTGGCGGGATTTCGCCGACTCCCTGGCCGGGGACTACCGGGTGACCCTGATCGACATGCCGGGCCATGGCCGTAGTCCCTATCAGGGGCAGATCCGGCTTGAGGAGTGGGCCGAAGCCGCCCTGGCAGTTGCCCCCGAGCGCGCGGCCTGGTTGGGCTGGTCGCTGGGTTCCATGGTGACCCTGCAGGCAGGATTGCTCGCCCCACGGCGCTTCGATGGGGTGCTGGTGCTGGCAGGGATGCCCCGCTTCGTGCAGGGTGATGACTGGCCCCACGCCATGGCCCTGCGCACCCTGAATAATTTCATCGAGGTACTCGGAGACGACCTGAGCCGGGCCATGGAGCGCTTCCTGGCATTGCAGATGCTGGGCAGCGATCTGGCGATTGAAACCCTGAAAAAACTCAAGCTGCGACTCGAGGAGCGCCCGAATCCGGCCCCCGAGGCCTTGCAGGCCGGACTCGACCTGCTCAGGAGCGGGGATCTCAGAGACCAGCTCGATCGCCTGACCTGTCCCACCGCCTGGATCTACGGCGAGCGGGACACCCTGGCCCCGGCGGCTGCGGCGCAACGGCTCGGTGACTGGCTGCCCCAGGCCCGCACCCACACCATTCCCCGGGCCGCGCACACCCCGTTTCTCTCCCATCCCCAGGAGACCGAACGCCATGTGCGGGAAACCCTGGAGTCCTGGTATGCCTGAACAGAAACGTCCGCCGATCGACAAGCGTCAGGCACGGGCGGCCTTTTCCCGTGCCGCCGATCGCTACGATGAGGTGGCGGAACTGCAGCGGGAGATCGCCGCCCGGATGCTGCAGCGGCTAAGCTACATCCGGCATCAGCCGGAACGGGTGCTCGATGTGGGTTCAGGCACGGGGGAGGCCACCCTTTCGCTGGCGAAACACTACAAAAAGGCCCAAACCATCGCTCTGGATTTTGCCTACCCGATGCTGCAGCAGACCCGCAAACGGGGCAGTTGGCTGCGGCGCCCCCGGTGTGTCTGCGGGGATGCCGAGCAGCTGCCTTTGGCAAACCAGTCGGTGGACATGATCTTTTCCAATGCGGTGCTGCAGTGGTGCAATGACCTGCCGGGCACCCTGCGGGAGTTCCTGAGGGTTTTGAGACCCAAGGGCATGCTGCTGTTCTCCACTTTCGGGCCGGGCACCCTCCACGAACTGCGTTCGAGCTGGTCGGCGGTGGACGGCTATTCCCACGTCAGCCCGTTTCTCGACATGCACGATATCGGGGATGCCCTGGTGCAGGCCGGGTGGGCGGAACCGGTGGTGGACGTGGACCGGATCCGCGTGACTTACGACGATGTGGCCACCCTGATGCAGGATCTGAAAACCCTGGGGGCACACAACGTCACCCGGCAGCGGCGTCGTGGCCTGACCGGTAAGGGGCGCATGCGCGCCATGATCGAGGCCTATGAAAGCCTGCGCGAAGATGGCAAACTCCCCGCCAGTTACGAGGTGGTTTACGGGCATGCCTGGGCACCTGAGCAAAGACACGAAAATGGCGTGACCCTGATCCCGGTGGAGCAGCTGAGATCCGGTATTCCTCGCCGATAACCGGATAAATTCATATCATGGGAGCAGGCTTTTTCATTACCGGAACGGATACCGGCTGCGGTAAAACCGAAGTCACCCTGGGTTTGATGCTGCGCCTGCAGCAGCAGGGTCATCAGGTTCTGGGCATGAAGCCGGTGGCCTCCGGCGGGGAGCATCTTGACGGAGCGCTGAGTAACGAGGACGCCCGCCGCATCCGCGCACAGGCCAGCATCGAACTCCCCTATGGCGACGTCAATCCCTACGTCTACGAACCACCCATCGCCCCCCACCTGGCCGCGCAAATGGCGGGGCAGAGCATTGATCTGGAACATATCGCCGAGATCTATGAACGCCTGCAGCAGCAGGCTGAGCTGGTGCTGGTGGAAGGTGTGGGTGGCTGGCACGTGCCGCTGGGTGAGGAGACCACCGTGGCGGATCTGGTGTTGCGTCTGAAACTGCCCGTGGTGCTGGTGGTGGGAATGCGTCTGGGGTGTATCAACCATGCCCTACTGAGTGCCGAAAGCCTGCTGCATGCCGGGGTGAATTTCGCCGGTTGGGTGGCCAACCAGGTGGATCCGCAGATGCAGGCCTACGCGGAGAACCTGGCGACCCTGCGCAGCTGGTTGCCGGTCCCCTGTCTTGGCGAGGTCCCGTATCTGGATCAACCCAGCCCGGAACAGGTGGCGAGCTGTCTGGGCGCGATGCCCTCAGCCTCAACACCGACCTGACTGCAACGGGGTTGCAGATGTCGTGGGGTAGTACCTGATCCATACCCGAACGGGGATGTCTAAGCGTGATTCTGCTCGTTAGTGAAGTGACGGTTTGCCGTTGAAGTTCTGCAGCAGCTTCTCCGCCTCCTCGGCGGTGACCGGTGCGCTGACCAGGGTACCCTGTATCTCATCGCATTCGAGATGTTTGAGTACCAGCCGCTGGGCTTCGGTTTCGACCCCCTCTGCGATCACCTTCAGTTCCAGGCTCTTGGCCAGTGAGATGATTGCCGTAACGATGGCCTGGGCATGGTTGTCCGGCAACAGGGAATTGAGAAAGGTCCGATCGATCTTGATACTGCTGATCGGCAGCTTCTGCAGATAGTTCAGGGATGAAAATCCCTTGCCGAAGTCGTCCAGGGCGAACTTCATCCCCGCCTCATGCAGTTTCATCATGATGTCCCGGGTGTGCTCGAAATTTTCGATCAGCGAGGTTTCAGTGATCTCAAGTTCGATCTTCGAGGCATCGATCTTACGTCGCTCGCAGATGCGTAGAAATTTCTCCACCAGGTTTGCATCACGCAACTGTACGGTGGAGAGATTGACCGCAAGGCTGATGTCGTGAAAGCCGTTTTTGTGCCAACGGCGCAGATCCGCGCTCGCCTTCTTGAAGACCCAGATGCCCAGCTTGTTGATCAACCCGGTATGTTCCGCCACCGGAATGAATTCGGAAGGCGGGATCATACCCACCTTGGCGTGAGGCCAGCGGGCGAGGGCCTCCATGCCGGTGATCCGGCCGCTCAGGATATCGAACTTCGGTTGATACACCAGCTCGAACTGTTGCCGCACGATGGCTTTGTGCAACTGGGTTTCGAGCCAGATGCTGTGATAGGCCTTGCGGTTGATCTCGCGGGAGAAGAAACGGATGCGGTTGCTTCCCGGGTCCTCCTTGGCGACTCTGCGCGCGGTGGTGGCTTTCTGCAGCAGCCCGCTTGGCGTGTCATCGTCATAGGGAAACAGGGCAACCCCCATACTGAACGAAAGATAGAGTTCCTGGTCGTCCACATGGATGGGTTTCTTCAACCGGCTGAGGATGCGATGCGCCACCCAGGTCACCGACTTGATGTCGCTGACCCCGGTGACGATCAGTGCGAACTCGTCCTTGTTGAGCCGTGAAATGTTCGGTGAAGGGGTTTCGTTCTGATCATCGATCACCGCAATGGTGTCGGTTTTGCGCAGTGACAGCACCAGGCGTTCCGCAATCAGCTTGAGTATCTGGTCACCGGTCACATACCTCAGGGCATCATTCAGGCGGGAGAAGTTATCCACGTCGAGGGAGATGATCGCGGTGGACTGATGGTTACGCTCGCTGCGCGCCAGTTCCTGGCTGATACGGTCGTTGAATATGTAGCGATTGGGCAGTCCGGTCAGTTCGTCCTTGCCCTCTCTGCGCTTGATCTCTTCCCGGGTGTACTCGAGTTCCGATTCGATCTGACGTATCAGGTCCTCGAGTCGCAGCACTTCACTCTGCAGGCGGCGTTCCGCCTCGGTTTTCTCCCGGCCGTTCGAATCGATGAAGGAATTCACCGCAAGCATGGGATCCAGCCCGGGTTTGTCGATCAGTTCCGGTGTCCAGGCCACAATGCAGTTGCGTCCGCGCTGTTTCGCTTCGTACAGCGCATGATCCGCGTTGTTGACCAGCAACATCGAATCATCGATGCCCTCTTCCAGAGCGGCCAGTCCGATACTGATGGTCACGGTTTTCGGTTTGTCGAACAGGGTATGACATTTCTGCAGGATATCCATACGCAGCCGCTCGGCGATAAGTTTGACCTGTTCGGTGTTTGCGTCAGGCAGCACCACCGCGAATTCGTCACCGCCGTATCGGCCCACCAGATCCTCAGACCGCGAATTACCGCTGAGAATTTCCGAAATATGTTTGATCACCTTGTCGCCGTTGGCGTGACCGTAGTGGTCATTGATCTGCTTGAACAGATCGATGTCCACCATCATGAAAATCAGATCGCGGTTTTCCCTTGTCGAGATTTTGAACAGCTGATCGAGTTTCTTGAAAAAGGCCCTCCGATTGAGGCAACCGGTCAGCGGATCCCGGGTGGCGAGAAACTCGAGTTCCACGGTTTTGCTGCGCAGTGCCTTCTCGGAGATGCGCAATTTCAGCAACGCGGATTTCAACTGGCGGTAGTGCTGTTCCAGTTCGGTCATATCGTCGAAGGTGGCAAGCACTCCGCGCAGATGTCCGTCGTTGTCGAAGATTGGCGCGCTGTTGACTGAAAACACCCGTTTAATGTCGTTTCCAGACTCGAACCGCACCGGAATTCCCGTAACACGTTCACAATTGTTGAGGCTGATATGCCAGGGGAGATTCTCCGGAATATCGGATCCCTCTCGCTGTTTCCACAGCAGGTCATCCGCGGTTTTGCCGATCAGGCTTTCATTGCGGTGTCCTGTCTTGTTACTGAACGAGTCATTTGCCAGAAGGATGCGAAACTTTTCGTCCATGATGAGCAGGCCTTCGGACAAGGCATTAAACGCGGATCGAACCCGTTCCGGGATAATGGATTTGATGACAACCTCATCGCTGGGCCCGCGTCGCCACATCAGGTAAGTGATGAGTCCGCTGAGAAGCAGCAACAGGGCCAACTGTAAAAAGCGCATCCCTTGGTTGCCCACGCTTTCGCGGATAATCAGTTTTAAACTGCCGAGGGCCTCATAACCCCTGCTGATGGGTACCTCCAACACCCGTTCGGTAACCGGCTCCGGGGTGGTGGTTGTATTGGAGTGATTTTCAAATGAGAGGCTGTTTCCGGAGTTGGTTCGAACCGTCAATGCATCGATATCAGGATTCTGTGCAAGCGAATCATTGAGAATTGTTTCGAGACTTTTGAAATCGCTCTGTTGAGTTGCCTCAAAAAGTCGGTCTGCGAGCGCTTCGGCAAAGCGCTTCCAGTGCTGACGATTCTCGTCCTCCTGGCCCGGTAACAGATGAAACAGCTGCCCGGCTGAAAGGACCAGCAGTGCAATCAGAGTCAGGAGTGTGATGAATTTTACAGGCTGATGCAGCGATGCCATTGATCACACTCTGTCATAAACTGCAGTACAGAGAGCTTGCTTCCCTGACTATTCATGACAACATCCGAGTAAAGAGAGCAACCAGGTATGCTCCGTTGTTGCGTGGTTGTACTGATTGGAATACATAATTATCACTACCTTCATGACACGATCCAAGAATCCCTGTCGTTTCCAGACGTCGTCTCAGTCAACCGGCTTGAGAGCGTTGCTGACGGAGTCGTATACCATGCACGTGAAATGGCAGTGGGTTGCATCCCTGGATAACCATTTCGACCAGTGTCTATTGAGCTTTAAGCGTTTCGTCGCCTGACCCGATCCGTTGAGCGGGAAACCGGCAAACTCTCGGTACGGAAAGGGAATGCTCTTCCCTCTGAGGCGCCTCGATCTGGATAACCTCAATATCGGCCGAGGGATATCGTTACAGGGGTATGCCTCACCCGTTCACAAGGAATATCGCTGCTTGCTGTAATCCCTGAAGAAGCACAAAAAACCGAGTTAAATTATTGTGTTACCCTTCGGTAATTGGCTTGTTGCGGTGTCTTCAGTTGAGCGGTTAATCCCCAGGAGATTGCCTGCGGTTGATGCTTCATTTGCGTTCAAGTCGCACGTGACGATGGTTCATTTTGTATCTGAAAAGTGCTGTAAATTCCTGTATTGTTCCTTTGGCGAAAAAGATTCCGTCGTTGAGTATATGAACAGTATCGAGAAGATGGTTTATAGCAGATAGGCTCGTCCTCATAAACTCCATGAAGGGGGGGTCGGGCTCTGCGAGGAACGGCAGCAGGCCAGCGTTACTGCTCTGATCGTTGTGGGGTGGCTTTGCAGCCAGTGGCGATCGGATCTGAATCTCGGTGTGTGATTCTGCAGGCGCCAGCTTCTTGCGGCAGTGAGGAATCCTGGTTTGGGTCGTATTTATTCCGCTTCTGAATGTCAACCGGGGGTAGCCATGTACCGCCGGTCACAGTGCATCACGCAGTCATCTGACCTTTCAGTTTGTTCAATGCATTTTTTTCGATCTGTCGTATCCGTTCGGCCGAGACCTGAAACCGATCCGCCAGCTCATGCAGGGTGGCCTTGCTGTCACTTAGCCAGCGCGCCTCGAGCACTTCGCGGCTGCGTGCATCCAGTTCCCGGAGGGCGATCAGCAGTTGCTGTTTCGTCTGTTCCTCAGAGTCGACATCTTCGAGCAGGGTTGAGGGCTCCATGCGCATATCACTCAGATAACCCGCCGGGGTGGCCATAACCGGTTCATCCTCGTCCTGTTGTGGTCCATCGAAGGCGATGTCCTGGCCGGAGAGCCGGGATTCCATTTCGAGCACGGTTTCTGGCTTGACCCCAAGATCCTGGGCCACACTGGCGATCTCCTCTTTGGAGAACCAGCCGAGGCGTTTCTTGGCGCTGCGCAGGTTGAAGAAGAGCTTGCGCTGAGCCTTGGTGGTGGCGACCTTTACAATCCGCCAGTTCTTCAGGATGTACTCGTGAATCTCAGCTTTGATCCAGTGCACTGCGAAGGAAACCAGGCGTACTCCCATATCAGGGTCGAAGCGTTTCACCGCCTTCATCAGTCCTATCGTGCCTTCCTGAACCAGGTCCGGCAGGGCCAGTCCGTGACCGCTGTAGTTCTTCGCGATTCGCACGACAAAGCGGATGTGAGAGATAATCAAGGTCTGGGCAGCCTGGAGGTCTTTATGGTCGCGCAGGCGCACAGCCAGATTGTGTTCCTCTTCCGCACTCAGCATAGGCAGCTGGAAGGCTGCGCTGATATAGGCATCCATATTGCCTGTCGGCAGCATGCTTAATGCGATCTCTTTGCTCATTCCAAATTACCCCATGATTGTTTCTGCCTGAATATTAGCACTCTCATTCAATGAGTGCCAACCTACCCTTGAGACTCTGCCCCAGAGGGAAAGTTCCAGTTCGATGATATTGTAATTAAACTATATAAAACATAAGGTTAAGAAAAAATCACTGATGTGCTTGTGGTTTGCAGGTCGAAGGGTTGGGATTCAGGATGGCTGGATAGCGCTGAGGTGTCGACCGACCGCCATCCAGGACCCGAGCAGTCCCAGCAGCGAGCTGCCGCCGAGTAGAATCAGAGCGGTGGTGGCATCCAGGTTGCTCAGGTCGAAACTGCTTTGATACAGCTGCGCCAAGGTCGCTACCGGACCACTCAACAGGCTGATCGCCAGGGCTACAAGGCTCCACGCAATCAGACCGCCAAACAGCCCGTACCAGAACCCGGTATAGAGAAACGGCCGGCGAATGAACGCATTGGTGGCGCCAATGAGTTTGGTGATTTCGATCTCGGTCCTGCGGTTTTGAATCTCCAGCCGAATCGTATTGCCGACGATCAACAGCACCGCCATGCTCAGCAGCGCGGTCAATACCACCACCGCACGTTGGGCTATGATGGTGATGGCCTGCAGCCTGCGTACCCATTGCAGGTCGAGCTGGACGATGTCTGCCTCGGGTAACAGGCGCAGTTCCTGAACCAGCTGCTGTGCCTTTTCCGCAGTGGTGAAGTCGGTCTTCGGCTGGATGAACAGCAGATTCGGCAGAGGATTGTAATCCAGCGCCTGCAACGCATCGGCAAAACCGCTCTGGCGCTGGAACTCCTGCAGCGCGTCGCTGCGTGTGATCAGCTGCACCTCCTGAATGCGCTGATGCTTGCGCAGCTTTTCCGCCAGCGAGGCAGCCTGTTCCTCACTTACCTTTTGTTTGAGGAACACCGAAATGCTCGCACCACTCTCCCAACTGCCGCTGACCTGTTGGAGGTTATGCAGCATGACATGCAGACCCACCGGAAGGGCCAGGGCGATTCCGATGACCGCACAGCTCATCAGCGAAGAGAGGGCGTTCCTCGACAGACGTCCGAGGCAGGAGAGCGCCACCTGGGCATGCCGTTGCAGCCAGATGTGGACCGGGAAGATGATTCGGGGCTTACGTGACATCCACGGTTTCCGTCTTGCTGTCCGCCACCAGGGCGCCATTGCTGAGGGTCAGGATGCGCTTGTTCATGCCACGGATCAGGGCGATGTCATGGGAAGCGATGAGCAGGGTGACACCCACCCGGTTGAAGTCACTGAACAGGTCCATGATCTCCTGGGAGAGTTCCGGGTCCAGGTTGCCGGTGGGTTCATCCGCGAGCACCAGTGGCGGCTTGCTGACCACGGCGCGGGCGATCCCCACCCGCTGTTGTTCACCACCGGAGAGGGTGACCGGTGCGGCGCGCTCCTTGTGCAGAAGTCCGACCTTGTCGAGGGCGGCGCGCACCCGGCGGCCGATCTCCTTGTGGCCGAGACCCGAAACCACCAGGGGCAGGGCGACATTATCGAAAACCGTACGGTCGAAGAGCAGGCGGTGATCCTGGAAGATCATGCCGACTTCGCGGCGATGGTAGGGTATCTGTCGGTTCTTCAGGCGGGTCAGGTTACGCCCGTTGACGTGAACCTGGCCTGCGCTGGAACGTTCCAGCAGGCCGATCAGTTTCAGCAGGGTGCTCTTGCCGGCACCCGAATGTCCGGTGAGAAACACCATTTCGTCAGCGTCGATGCGCAGATTCACATGACTCAGACCGGTGTGTCCTCCCGGGTAGCGTTTACTGACGTTGTCGAAATGGATCAACTGACCAGGCCTGAAGATTCACTGCTGAACAGGGCATCCACGAACTCCCCGGGATCGAACTCACGCAGATCCTCGATTGCCTCGCCCACGCCGATAAAGCGGATCGGCACCTTGACCTTGTCCGCGATGGCGAACACCACGCCACCCTTGGCGGTACCGTCCAGTTTGGTGATCACCAGCCCGGTCAGACCTACAGCCTGGTGAAACTGTTCGGCCTGATTGACCGCGTTCTGCCCGGTGCCCGCATCCACCACCAGCAACACTTCATGGGGGGCATCAGGATCGATTTTTTTCATCACCCGGGTAATCTTCGACAGTTCATCCATCAGGTTGGTCTTGGTATGCAGGCGTCCCGCAGTGTCTGCGATGAGTACATCCACCCCGCGCGAGGTGGCGGCCTGCAGGGCGTCGAATACCACGGATGCGGCATCGGCGCCGGTGTGCTGGGCGATCACTGGAATGCGGTTGCGTTCGCCCCAGGTTTGCAGCTGCTCTACCGCAGCGGCGCGGAAGGTGTCTCCCGCCGCAAGCATCACGGTCTCCCCGTCCAGCTGAAACTTCCGCGCCAGCTTGCCGATGGTGGTGGTCTTTCCAGCGCCGTTGATCCCCACCATGGTAATCACCAGGGGCTTGCCCGGGTTGCGTACCTTGAGAGGCGTATTGCAGGTCTCGAGAATCTCCAGCAGGTGCTGTTTGAGAATCCGGGTCAGGGTATCCGGATCATCCAGTTCCTTGCGTTTGACCCGGTTGGTGAGATCCTGAATGATCCGGTCCGTGGCCTCGACCCCCACATCCGCGGTCAGCAACAGGGTTTCGAGTTCCTCCAACAGATCCGCGTCGATGGTTTTGCGGCCCATCACCAGGTTGGCCAGGCCGTCGGTCAGATTATGACGGGTGCGTGACAGACGCTCCTGCAGGCGGGAAAAAAAACCGCGCTTCTCTTCGCTTGCCGGTGTTGCTTGGTCAGGCTGGGGGGGCGTTGGCTTGTTGCGTTTTCCAAATCCGAACATGCTGTGGATCACCACTGATAGGGTCGGGAACGCGGCACTTTCGTCTGGCTCCCGGTTGTACTTGATCGTTCCTCGTCAATCACGATAGCCTGCCCGTTTGCGGCCCGCGTCTGCGCTGCAGAGTGCGGGATCCGGAGTGGTCGGGAAAAGGCCAGCGGGTTGTTGGGGCGTATTCTACAGGTCACGCGGCAAAATGATAAAGTGGCGCACCTTTTCCCCCGGATGGCCCGGTTAATAAGGGTATGCGACATGACTGCCGGGCAAGGGCGGCAACTTCCCAGACAAGGTCTGGGTGATTCGGATCGAACTAGAACCCGGTTTTCAGGGTCAGTGGTTGAAGGTTAAGTCGGATGACAGGAATGACTCAATGCGAAATTTGTTGATCGGTCTGGTAATGGTCTGGGTCATGCTCCCGGTGCAGGCGAGTGTTGTGGAGCACCGGCTGGACAATGGCATGAAGGTGATCGTCAAACAGGACAAGCGGGCACCGATCGCGGTCTCCCAGGTCTGGTACAAGGTCGGTTCCAGTTACGAGCACGGTGGGATTACAGGCATCTCCCACGTGCTGGAGCACATGATGTTCAAGGGCACCGAAAAACATGCGCCCGGTGAGTTCTCGCGCATCGTCGCAGCCAACGGAGGTGAGGAAAACGCCTTCACCGGTACGGACTACACCGCCTATTACCAGACCCTGGCCAGCGATCGGCTCGAAGTTGCCTTTGAACTCGAATCGGACCGAATGCGCAACCTGCGGCTGCTCGAGGATGAGTTTGTAAAAGAGGTGGCGGTGGTCATGGAGGAGCGTCGCATGCGCACCGAGGACAAGCCCCAGTCCCTGACCTATGAGCTGTTTCAGAGCGGGGCCTACCAGACCTCTCCTTACCGCCACCCGATCATCGGCTGGATGGCGGACCTGGAGAACTTGCGGGCGGATGATCTGCGGGTCTGGTATCGCAAATGGTATGCGCCGAACAATGCCACCCTGGTGGTGGTCGGTGATGTGGATCCTCAGCAGGTGATTGCCATGGCGGAACGCCATTTTGGCGCTCTGAAGGCCGAGTCCATTGCCAGCAACAACCCCACCACAGAACCGGCCCAGCATGGCGTCAAACGATTCACCCTCAAGACCCCGGCAAGCCAGCCCTACATGATCATGGGGTATAAGGCCCCGGCCCTGACCCGGGCGGATCACGAATGGGAACCCTATGCGCTGGAGATGCTCACCTACATCCTGGACGGAGGCTCCAGCGCCCGACTGGCCAGCGAATTGATCCGGGGGCAGGAGTTGGCCGTGTCGGTGGACACCAGTTATGACGCCTTCTCCCGTCTGCCCGGTATGCTGGTGTTCGACGCGGTACCCCGTCCCGGGGTGAGTGTTGAACAGGTCGAAGCGGCGATTCGCCAGCAGCTCGAGCGTTTCAAGACCGAGCTGGTGAGTCCTGAGGAGTTGCAGCGGGTGCGGAATCAGATTGTCGCCGCCAAGGTGTTCCAGCGGGATTCGGTGTTCTATCAGGCGATGCTGATCGGACGCCTCGAGACCGTAGGACTCGATTGGCGTCTGGCGGATGGTTATGTGGATCATCTCAAGGCGGTGACCGCGGAACAGATTCGTGATGTGGCCCGCAAGTACCTGGTGGAGGATAATCTGACGGTCACCGTGCTGGATCCCTTGCCTATGGATGGAAAAGTCGCCTCTCAGGCTGCCGCAGGAGGTCGCCATGTTCACTAAAGGAATGTTCAAAGGATGGTTTCTGATCGTCGGTGTCCTGATGGTCGGCGGTGTTCATGCGACACCCAAGATAGAGCGCTGGGAGACCGGGAACGGGGCCCGGGTGCTGTTCGTACAGGCGCCCGAAATACCCATGCTGGATGTGCGGCTGGTATTTGATGCAGGCAGCGCGCGGGATGGTGACAGGCCGGGTGTGACCTCTTTCACCAACACCCTGCTGGAGCAGGGCGCCGGTGATTGGAGTGCCTACCAGGTGGCTGAACGTCTGGAGAGTGTGGGTGCACAACTCGAGGTCGGTTCGTTGCGCGATATGGCTTGGGTGGCGGTACGTACCCTGACCGAGCCCCAGGCGCTGAATACCGCCCTGGAAACTCTGAGTGCGGTGGTGGCCCGGCCGCGTTTCGATGCGCAGGATCTGACTCGGGAGCGCCAGGCGATTCTGGCCGGTCTGACTGAGGATGAGCAGTTGCCAGGCAGTGTCGGCAAGAAGGAACTCTACCAGCTGGTGTTCGGCGGTCATCCCTACGCCAGTGATCCTTCCGGAACCCGGGCCTCCGTCGAGGCGATCACCCGCGAGGACATACAGTCGACCTATAAGCGGCTGTATGTGGCGAAGAACGCCGTAGTGGCGATCGTCGGTGACGTGACCCGCGAACAGGCCGAGGCAATCGCGGACCAAGTCACCCGTGAGCTGCCCGCAGGAGAGGCGCCATCCCCTCTGCCTGAGGTGGCATCTCTGGACACCCCGGTGGAGCGCCAGATCGCCTTCCCCTCGACCCAGTCTCACCTATACATTGGTCAACCGGGTATGAAACGCGGGGATCCCGACTACTTTCCCCTTTACGTAGGCAATCATATCCTCGGCGGCAGCGGGCTGGTTTCGATCCTCAGTGAAGAGGTTCGGGAAAAACGTGGTCTGAGTTACAGCGTCTACAGCTACTTTCTGCCGATGCGAGAGAACGGAATCTTTCAACTGGGACTGCAGACCAAGAACGATCAGGCCAAGCAGGCGCTGCAGGTAGTCAAACAGACCCTGGAGCGGTATATCGAGTCTGGTCCGGATGAAGAGGAACTGATTGCGGCCAAGCAGAACATTACCGGGGGCTTTCCCATGCGGATCGCCTCCAACAGCGACATCGTCGCCTATCTGGCAGTGATCGGTTTCTACGATCTTCCCCTGGATTACCTGGATACTTTTGTCGAGCATGTGAACGCGGTGACCCGTGAGCAGATTCGTGATGCGTTTCGTCGACGTCTCGATCCTCAACGGATGGTGTTCGTCCAGGTCGGGCAGGTTGAGGATGCGGTTGCCCGGACGGATGAAAACCTGGCTGGCAAGTAGCCGAGAGTATTGCTACATTCAATGCAACAAGAGAAACAAGCTTTAGAAGTCCTGTTCAGATGCTGCGATCCCGTGACATATTCCGCCATAAATTACATGTGATTGATCGTGGCTCACGAGTTTCAGCGAAATTTATCCGCTTTTGCGGCCCTCTGAACGAGTTTCCACGAGCTGTAAAGCAGACGGCGATCTGAATGGCCCAATCCGCTTCCCAGGTTCGTATCATCGGTGGTGAGCATCGGGGCCGACGGCTTCCGATTCCCGATGTGCCGGGATTGCGACCCACCGGTGACCGTATTCGGGAAACCCTGTTCAACTGGTTGCAACCGGTATTGCCCGGAGCACGCTGCCTGGACCTGTTCTCTGGCAGCGGAGCATTGGGTATTGAAGCGGCCTCCCGTGGCGCCGCTGAGGTCGTGATGGTCGATAGTGCTTCTGTGGTGGTCAGGCAGCTGGATGAGAACCGGCAAAATCTCGGTTTGGAGCAGCTCAGGATCATACGTGCGGATGCCCTGCAGTGGTTGGAGCAGGAACCCACCGCCTTTGATATCGTGTTCCTGGATCCGCCTTTTTCGGCCAACCTGCTCGAGCCGATCTGCCGCAAGTTGAGTCAGGGCTGGTTGAAAAATCATGCCCATGTCTATCTGGAGGATCCGGCGTCACGGGGTATGCCGCTGCTTCCCGATGGTTGGGAATTGTTGAAGGATAAACAGGCGGGCCAGGTCAGTTACGGACTGGCGCGTGCAAGTCTACCCGGGTGACAATTGTCATTCCTGACCGCAGGCTCTGATATTATTATGTTTTCGTTATCTATTTCAGGCTTATGATTGTTGCTGTCTATCCTGGTACCTTCGATCCCATCACCAACGGACATAGCGATCTGGTCAGGCGGGCTGCCCAATTGTTCGATCGCGTGATCCTCGCGGTTGCGAAGAATCCGGGCAAAAATCCTGTATTTGATCTCGATCAGCGAATGACCCTTGCGCACACGGTGCTCGGTGGTATCGAAAATGTGGAGATCTGCTCATTCAGCAATTTGCTGGTTGAATTCGTACAGCAGCAGGGGGCGAATGTGATATTGCGTGGCTTGCGTGCGGTATCCGACTTTGAATATGAATTTCAATTGGCGGGCATGAATCGGCGACTCGCGCCTACTATCGAAACTCTGTTTCTGACCCCTGCTGAACAGTTCGCTTTCATTTCCTCAGGATTGGTCCGGGAAATCGCTGTGCTGGGTGGGGATGTCACGGAGTTCGTGCATCCAGCGGTGCAGGATGCATTGAGTCGACGCTTCAGCTAGCCTACAATTTCAGCGCCATTAAAATATTAAGGTGACTATGGCGCAAACGTCCAAATGAGTAGGAGAAAACCGTATGGCATTAATGATCACCGATGAATGCATCAACTGTGATGTCTGTGAACCCGAATGTCCCAATGGGGCCATCACTCAGGGTGATGAAATCTATGAGATCGACCCTGATCTGTGCACAGAATGCGTCGGTCACTACGAAACGTCACAATGTGTCGAGGTATGCCCGGTAGATTGCATTCCCAAGGATCCGGGACACGAAGAGAGTTACGAAGAGCTCTATGCGAAATACTTGAAAATCACCGGTGATTCGGAATAGATGCCCCTCGCTGACACGAGACCAATGAAGGCTCCCTTGTGGAGCCTTATTCATTTTTGGCGGATCAAACGTGAATCATTGAACGCTACCCCGCTGCAGGGATGCGCAGGCTTTTGGGTGACCGGTATCATGGATATGCGGTTTCTGCGACGCACGGGTCTGCTGATCCTGTGCGGCTTGTCCGGACTCCTCAATCTCGCGCATGCCGGTACCCCCTCGCAGGCCGCTATCGCCAGCGCCCATCCGCTGGCCACCGAGGCGGGCATGAAAATCCTCAGGGCGGGGGGCAATGCCTTTGATGCCGCTGTGACGGTCAGCGCCGTGCTGGGGGTGGTGGAGCCCTATAGTTCCGGATTCGGCGGTGGCGGTTTCTGGCTGCTGCACAGTGCCGAAGATGGGCGGCAGGTGATGCTTGATGGCCGGGAGCGGGCGCCTTTGTCCGCCCACCGGGACCTGTTTCTCGATGACCGGGGTGAGGTGGTGCCCCGTCTGTCCATCGATGGGCCTCTTTCGGCGGGTATTCCGGGACTTCCCGCCGCACTGGTGCATCTTGCCAGCCACTACGGTGAGATGCCCCTGGCGAAAACCCTGCAGCCCGCGATCGAGATTGCTGAGCAGGGTTTTCCGGTGGATCCCCACTACCAGCAGATGGCCCGCTGGCGCCTCCAGGTACTGCGTGCCCATGTCCCATCCCGCGAACAATTCCTCGACCGGGGTGAAGTGCCGGAGATCGGCTACCAGGTGCGACAACCCGATCTGGCGAGCACCCTCAGGCGTCTGGCCGATCAGGGTATGGACGGGTTCTACCGGGGCGAGGTGGCGCAACGTCTGGTGGATGGGGTACGTAATGCCGGCGGTATCTGGACCCTGGAAGATCTGGCCAGCTATCGGGTGGTTGAGCGGGAGCCGGTCAGCGGGCGTTATCTCGGGATGCGGGTCACCAGTGCCGCGCCTCCCTCGTCCGGCGGCGTGGCTCTGATTAGCATGCTCAATATCCTGCAGAATCAGGATTACGCGGCGCGCAGCGAACCGCAACGCACCCATCTGTTGATCGAGGCCATGCGCCGAGCCTATCGGGACCGCGCCGAGTATCTGGGTGATCCGGATTTCGTCGATGTGCCGGTGGAGCGTTTGACCCACGCCTGGTACGCCGCAGGTCTGGCCCGGGACATCCGTATGGATCGTGCCACTTCCCTGGGCGATGAGAGCCCCCCAAGCGCTACCCAAGGTCAGGACACCACCCATTTCTCGATACTCGACAAGGCCGGCAACCGGGTCGCTGCAACCCTGAGTATCAACTATCCCTTCGGTTCCGGATTCGTTCCTTCCGGCACCGGTGTATTGCTCAATGACGAGATGGACGATTTCTCAGCCCGTCCCGGGACGCCGAATGTGTACGGACTGGTGGGCGGAGACGCGAATGCCATCGCAGGCGGAAAACGTATGCTCTCGAGCATGTCACCCACCTTTGTCGAAGACGGAGAGCGGGTCGCAATCCTCGGAACACCGGGGGGCAGCCGAATCATAACCATGGTGTTACTGGGTATACTGGAGATGGCGGATAACCAGGGTCCCGGGGCCTGGGTCAGCCGGCCTAGGATTCACCATCAGTATCTGCCGAATGAGATCCAGTATGAGCCCAATGCCCTGGATGACGCTTTGCTAAGTCAATTGCAGCAGATGGGGCATCGACTGAAGCCTCTGCAGAGCGATTACGGGAATATGCAGGCCATATTGTGGAATAAAACCACCGGAAGCGTGGAGGCCGCGAGTGATCCCCGGGGTATCGGGCAGGCTCTGACAGAGTGAGTGTCGCACCCGGACGCTGGTAAATTGAATCTATCCTGGCGTAAAGAGCGGGGATTTTTGCAAATAAGATCTAAAAGTTGGTAACGCGGCATTGAATTTGTTTAACTTTTAGCTCAAGCTTTGGGGTCAGACGCAACCGCTCCCGGGAAACTCTGTACCGGCGAAGAGCAGCTGGATAGGTACGGAGCGTCTGCCAAACAATTTTAAAATCAGTAGAGAGATCGAGAGTTATCATGAAAAAGACCACGAAAATTGCCGCTATGATTCTCAGTGTTGGAATGCTTGCTGGTTGTGCGACCAACAGCAGCCTGGAGGCTGATGTTGCCAATGCACAGGCTGCTGCTGACGCTGCCATGAAGGCCGCCAAAGAGGCTCAGCTGGATGCCGCAACCGCTCAGGGTACTGCTGACGCAGCTCTGAAGGCTGCCAACTCCGCCAAGGACAGCGCAGAAGCTTGTAACGAGCGTTGCGGACGGATGTCTGAAAAGGCTATGGCCAAATAAGATGTCTTGAACAAACCTGCCTGTGCAGGTTGGGAAAAGCCCCGGCACCTCAGGGTGACCGGGGTTTTTTTATGCGTCCGCTGGGCGGGTGAATCAGACTCTGTTCCGACCGCTACTCCCGTTCAGCGATCTCATCACCCTGTAGCAGGAACAGGGGCATGGGCAGGCCGGTCTTCTGGTCCGCGTAGTAGCGCAGTTGTTCCCAATCGGGGCGCCGGTTGTCGGACATCAGTTTGCTGATCACGGCATCCACCAGTTCTGTGTGGTTGTGTCCTTTCTCCTCCACATACTCAGCCAATGGGGGATGCACCTGGACATACAGGTCTCCGTTGTGCCAACCCGCCTTGTAGGGTTTGTCGATGATGCGCACCGGAGCCCCGATATCGATATCCTTGAAGAACTGCTCGATGTTCTCTGGATAGAGACGAATACAGCCGTGACTGACCCGCATGCCGACGCCGTAGGGTTTGTTGGTGCCATGCAGCAGATAGCCGTTCATGCCCAGGTAGATGGCATGCTTGCCGAGGGGGTTGTCCGGACCAGGGGGAATGATCGGTGGCAGCGGGTCTCCGTCTTCCTCATGCTCTTTGAGAATCGAATCCGGCACCTTCCAGGTCGGATTGGCCTTCTTGCCGATGACCCTGGTCTCGCCGGTGGGGGTGCTCCAGCCCTCCCGGCCGATGCCGATGGGGTAAGTGATGACCACCGGCCGGTCCTTGGGAAAATAGAACAGGCGCAGCTCCGCGAGATTGATGACGATTCCTTCACGGGGTCCGGGGGGCAGGATGTACTGTTGAGGAATCACGACTTCCGAACCTTCGCCCGGCAGCCAGGGATCCACATCCGGGTTGGCGGCCACCATCTGGCGGTAGCCAATGTCATAAATCCGTGCAATGTCAGAGAACGTCTCTTCGTAGCGTGTGGTCAGGGTGAAGGTCTGTCCGACCAGATCGTCGTCATCCAGAGGCAGATCGAAGGTTACCGCCTGTGCCCACAAGGGGAGCAGCACGATAAGGAACAACAGTGGAATACGCTTGTGTAACATGTCTCTGAACTGTCTAAAGTCTCGCACGGCCACCCGTGCAGCACTCCCGGCCCGGCAAGGCCTCGCTTGAGACCAAAGGCGCCAAAGCCCGCATACAATTCGACATCCCTGGTCCGAAGATGCGCCGGAATGGACGCTGCAGTGCCTGATGAAGGCGTCAAAACCCTTGACGATAACAATAGTGTAACCGACATCAATCCCCGATGTTTGGGAAATATCAGTCACTTCCGCGATCTGACCCACGCAATCTGTAAAGGTTCGTATGCATGGGTCGATAGCCTGAATACGGATTCTGTACATGCGGCCACCAGGTCTGTATACCCGCTCAAACAGTGGGAACACCGGGTTCACGCTGATATCGTTATGATGTGACAGGGGTCGAGGCAGGTAACCGGTGCGATTCGCAGAGATGGCACGACCCGTGTCCGGGAATCGCATCCATCCCAATAATCTCAGGAACAGGCATGAGGCGTATTGCGCTGATCAATCAAAAGGGCGGTGTGGGTAAGACCACGATTACCACCAATCTGGGGCATGCCCTCAGTCTGGCGGGACATCGCGTGACCGTGATTGATCTGGATCCGCAGGGCCAGCTGGCATCGAACTATGGCCTGTTTCGCGCGCCGCAGAAGGGCATAGACCGGGTCCTGCTGAATGAGCAGTCACTCTCCTCGGTCCGACAGGGCGTGCGTGACCTGCTGACCCTGATTCCCGCGGGCAATCGGCTTCAGGAGGTGGAGTATCTGCAGGATGGTGGGTCGAGTCGTGCGCAGTTGCTGAAGCAGGCCCTTGAAGAGCTGTCCCCGGATCAGGATTTCGTACTCTTCGACTGCCCCCCTTCCGCGGGGCTGTTGGTGATGAACGCCATCTTCGCCTCCGATGAGGCGTTAATCCCAGTGAGTGGCGATCACATGTCCCTCAACGGTCTGGCTAAAATGCTCAAGACCCTGAAAAAGTTCGAACCCTACCTGGCGCGTCCGCTGGGTCAGTGGATGGTGCTCAACCGTTTCTTTCCCCGTCGCAGGCTGTGTCAGGAGGTTGAAGGGAAGCTGCGAGAACACTTTCCGCAACAGTTGTTGAATGTACCGATCAAAGAGTCCGCAGTGATTGCCGAATGTCCGGGGGTGGGGCGGACCATATTCGAGTACCGCCCAACCAGCCACTCGGCCAAAGAATTTCGTCAATTGGCCGATGAACTGTTGACCCGGACGCCGAGTTGCCCGGGGGCCGTATTGCAGGAACCTGAATGAGGTTGTCCGCTGATCGGACCCATGGTCGATTGGGATCAAGCCGATGCAATCGCATTAAAGACACCCTACAACGCAAGGATGAAGCCGGCACCCAGGGGCAGTATGATGGCAGGGTGCGAGATGGCTCCATGCAGGATCGTTACATTCAAAACAGCGAGTGAAATAATGTCCATATCCAGTGAAATCTCAGCAGACGAAACGACCGTCACCATCAAGATATCCGGACGATTCGATTTTTCCACACATCAGGAATTCATGCAGGCCTACAAGGCCTATCCCAAAGGTGAGAAGCTCTTCGTCGTGGATCTGGGGCAGGCGGAGTACCTGGACAGCTCTGCCATGGGTATGTTGCTGCCGCTGCCAGCCAGGGAAAGCGAAGCGAAGGCTGGTAGTCCCCGGTAGTCGCGAGGCGATACTGGAAACCCGACGAGCCGTAGGCGCCAAAGGGGATCCAAAGATCGCATCCGAACGCGACGTCCAGTCATTCGGGAGCTGACAACGGAGCGGTGACGAGCTTGCGAAGTCATCGCGTAGTGTCAGTGACCGGGACGGCCGGGGCACTAATAGGCTGTCAAAGATCGAATCGATTTTGGTGGACTTGGATGTCCCAAAATCTTTCATGAGATCGAAGACTCGCTTGAGCTGCGTGAACACAGCGGCAACGCAGACCGGAAAGTGGTGTTGAAAAACGGTAACGATGCGGTGCGTGATGTGCTGACCATTGCCAATTTCGAAAAACTGTTTCAGATCGATTAAAGCCTGGGCTCCCGGGCGATGACAACCTGTAGGGTCAACGGGCATCACCCGCTCCAGGTTGCCAGCATTTTATAATCCGGTTCCTGTGCTACTGAATAAGGTTTCCCTTTCGCCATTTCCAGGCGGGTAGTGCACATCCGCTGAGCTTTCCGGTATGCTTCCCCCTTTTTCCCCGGGGATTGCCTTCATGGGTTTCAAATGCGGTATCGTCGGCCTGCCGAACGTCGGAAAGTCGACCCTTTTCAATGCCTTGACCAAGGCGACCATTGCTGCGGAAAACTACCCCTTCTGCACCATCGATCCCAACGTCGGGGTGGTTCCCCTGCCGGATGAGCGCCTCGACGTGATCGCGTCGATCGTCAATCCGCAGGCCATCATCCCCACCAGTATGCAGTTCGTCGATATCGCCGGTCTGGTCGCCGGGGCGTCCCGTGGCGAGGGTCTGGGTAACAAATTCCTCGCCAACATCCGTGAAACCGATGCCATCGCTCAGGTGGTGCGCTGCTTCGAGAACGACGACATCATACACGTGGCAGGGCGAGTGGATCCGGTGGGGGACGTTGAGGTGATCAACACCGAACTGGCCCTGGCGGACCTGGAATCGGTGGAGAAGGCACTGGACAAGACCGCTCGCCAGGCCAAGACCGGGGACAAGAAGGTCCTCGCCCGCAAGGAGCTGCTCGAACAGGTGCGGGATCAGCTGAACAACGGCAAACCGGTTCGCAGCCTGGGTCTGAGCGAAGATCAGCGGGCTGAACTCCGGGACCTGTTCCTGCTCACCGTCAAACCGGTGCTGTATATCGCCAACGTGGCCGACGACGGATTCACCGACAACCCATATCTGGATGCCCTGATCGCTCTGGCCGACGGGGAAGGCGCGCAGGTGGTGCCGGTGTGTGCCGCCATCGAGGCCGAGATCGTGGAGCTGGATGAGGAGGAGCGGGGCGAGTTTCTCGCGGACATGGGTCTTGAAGAGCCCGGTCTGAACCGGGTGGTGCGGGCCGGCTACCGGCTACTGGGTCTGGAGACCTACTTCACCGCAGGGGTCAAGGAGGTACGTGCCTGGACGATTCCGGCAAAGGCCACCGCGCCCCAGGCCGCAGGCGTCATACACACTGATTTCGAGCGCGGTTTCATCCGTGCGGAAGTGATTGCCTACGATGACTTCATCGCCTGCAAAGGGGAGCAGGGCGCCCGTGAGGCGGGCAAACTGCGCTCCGAGGGCAAGGAGTACGTGGTCAAGGACGGGGATGTGATCCACTTCCGCTTCAACGTCTGATATTGACACCGGGGGGCGCCATCAGTATATTCTCCGCCCTTCAAACAGCTTACTGGCAAGGTAGCTCAGTTGGTTAGAGCACAGCACTCATAATGCTGGGGTCGGCAGTTCAAATCTGCCCCTTGCTACCATACGAAACAAGGCCTGACTATCGTCAGGCCTTTTTTTAAACTGTTGGCAGCAGCCCGAGTTCAGGATTCTGTCGAATTTCTCCAAGCGAATTCATTATTTGACCAGCGAATAGCTCGTGCTACGTCCGCCGCGAGGGTCTTTTTGTAATGCATTTCGTTCAATAAGATCCAGAATGTCTCGGTAGGCCGTGTCTTGAGAGCACTTTGCAAGCTTTGCCCATTTGGATGTTGTGAGCTTGCCTTCAAAACCGTCTAGCAGTCTGTTTAAGATTTTGATTTGTCGTTCGTTCAAAGCCTCTGTGGCAAAGCGTTCCCAGAAGCGGGCCTTATCAAGGACACAACCCAATGTCTCTTGAGCTCCTTCGATGGCACGACCAAGGCAGTTCAGGAACCAGTTCAACCATCTCGTGATATTAAGATCACCTTTTTGCGTCCATTCCAGTGTATCGTAATAGTCTTTATATTCCCGGCGGATTTGCGCGGACATGCTGTAAAAGCGTTGCACGGTTTTCTCTGAACGAGCCAGCGCCATATCCGAAATAGCGCGAGCGATTCGACCATTGCCATCATCGAAGGGATGGATGGTGACAAACCAAAAATGAGCAAGCCCGGCAATCAGAAGAGGATCAATATCTCCCGGTTGTTCGAACCAGCGCAGGAAATCCGCAATATCATCGGGCACGCGTTCTGCCGGCGGCGCTTGGTAGTGTACCCTTTCCCGGCCGACCGGCCCGGAAACGACTTGCATGGGGCCGCTTCCATCGTCGCGCCAGTTTCCTACCCGGATCTTGGCCATACCGCTTCGCCCTGTTGGAAATAACGAGGCGTGCCATGCGAATAACCGTTCTGCGGTTAGAGGAGCGGCATAGTTGCCGGTCGCGTCCAGCATCATTTCAACGACACCCTCGACATTGCGGTCTGTCGGAACAAGGCCGCCGGCATCCATACCAAGCCGCCGCGCGATTGACGACCTGACCTGCTCACGCTCTAGCATCTCACCCTCAATCTCACTTGATTTCACCACGTCCTCTGTGAGGGTCTGGAGATGGGCTTCACAGCGCAGTTCAAAGCCCAGCGCCTCCATTTTTCCGAGCAGTCGTCCTTGCTCCCGAGACACCGCTGCCAGCAAACTGATGAGGCTCTTTTCGTCCCAGGCGAGACTCGGAAAGTTAGCTATTTCCCATATATACATTACTATTCTCCGCATTATATGCGGAAATTATGGCCTGTATTTGCCGTATTGGCAAAATTATTCTCTGTATTATTTGCGGAGAAAAGAGGCGATATTCTCCGCATTGCGCGTTTCCAGGATAGTTTCAGTCATGGTTGGGTAACTTCGTTGATTTAGTGTGCCTGCTCATGATTGCCGGTCATAGATTGATTTATGTCGGATTCTTGGATGGTTTGTTGGGATGGGTGTCTGGGTTAGCTCGCTGGGTTAGCTCGGGTTAGATGCTTCAAACAGCTTACTGGCAAGATAGCTCAGTTGGTTAGAGCACAGCACTCATAATGCTGGGGTCGGCAGTTCAAATCTGCCCCTTGCTACCATATTCGGAAGTACGATTGAGCCGATGGATTTTCCACAGCGGAAAAGAAGGCGGGGTCGTGATCGGTGATACTAAAAAGGGCCTGACTTACGTCAGGCCCTTTTTTTTAGGATTTGCTCCAGACCAGCTGGATCGTGGCGCTGCGACGAATGTCGGTGAGCCGATCGGTGAATTCCTGGATGTTCTCACTCAGCAGGTCCGCCAGTTCAAGCTTCGCATTCCGTTCCTCAATCAGCTTTTCACGCTCTTGACGGATCTGTGCGATGTTGTTGCGCTGCCGTTGCTTGTTGAGTGAGATCACGTTGGGTCGGCTGTTGCGACGATCGAGAAACTGGGCCTTGCGGCCCTGCACGATGGCGCGGTCGAGTTCAAGAATCTCGCTATTGAGCTGCTCGATCACTTCCAGCTGTTCGTCCCAGATGGTGAACAGGTTGTCCACGCCCTCTTCGATCCAGTTCTGGATCTCCTGCATGTGCTGGACCCGCAGCAAGCGCATTACCTGGGTCGTGTCAGGCATCAGCAGCAACTGCTCATACAGATCGATCCAACCCTCTTCCCGGTAGCTGAAGAGTTTGTTCATGTAGTAGAGCAGCAGGCCCACGGATTCGCTGTAGTCGTAACCCGGGTAGCTGTGACTCAGGACGTTGATGATGTCCGCAAAGTTGACCGCAGTGCCGGCGAAGGCCCGGTCGTCCCGGGCGTTTACGCCCTGGGCATAGATGCGGGTCAGGCGTTTGAGCATGCGCAGGTAGCCGTCTGCGCGGATCACGGTTTTTTCGGAACGGATGAATTTCGAGATTTCCACCAGCATTTCACGCAACTCACCGATGTCGGTGGGCTCCACTCGCCGGGTCAGGGAGTATTCCAGGAAATCGAAATATTGCTTGACGATGCGACAGGATTCGTCTTGCGCGAGCGGGGGGAGATGGTCGACACTCTCGACTCGGAAGAGTTCGGGTTGCTCGTCCAGCATGAGTGCCGCAGCATCATTGTTTAGCTCATCTTTCATTAGGTTCAAGCCGCCGCATAAAAAAGTTTTTTGATGGCCTAAATTATATTAACAATTACTAATATATCAAGTTTTTTCACCAATCCTGTCGCTCGAACCTCGATGAGCCGCGGGATTATCAGGAATATCGGCGGCAGAATCAGGAACTTGAGGCGCTTTTTACTGATCTGGAGTGGCTAACTTTATGAAATTACTGGCTTAATTGATTTTTTTCAGGGATTTTTGTACATTTCACGGTCTTTCACGACATTTATAACCATAAATCAGCTGCTTTCCGGGGGAACACGATGAATAGTGCAGATACCGCGTGGATCATGACATCCACGGCATTGGTTTTATTAATGACCTTGCCTGGATTGGCGTTGTTCTATGGGGGTCTGGTACGCACCAAGAATGTGCTTTCGGTGCTGATGCAGTGTTTTGCGATAGCCGGAATGGTGTCGATTCTCTGGCTGGTTCTGGGTTACAGCCTGGCCTTTGGTGAGGGTAATGACTGGATCGGCGATCTGAGTCGCGCCTTGATGGCCGGAGTGGGCAAAGAGAGTTTGTCCGGGTCCATTCCCGAATCTCTTTTCATGCTGTTCCAGATGACCTTCGCGATCATTACCCCGGCGCTGATTGTGGGTGGCTTCGCTGAACGCATGCGCTTTTCCGCGATGCTTCTGTTCAGCGCCATCTGGCTGCTGCTGGTCTATGTACCGATCACCCATTGGGTCTGGGGTGGCGGCTGGCTGCAACAGCTGGGGCTTTACGATTTTGCGGGGGGCACGGTTGTGCATATCACCGCCGGTGTGGCCGCGCTGGTGGCTGCGATGGTGATGGGTCCCCGGCGCGGTTTCGGAACCTCTTCGATGATGCCCCACAATATGACCATGACCATCTCCGGCGCGGGTATGCTCTGGGTGGGTTGGTTCGGCTTCAATGGCGGCAGCGCCCTGGCGGCCGATGGCAATGCCTCCATGGCAATGCTGGTGACCCATATCTCAGCGGCCACCGGCGCCATGACCTGGCTGGTGCGGGAGTGGCTGAAATTCGGCAAACCCAGCGCCCTGGGTGCGGTGACCGGCATGGTGGCGGGTCTCGGTACCATCACCCCGGCTTCGGGATTTGTCGGTCCTGCCGGTGCCCTGGTGATCGGTGTTCTGGCCGGTATGATCTGTTTTTCCGCGACCAACTACCTGAAGCAGGTATTGAGGATCGACGACTCCCTGGATGTCTTTCCGGTGCATGGTGTGGGCGGCATCCTGGGAACCCTGCTGGCGGGTATCTTCTCCTCCACCTCTCTGGGCGTCTTCTCCGGATACGGATTCGCGGATGGCATCACCAGCATGGGTGGACAGTTCAAGGTGCAGCTGATCGGTGTGATCGCCACTCTGGTGTTCACCGCGGTGGTGACCTTTGTGATTCTCAAGGTGGTGGATGCATTGGTAGGGCTGCGTGTCACCAAAGAGCAGGAGATCGAGGGTCTCGATATCGTGCTGCACGAGGAGCGCGGTTACAACGAACTGACCTGAGCGTTGCTGCGGGCCAATCCCGCACGATACAAGCCCCGCCACAATCCCGCGATATCGCGGGTTTGGCGGGGTTTTTTATTGGGATCCCGGCAGGCTGCGAATCGGCACAAGGGGTTGTTCAGGATTTGCGGTAGCTCGCCAGGGCACTGTCGGTCTCGTGCAGCGCCACCTCCACTACGGGAAAGCCGCCGGCCTGCACATGCTCGAAGATCAGTCGGGCGATATTTTCCGCAGTGGGGTTGTCACGCATCACGTAGACGGTCTCACCGGCCTCCTGCAACAGGGGTAATACGGGATCCTGCGCATGCAACAGCATGGTGTGGTCCAGGTTCTGATTGATCCAGGTTTTGACATAGTCCCCGATGTCGGAGAAGTCGCACACCATGCCCAGGCTGTCGAGTTGTTCCGATTCGAGGCGAATAACCGCCGTTGCGTTATGACCATGCAGGTGTTTGCACTTGCCCTGATGGTTCAGCAGGCGATGTCCGTAGCAGAAGTGAATCTCTTTGGTAACCGTATACATCTCAATCGGAAACTGGGTAGAAAAGGCAGTTGTGAAATAAGCTGCAGAGTATACGGGGTGCTGCATGGGACCGCCACTGGCGCGGTTCGGGGCTGGCCGCTTGCCTGACCACGGAAGCCGTGAGGTAAAGGTTTGGGGGAAGTCGCCGATTATTTAATAGTCGGCACAAGCGAGTCTTCGATCTCATGAAAGATTTTGGGACATCCAAGTCCACCAAAATCGATTCGATCTTTGACAGCCTATTAGTGCCCCGG